>JAJONL010000001.1 GCA_021323395.1 Nitrospira sp.
CGATGCGCGCGTTTGAACCCGACGATCAGCGGGTTAAACTCCGGTTGCATCGTTATAGTTTGAATAGCTTTCATCTTTAGTACGAGATCTACTAAGTCAAAAGCTGTATTCGGTGCTCCCTTCAAGACAGTCTCCATCACGTCGTCTCTTAGGCCGTGGACGGTTCTGCCATAATGCCGGAGGCGCTCAAACATGAATTCGGCGACGCGATGCCGACCTTCCTGCTCCGAATCAGGCATTCCCTGGAAATGGTCATCGATCACAATGTTTCTTGCATTGTCGATGAGCTTGCCAAGATTAAGTTTGTGATTGCTCTCGAGTAGGATGCGGACTATTGCAGTCGCATGCCTCCGGAGTGCAAAGGGATCTTCAGAGCCCGTCGGTATAATTCCCACGTGAAAAAAAGCGGCGAGCGAATCTATCCTGTCAGCGATAGACAGCACTTGGCCAACCAAGGTCTTCGGCAACTCTCCTTCAATCGATCGAGGAAGATATTGCTCCCTAATGGCTGAGCTTACGACCTCTGGCTCTCCATCATGCCTGGCGTATTCACTTCCCATGATTCCCTGAAGCTCAGGAAACTCACCAACCATGCCTGTGAGCAAGTCGGCCTTGCACAGACCGGCGGCCCTTTCACAGCTCTTCTTCAATTGATCGTTCTGCGGATCCAGGCGAGAGGCAATCAGACCTGCCAATTTCTTCACTCGCTCCTGCTTCTGCGCCACGGTTCCTAGTTTCTGGTGAAACGTCACTTGCACCAATTTCTTAGCTCGCTCCGCCAACGATATCTTCCGGTCCTCGTCGAAGAAGAACTTGGCATCAGCCAGCCGAGCGGCAAGCACCCGCTCGTTCCCCTCGCGGATCAACTGCATGTTCGACAGCTTCATGTTGGTGACCGCCAGAAAGTTCGGCAGCAGCGCGCCCTTCTGATCAACCAATGAGAAGTAGCCTTGATGCTCCTTCATGGAGGTCATCAGGATTTCTTTGGGAAGCGCCAGATAGTGCGGCTTGAACGAACCGAGGATCGTATGCGGATATTCCACCATGTAAACAGCCTGTTCGAGCAGGTCGTCATCCTGATGCAGATGGCCTCCGGCGGACTTGGCCAGCGTGGCAAGCTGATCGAGGATCATCGTACGTCGCCGGTCCTGATCCACGATCACGCCATGACGTTCGGTTTCTTTGAGGTACTGCGCGATCGACCTCACAGCGAAGCCCTTCGTACCGGTGGGCTTTGCACCCAGCACCCGATGGCCCTGACTGGCATTACCCGCCTTGATCGTCGCGAACTGGATCGGAAGCGCCTTCCCGCCGCACAGCGCCACCAGCCACCGCACAGGTCTGGCGAAACGAACGCCGGTCTGGTTCCAATGCATGGCTTTTGGGAACGAGAGTTTGGCCAACAGCTGCGGCAAGGCTTGCGTGAGCACAACCGCCACCGGCTGCCCCTTCTCCTGCTTCACCGCAAAGAGATACTCGCCCTTCGGCGTCTGCCGCACCTGCAGTTGGTCGACCGAAATACCCTGGCCTGTGGCAAAACCAATCGCCGCCTTCGTAGGTTGGCCGATTTGGTCGAACGCCACGGCTTTTGATGGCCCCATCGCCTCCTTCACGGCGGAAGCTTGCTGTCGCGCGAGCCCTTCAATCAACAGCACCAGCCGCCGAGGGGTGCCCATTGTACGGACCGAGCCGTACGAAATGCGCAACTCCTTGAGCATGGTCTCGGCCGCTTGGTGCAGGGCGCGCAATGCCGGGGCCACAAACTGATAGGGCAGCTCTTCGGTCCCAATTTCGAGCAGCACTTCCGTGGTGGCCGGAGCTTGGGAGCGTATAGGTTTTTTTGTCGCCGTTTTTTTTGATGGCATGGTGGCGCGCGACCTATAGTCTATTTCGTATAACTGGTGAATGGATTACGCTGCCCTTGGCCGTTCGAACAGGCTGCTTCATAAGCGGATGTCCCATGGCCGCCCGGTCGGCCAGGTACGATTCCGCGCAACGACGAGCCAGCGCCCGCACGCGAGCAATATAAGACGTGCGCTCGGTCACGCTGATCGCGCCCCGCGCATCGAGCAGATTGAACATGTGCGAAGTCTTGATGCAGTAGTCGTAGGCCGGCAAGGTCAATTTCTTATCCAGCAGCCGCTTGCACTCGCCTTCGAAGGCTTGGAAGGTATCCATGAGCATGGGCACATCCCCTTCTTCGAAGTTGTAACGCGAGAACTCGACTTCGCTTCGGTGATGGACATCGCCATAGGTGACGCCGTCGGTCCACGTCAGGTCGTACACATTGTCGACCTGCTGGAGGTACATCGCGATGCGCTCGGTGCCATAGGTAATTTCACCGGTAATGGGATTCAGCGGAATGCCGCCGATCTCCTGAAAATAAGTGAACTGGGTTATCTCCATGCCGTCAAGCCGGACTTCCCAGCCTAATCCCCAGGCGCCAAGCGTGGGCGACTCCCAATCGTCCTGGACGAATCTGATGTCGTGCTTTTTGGGGTCAATCCCAAGCTGTTTAAGGCTCTCCAGGTAGAGACCCTGAATGTTGTCGGGCGCGGGTTTCAGCACGACTTGGTACTGATAGTAGTGCTGCAGGCGGTTGGGGTTTTCGCCGTAACGACCGTCGGTGGGTCGGCGGCAGGCCTGTGGGTAGGCGGCGCGCCATGGCTCAGGACCGAGGGAGCGAAGAAACGTCGCAGGATGAAAGGTCCCCGCGCCCATTTCCAAGTCGTACGGCTGATGGATGACGCAACCCCGGTCCGCCCAAAATCGATGCAGGGTCACAATGAGGTCTTGGAAATTCACCAGGGGTCCAGATCTAGCAGCAGGCTGCTCATGAAGGCTGATGAAAAGCAGGCTGAAGCTAGCAAGAACGGTTACAGGGTGTCAAGAAATGGAGCGTCCGATTTCAATAGGTTGCAGTGATGCATCTCGCTCGTACATCGACGATTTCAGTGATCCTCTCGCCGACGAGACGCTTGAATCAACAGCCCGCACTGGTTTATTCTGAAAATTCTTGAGCAACTCACTAGACAAAATTGTTTCACGCTATTTTGCGTTATGAAGTTCTCCAAAAAAAGTGAATATGGCCTGCGCGCGCTGCTCGAACTTTGCGAGACCTATGGGGGGCGGGTCCTCCAACGCCATGAAATCGCCGATCGTCAAAACATCCCTGTAGAGTTCCTCGAACAGATCTTACTGGCGTTGAAACGCGCCGGCCTTCTGGCCAGCCGCCGCGGTATCCGAGGCGGGTACTCGCTTATCAAGTCACCGGAAGAGATCACGCTGGGGCAAGTCATCCGCATTTTGGACGGGCCATTGGCCCCGATCAGCTGTGTCAGTAAGACCGCCTACCAAAAATGTTCGGACTGTCCCTATGCCACCAAGGCCTCCTGTCCGCTCCAAGAAGCCATGGGAGAAGTACGTGATGCCATTGCCAACATTCTTGACCATTACACGTTGAGTCGCTTCGCCCTTTCCAAACAGGCGGAAGGATCCTATGTCCATCATGATCGCTCATAAATTCACGTCCTTGAGCCTGGCCTTTGTCGTTTCGCTCTCCCTCCTCGGTCTGTGGTCCGCGCCCCTGCGGGCCGCCGAAACTCGCGAACTCATTCTTGCGGCTTACAGTGTGCCGAAGGAGGCATACGAGCGACACATCATTCCTGCCTTCCAACGCCATTGGAAACAACAGACCGGTCAAGATGTGCGGGTGCGCAGTTCCTATGGCGCCTCCGGCGCCCAGGCGCGGGCCATCATCGGAGGCTTCGACGCGGATGTCGCGGTGCTGTCGCTGGAGGGCGATATTGATCAGATCGTGAAGGCTGGTTTGATTGCCCATGACTGGAGAAAGGCGCCTCATGCCGGCATGATCTCCGCCTCGGTCGTGGCCCTCGGAGTCCGAAAGGGCAACCCGAAGGGGATCAAGGGCTGGGAAGATGCCGCACGCCCAGGCGTAGAGGTGCTCTACCCAAATCCCAAAACGTCCGGCGGCGCGATGTGGGATGTGATCGCAATTTATGGTGCCGGCCTGAAACTGGCCGAACAGGGCGCGGCAGGTAAAGCGGTCGCGCCGGACGCCGCCGACCGGCAGGCGATCGATTTGCTCACCCGCATTCAACGCAACGTGAAGGTCATGGATAAGAGCGGACGGGAATCCGTCACGACGTTCGAACGCGGCGTCGGTGACGTGATCGTGACCTATGAAAACGAATTGCTGCCGCGCGTGAAGAGTCAGCGCCCATATGAAATCATCGTGCCGTCCGAAACCGTGTGGATCGAAAACCCGGCAGCCGTCGTGGACAAATATGCCGAGCGCCACAAGGTCAAGGACGTGGCCGATGCCTTCGTCGCCTTCCTCCATGGGCCGGAAGCGCAAGCGGCCTTTCTGGAACTGGGATTCCGGCCGCTTGACCATGGTGCAAGCGCCTCAACATCGGCAACGCTCCCTCAACCGACGCAGCTCTTCACCATCGCAGAACTCGGCGGGTGGGATCAGGTCAGCACAAAACTCTTCGGCGCGCAGGGCCTCTGGACCCAGATCGTCGAAAATATATCGAGGAAGCCGTAGGCGCAAGGATCGCATGACCTCCCATCGATTGCTCAGCCTTGCCTTGCGGTCCACCGCGGTCGGTTACGTGCTAGTGCTGATTTTCCTTCCCCTCGCTGCATTGGCCCAACAATCGGTTGTGGCCGGCTTAGACCGGTTCATCCAAGACATCGCGGCCCCGCAAGCTGCTGCGGCCCTCTGGCTCACCGTAGAAACGGCTGCCATCGCCACTGCTATCAATGCCCTGTTCGGGACGCTCGCGGCCCTGGTGCTGGTGCGGTATGAATTCGCCGGTCGCTGGCTCTTGAATGCGCTGGTCGATCTGCCTTTTGCCATCCCGACGCTTGTTGCAGGCTTGATGATCGCGGCCATCTATGGCCCGACCAGTCTGCTTGGGACCTGGCTGCAACAGGGCGGCATGGCAGTGCTCTACAACCAGCCCGGCATCATTCTGGCCATGTTGTTTGTCACGATGCCCTTTACCATTCGTTCGCTGCAGCCGGTCTTGATGGGGCTGGACCGTGATCAGGAAGAGGCGGCTTTCACATTGGGTGCCAGTCCTTGGATGACCTTTTGGAAGGTGACGGTGCCGTCGGTCTTGCCAGGCCTCTTAACCGGAGTATTCCTCACCTTCGTGCGAGCGCTCGGAGAGTTCGGCTCGATCGTCATCGTGGCAGGCAATATCCCGATGAAGACACAGGTCGCATCGGTCTATGTGTATGGAGAAATCGAAAGCTACAATCCCCAGGCCGCGACATCGGTCTCGGTGTTGATCTTGTTCATCTCCTTCCTGGTACTTCTATTGTTGGAACGACTCACCCGCCGACCGGGGGAACGATTGCCTCGCTTGTTTCAACGGTCACGCGGAAGAACGGAACAGGGGAACGGTTCGGCTCTGCCGACCGAGGCCCTATGAGAATGTGGGTGTGGTGGTGACAACTGGCACGGCGGTGATGGGAGCTTGGGCATGCGTCGGGTCCTGATCGGGATCGTCTGGTTCTATTTTCTGGTCCTGCTGGTCGGGCCCATTCTGTATCTGGCCAGCCAGAGTTTCAGCGAAGGGCTGGCCGCCTTTTGGACTGAAATCACGAGACCCGAAGCACTGCATGGCTTTACCCTCACGGCTGAAATTACTGTAATCGTGCTGGTGTTGAATCTTTTCTTCGGCACCATGACGGCCCTGGTGCTGGCACGCCAACAGTTTTGGGGCCGCAGCCTGGTCAGCGGCGTCATCGATCTTCCCTTTGCCGTCTCTCCCGTCATTGCGGGATTCATGCTGATCCTGCTATTCGGGCCAGACACGATACTGGGCACGTTCTTCGGCCAGGCGCAGATCAAGGTGCTGTTTGCCTTGCCGGCTATGATCCTCGCCACCCTGTTTGTGACGTTTCCCTTCATGGTGCGGGAGCTGACACCCCTGTTACAAACGTTGGGCACGGAAGAAGAAGAAGCCGCAAGAACATTAGGCGCGGGCGAATGGCAGGTATTTCTCAAAGTCACGCTGCCGGCGCTTCGCTGGGGGCTGGTCTATGGGGCGACCCTCACCGTGGCGCGAGCGATCGGTGAATTCGGAGCCGTGCTGGTAGTGTCCGGTAATATTCTGTTATTGACCCAAACCGCCACCTTGCATATTTATCAAAGCTACGTCGACTTCAACTACGTGGCGGCCAATGCCGTCGCGTTGACCCTGCTCGCGGTATCCTTCGCCATCTTGACGGTGTTGGAGATCGCGAAGGCCCGGGCAGAAATGACCGTAACGGCAGCGGGAGCGCAGTAAGAAGTGAAAATCGAGGTGCGCGGGCTCACCAAGAAGTTCGGTTCCGGAACGGCGGTCGGCAACGTCTCGTTCGTGGTGCAGGAAGGAGAACTGCTCGGTCTGCTGGGGCCAAGCGGCAGCGGCAAGACCACGGTCCTCCGCTTGATCGCGGGACTGGAAATCCCGACCTCGGGAGACATTTTCATCGACGGCAAACGGGTCAACGACTTGACCGTGCAAGAACGCAATATTGGATTTGTCTTCCAACATTACGCGCTCTTCAAACATCTACCCGTATTCGATAACATCGCCTTCGGCCTCAAGATCAAAAAATGGAGCGCACGGGACAGCGCACATCGCGTCCAGGAACTGCTGGCCCTCATGAGTTTGGAAGGATTGGGCGGTCGCTATCCGCACCAATTGTCCGGTGGACAGCGACAGCGTGTCGCCATTGCGCGCGCCCTGGCGCCCCGTCCCGCGGTGTTGTTGATGGATGAACCCTTTGGCGCCGTGGATGCGAAGGTGCGGCAGGAGCTGCGCGAATGGTTGATCCGCTTGCATACGGACTTGAATGTCACCAGCCTGTTTGTGACGCACGATCAAGAAGAAGCGATGGAAGTTTCCGGCCGCATCATCGTGTTCTCCAAAGGGAAGCTGGAACAGGCCGGCTCTCCCGCGGACGTGTATGAAGAACCGGCCACTGAATTTGTCGCCCGCTTCATCGGTTCGATGAACATCGTGGAAGGTATCGTGCAGCGAGAGCAGGTGCAGGTTGGCTCACTTGAATTTCCGGCACCGGGGTGCCCAGATGGGCAGAAACTCCAAGTGGGATTTCGTCCCTATTATCTCAAGGTGGCGGAAGATCCGGCTCGCTACCGTCAACAGGCCAAACTACGGCACATCTATTTTCTTGGCGTCGCCTACCGGCTGGAAATCGAAACCGCGGATGGGCTGATCTTGCGGTCCCGCATGAATAAGGAAGAATTTCGCCGCTGGCGCTTCACCGTGGGCCAAGCCGTGTCCTTCGCGATTACTCACTTCCGCATCCTCCCGCAAGAAGGCATGGCCCCGCTGCAAGGGACAGAAACTGGAAAGCCCATCACCGGTCCGTTGACGCCCTAGGCGTAGACAGCTCTCAGCCTGCCTAATCCCGGATTGCTCGGACAAGCTCTTGGGTGCAACGTCCGGGTTGGAAAAACCGGCAGTTCGAGAAAGAGCCCGACATCGAGGCGGAAGCAGCAAGTTGAGAAGATCGGTCTCATTCCAGATGTATTCGTTCGAGAAAGACGTTGTGAGAGGTCGAAGCTTGCTTCGGAGGCCTCATCGCCACTCGACCGCGCCGAAACCGCTTTTTCCCAACAATACATACATCAGGCTGACCGTTCCGACCGTCTGATTCCTATATTCCACGTTGGGATACGTCGCGTCTCGATGTGAGACCACATATCGCAGGGCGACGCCGTGGCGGTCAAAGAGCCGTACCGTAAAGGAGGCATCTCCCCGCAGAATGTTTTCCCTTCCGTGCGGCTCCGGAGAGAGTAGCCCGGTGACATAGTACTCGCGTCCGGTCACGTCGAGCATGGCCCGATTCCCCATGATAAGCCGCAGTGCGAGCAGCGCCTGCGGGCTGGCGCCATAGTGGTAATCTCGGTCGCCTGTGCGCTGGATGCTGCCCGCTGCGCCATACCCTGCGCCGCCGAGCGCGGTCCCTTGAAGCGCCACATCCTGCGAGAGCCACGTCTGCCAGGTGGTCCCAAGTGACAGGGCCGTGCTGGACACACGAAAAACTTGCGGCGAAATGTAGTCGTAGCTACCGTAGAGTCCCCAGATCCCGCGTGTGGAGTCATTGGGCGCATAGGTCGATCCGATGAGGAGCCCGCGGGTATTGATGCTCTCCAATGTGTTCGCGGTCACGGCGGTGAGATGAAAATCAAAATAGTCGAAGGGCCGCCCATAGGTATAACCGGGCTTGCCCGGAAGCCCATAGCTGAGGGTGACATCGCCTACCGCTCCCCGTTCTTTGACGGTGGAGGACACATTGTTACTACTTGCCGTGAGGGTGCCGCCGACTTGAAGACGCATAAAAGTAGCCGGATTATGGCTCGGGTAGACTTCATCAAATCGATTGCCGAAGACGAGGCGATTGAATGCCGTGGGCGGAGAAATGACCCCGGCCGCGAGTTCCCTTAAGAAGCCGGGTTTGCTGCCGTCTTCGGTCTCCAGTAGCAGATTGGCCATTCGAAAGAGCGGTTCGCCGAGAAATGCTCCACCGAAGGTGGTGGTGATCTGGTCATTGATGGACGGCAGCGTTTTTTCTCCCCCCAATTCCCAGAGGAGACTGCCTGCGGCTGTGTAAGCCAAGGACTCCCAGAAGTTGAGGCCTGCCGATCTGGCCAAGCCGTGGTACACCGTTCCGCTATAGGGATGCAGGAACTGATTGATGGAAAACTGATCATCGTCGATGACCCACTTTGAATCGGTCAGATTCGTCCTGAAGGTGTTGCCGTTCGTCCGGTACAATTCCGTTGGTTCGGTGTAATGTCGGTCGTAGAGGTTCAACAGGAACAAGTAGGCGGGAATCTCAAGCGCCGGAATCAAATAGCTCCTGCCAGGCCGCGTTTCCCAAGTAAATCGAAATGTAGCCTCCTCTGACGTTGACAACGAAGCCGTCTCGCGTTCCCGGGATGGAAACGTCCGCTCGCGACCGGCTCCGGGAATGTCGGGTCCCTGCACGGCGGCTGCATCGTCCTCCACTCCGTGAACGACTGAACTTTCGGCAAGGCTGATATGCGGGATCCAGCAAGCCCACATGATGATCGAAAGGAGCGTTCCCCCGGGAAGCCACCAGCCAAACCTGTTCGACATGTCCATACAGCTCCCGTTATACCAACGCCCTTGCCCTAGCAGCGTCCGTGACCCTTCACCCATAATACGTAGAACGGATTTCGCGACTGTGTGTAAGGAGTACGGGAGGAGCGATCCTATTGCAAGAGGTCCGTTCACCGTTATCTATCGAAATCACACTCGGCACGCGTCCATCCAAACCGCCCGTTTCGAGCGGCAGAGGAAGTCACGGATCGAATGGGAATTGGTATGGTTCCGAGAAAACACCTGACCGCAGGCTCGTCGGAAATCGAGGCCGCTGGAGGGGTTCCGTAATCGGCTTGGTGTACCGAGTCCTCAGCGAGGAAGGCAGGTTTTCCAGAGTCCGGTCGACCACAGCCCGGCCTGAAAAATGGAATGCTGTACAGTTCGAGGTAGGCCAGACTGTAGGGCGATCCGGGGCTACGGAACTTGGTGATACGTGATGCTGCGCTCGCGAATGTGAAATTCCTTCAGTCTCTCGCGGTTGCCTCTCACTTCCCACCATTGAAGCGCTTCCATGATCCAATTGCCGGTCGTATCGTATTCGTAGCGATAGACTTTTCGGTCGGTGGCCCGCCCCTCCGCATTGAAGATACGTTCTTCATTCTGGCTGCCGTGCTGATCGTAACGAAACTCCGATCGGCCTTGGGGCTGCCCGGTGAGATCAGTCACGATTTTTTCACGAATACGGCCGTGCTCGCCGTACCGCAGGGCCACTTCGTAGCCCATGTCGAACCCGTTCGATTTTATCACTTGGCCGCTGCCGGCATCGAACCGATAGTTGCGTTCGAACCGCTCCCGCAGTAAACGTCCCGCATCGTCGAAGGCATAGACGTTTCGGTTGATGACCTGCTGAGCATTGTAGTGGATACCCCGTATTCGATCATGCGCCTCGTCATAGGCGTACAGCGATGCGTTTTCGAACGTCCCATCGCTCCATGCGGCCACTTCGGCCGATCGATTGCCATGGTTATCATAGGCAAAACGCGTTTCTTTCACGAGCGCACCACGGCCGTCCCGCACCGTCTCGGCAATCCTTCTCCCGGCCTGATCATGATGATAGAGAAATCGCAACGGCCACAGGCCGTGAGAGGTTTCTTCGCCGGCCTGAATACGCTCGATAAGGCGCCCCTGGGCGTCGAACCGATCAGTCTGCACGAGCAAACTTTCTGTCGTGACCACCGACTGAACGCGTCCTATCAACCCCTCTTCTTCCCGGTCTGAACGCTCGGCGGAACATGCCGGCAGGGTCGGACCAGTCCCGAGCAGCATCACGACCATGATTATCATGAGGCGACATGACGGAGAGGAAATGGGCCGTCGTGGCCAAGACACGACAGGCAATCGAGTGGGTGAGTGGACCGGGAACGACGGTATGAACAGAGGCCGGGGCCTCCTAGCCCACATTATTCATGACGGTTCGTCGCGAAACCGCGCAGTCGCGCGCGAGACGGGCATGCGGAGCTGCGAGGCCCCGAGGCGTACGTGAACAGTACGTCGAGGGGGCGAGTGGCGAGCCTGCCCGCCGAAGGCTCGTCGCAGCCGCGAATCCGCGTTTGCAGCAGAAGCGCTCATGAGTAATGCGGGCTAGTCGACGGACGCCAGCGACCCGAGAATATGGTATCCCCCATCGACGTAGATCACCTCTCCCGTGATGCCGCGGCCCAGCGGGCTCACCAGGAACAGTGCCGTATCGCCCACTTCGCCCTGCTCCGTCGCCCTCCGAAGCGGAGCGAAGGCGCGGTGGTGATCGACCATCTTGCTGATCCCGGACACGCCGCGCGCGGCCAATGTCTTGATCGGCCCGGCAGAAACGGCATTCACGCGGATATTCTTCGGCCCCAGATCATGAGCCAGATAGCGCACCGTTGCCTCAAGCGCAGCCTTGGCCACACCCATGACATTGTAGTGCGGCACGACCCGCTCGCTGCCGAGATAGGTCAGTGTCACGACAGACCCACCCTCCGTCATCAGCGGCACTGCTGCCCTTGTCACCGCCACCAAAGAATAGGCGCTGACATCGAGGGCCGTCGCAAACCCTTGACGGGTGGTATTCAAAAACTCTCCCGTGAGTTCTTCCCGCGGAGCAAAGGCCAGGGAATGCACCAGAAAATCCAACCGCCCGAGTTTCTGTCCGACTTGCTTCATCATCGCGTCAATCTGGCTGTCGTCTCCGACATCACACACACAGGCCGACGCGCCAGGCAGAGTCCGGACCAACTCCTCGACGTTCTCGCGCAACCGTTCATTCTGATAACTGAACAACAACTGCGCACCCTCACGCGCCGCAGCCTGCGCGATCGCCCAAGCGATACTATGCTTGTTGGCCACACCAATGATCAGACCCTTCTTCCCCTCTAACAACATACAGGCTCCTGCTCCTTCAATGAGATGATGCCCGGTCGGGCGCTGAACATATCATGAATTTGGGTGCGAGTGAATCGTCCGCGGCCACGAATTTCTCAGTGCACAGTGGCTATCACTGACCGCAAATCACGGTGGCCTGTGATCGGGTTCTTTCGGAAGTTTTCCAGCCCCTCTAACCGCTTCCCCTACGTTCTCATCCTCGGTGGGCACGATGGAGCTTTCCTTTCAACTGTGCGCCACCTTCTTACCCTCCCACCCCGGCCGCGCCGAGACGCGCCCTATGCCCAGGCGAGGGGCTTCTGAGCCCGCGCGTTGCGCGAGCAAGAAAGGAAACTCCGTCGCGCTCACAACTTCTTCCTCACCTCTTGCCAGTTCTTCGCCGCCTTGGCTTTACGAGGCAACTCACCCTTGGGCGGTTCCGGCACTATGACGACCTCCATTCTGTGATGGAGAAGTGTGTCCGCAAATGACCGCGTGCGCCCGATGCCCGTCTTCATCGTCGTCCAGCCACCCTGCTTGAAGCCTTCTATCACCGCGTTCACATCCCTGGACGGTAGTGACACCACAAAGCCCACAGGAAACTTATGGATGCTCAGCCAGCGGCGCGCCCCTCCAACGGATTTCATCATAGCGGACAACTGATCACCGGTCGGCACGTACACCACATTGTAGTAATACTGGGTCAGGCGGGACAGTTCCTCGGCCGCATTGGACAGGGGGTGCGCCGGCAATTCCGCCTCCTTCCCGGTTGGGACGGGAGAAGGTGGCGTCATGGGCTCGTCAGGTTGGATGAGCGCTTCCATCTCAACCAGCAGGATGGGTCGTCGGCGCTCCCAGACACACAATGTCGCCTCGCCCTTTTCTGATTCGACAGAGGCCGTCTCGACGACCGTGACGGCGATGACGTGAGTGCCCCGCATCTTGGGCGTATAGTCGAAGGCGGCCTGCCCGCCTGCCCCGGTGCTCGCTGTCGCGACCGGCTTACCGTCGACGAATAACTGCAGCGGAACGTCGTCCCATGTCTGGCCTTCCATCGACGTCTTGCCGGAGAGCCGTGCCTCGATCCGGACCGTCTGATTCGGCAAGGTCAATACATCCTTCACCATGATGATGCCGGAAGCCTTACCGGCCGCGATATCGGGAACCGTGCTCACCCAGGCGAGCAGCAGCGCTGTCAGACAGCCTCGCAACCGGCGACAAAGCGATATTGTCATGGTCCTGTTCAATTCCCAGAGATCTACGAGGTTTGTTTATGACAGGAGTCCGCGGTCACGGCTGACGGTAAGATACGTGTCGACCATGCAGAACAGAACCAGCCCAATCAATGGCACGAGGGCGACCGAAAACACCGAGAGCCAGAGGACTATCAACAGTAGTCCGGCAAGGAGTAAGGGACCACCCCGCTTTTCGCCGATATAGAGATGACCGAATCCTGGCACGAGGGACAGCGCGGCGGCGAGGCAGGCATGAGACGTTTTTTCAAGCGGATCCATATCGGCTGAGCGGCTCGCGTTTCTCAGGGCGTCGGCTTAAGCTTTGAGGACTGCCAGCACTTCGTCCACATGGCCAGGCACTTTGACCTTGCGAAACAAGGCCTTGAGCCGCCCCGTGGCATCGATCACAAAGGTGCTCCGCTCGATACCCCAGTACTTCCGGCCATACATGCTCTTCTCTTTGTAGACTCCGTAAGCCTTGCTCGTGGACGCCTCTTCATCACTCAAGAGCGCAAATGGTAACCCGTACTTTGCGATAAACTTCTGATGCGACGCTTTGCCATCCAGGCTGACTCCGAGCACGACCGCCCCGGCCTTCTCGATTGGCGCGAGCGAGTCACGAAAGTCGCAGGATTCTTTTGTACAGCCCGACGTGTCGTCCTTGGGATAAAAATACAACACCACCTGTTTCCCTTTGAGACTCTTCAAGGACACGGTCTTACCGTCCTGATCCGGCAAAGAAAAGTCCGGCGCCTTTGCACCCACCTCTAACTCATTCGCCATGTACCCATCTCCTCCTGAAGGACGCTGCCTACCACGCCGCTAGCGCGGCCCGCTGCCGATATCCGGTTTTCTCGTACCATAGGGATGTTCTTTAGGCGGTCCCTTTTGCACGGTCGGACTTCCGAAGGGACGCAAGGCCGGCGAGTCCCAGATCACCTTATCGCCCGGAGCTAAGTTCGCCGCCTCGATAAAGTGTTGGCGGGCCACATCCGTTTCACCCAAGGCATTCAGAGTCAAGGCATAGTTGTAGTGCGCCTGTCCTGAATCCGGAACCGCTTTGACGGCCTGCCAGAAGTAGTTCTTGGCCTCAGCGAATTGCCCGCTCTGGAACGCCTGCATCCCTTGAGTATTGAGGGCGACCGCCTGGGCAGTGGCTCCAGAAGTGAGTTCCAGCGGAACGAGCGGCTTTGGTTTGGAATGTGTACAGGCGGCAAACGATAACAACAGGACACACAAGGGAATCAACAGTCCGAATCTCATACGCATGACCTCGTCAAAATATCTCGCCGCGCGCTTTATGGTTTGGCGCGCTTCTTTTGTTCATCTTCGCAGGCCTTTCTATACATGACGTCCCATTCGGCACTTCCCTCCACGATGTGCCTGGAATACGACGCCAGTCTCGCCCGCACTTTCTTGTCGATCTCCGCCTCTAGTGCCAGTTCCGCCGCGACCACACGTTTAATCTCGCGTAAGACCTTGCCGTCATCCTCAAGCAATCGGCACTGAGCGCTCTTTTTGAGCGTCCCCAACATGAGGTGGGCGAGATGGCTGGCTTTGTCGTCGCTAATCACAATGTGCGCCGTTTCGACTGGACCATGCCGGGGTCATGCGGGAAGGAATAAGGCCGGCGCCTCTGATGCGACCCCGTCTTCTACAAAATAATCCCTCGCTCTCGGACCAGCTTCTGCTTGATCATCGTGAACATCTTCTGGTAATCGACCTGTCCCTGTTCGATTTGTCGCTCGTACGGCTGCATCAATCGACGCACTTCGGCATTCAACCGATCCTCAACTCCGAGTTCTTCCGTCATGGCCTGTTCCAGCGACTCACGAAGCGTTTTGCGATCGCCGGTCACTTCCATAAAGGCGAGTTCGTGCAATCGCGCGAGCAACGACTCAGCCATATGGTGAATGCGCTCTTTAGCCAGCCTCATCGAACATACCCCAGACGGGTCATCCGTTCTCAATCGGGGAACTGCGAGGTGAATGATTACCCAACCGTCGGTCCCTGCTCGAGTCGTTCCACGCGGATCGTGCTCGCATTCATCGCCCGGCGGAGGGTCGCCGCATCCCCCACCACGCGCCCCACGACATTGACCCGATCCGCCGGAACGGGGTCCGGCCCCATGCTCATCGGCGTGCGGCCGAAAAAAATCGCCAACACTTGGCCGGCTCCCCAGAACGCCACATCGCCGACTTTGACCTGGGTCGTCGCCGTCTCGCGATGGTCCTTGACGCCGTCAAGCTTGAAATAGAACTCTTCGCCCCACACGTTCAACGGTCCTTCCGCGGGAAGCGCCCGATAAATTTCCTCTGCCGTGCGGGTCCCTTTCAACTCGGCGTCAAGCTGGACTCCGCCCACGCTGATCCTGATACGTTTCACGCTTCCATTCGTATTCATGCCCCTCACCTGCCCGCTGAAACCGACTGAATAGTGACGAAACTCCGCATCAGTCGCGGACTCTAACTTGTTTATCGCCTGAAATCAAGGTTACAATCCGGCGCAGTCTCCATCCTGACACCTCTATGTTGACCTCAACGTTCGTCCATCTCCAGGGCATCGGATCCTCCACCGAACGACGATTGTGGGAAGAAGGTATTTCCAATTGGGAGTCCTTCCGTCAGCAGTCTCGCCTCGCCGGAATTTCACCTGCCCGCAAAGCCTCGTATGACGCCGATCTGGCTTCGGCTCAAGAGCATCTCGATCGCCGAAATGCCCGGTATTTTGCCGGCTGCCTCCACATGCGCGACCACTGGCGGCTGTTTCAGACGTTCGGCGCGCGAGCGCTCTACCTCGACATCGAAACAACCGGGCTCTCGGCTCGTGACGGACAGGTGACTCTCGTCGGGCTGTATCGCAATGGTCGCATGAGCTCGCTGATCCGAGGTGACTCTCTGACGCGGGACCTCCTTCAGGAGGAGCTCGATCAAGCCGATTTGTTGATCACATTTTTCGGCAGCGTCTTTGATATCCCTTACCTCCAAGTCCACTTCAAGGGACTACAGGTCTCTATTCCACACTTCGATTTGTGTTTCGCGGCGCGCCGGGTGGGCTTGCAGGGCGGGCTCAAACATATCGAACGCAAGTTGGACATCGCACGGGAATCCGATCTTCATCAGCTCGATGGAATGGAAGCCGTTCGATTATGGCATCAATACCGTGCAGGTGATGCCGCCGCTCTGGATCTCCTCGTTCGTTACAATGCCGCCGATACCCGGAATCTTGAGCCTTTGGCGGAATGTCTGTTTGACCGACTGATTGCGCGATATGGCCCACCCCCATCCTTTCATCTCGGTCTCGAACGCTCATGACCAGCATGTGGGACTGGACAGCGTATGGGCGAACGGATCGCGGCTTGGTTCGACGCACCAATCAGGATACATTTTTCGTCGATAATCGCCATCGCCTCTGGGCCGTCGCGGACGGCATGGGAGGTCACGCCGGGGGAGATGTCGCCAGTCAAATCGTCATGGATACCCTCGCCAACTTTGCACCAACGATGCGGCAAACCGCCGACGATGATGAGGAAGACGCTACCTTTCATCTGACCACCATGGTGAAACAAGCCCATACGGCCATCCTCACCCACGCCGATCATCACCCCTTTTTGGAAGGCATGGGAACCACGTTGGTCGCGGCACATCTTCTCCGGCTTTCGACGCCTCGCGTATTGGTGGTGAACGTCGGCGACAGTCGGGCCTATTTGGTCAGGGACAGAACGATCGTCCAGGTGACCCGTGACCATACGTGGATCGAAGAACAGATTCGCAACGGACACCTCACCCCAAACGAAGCTGCTCATCACCCGGACCGCCACGTGCTCACCCGCGCGATGGGGCTTGGTTCCACCATTGAAATCGATGTCTTTCCCTATGACGTGGTGGATGGCGATCTTCTGTTGCTCTGCTCTGACGGCCTCACGAAAATGCTTCCGGACTCGCGCATTTTACAAACGGTCCTTCCGCACCGGCGTAATCCTCCCCTCGCGACTCAGGCGCTGGTTGGAGCGGCGCTAGAGGAAGGCGGGATCGACAACATCACCGTTATCGCCTGCACCATGACTGAAAGACCCAATCCGGGAAATAGACATTGACAGCGCCTCCGGCCTCCAGGTAGCCTCGGAGAGTTGGACTTTTCCAAGGAGACGTTTTCCCAATCTATGAGCAATCGGCTACGTAGACACCAGTCCGGCCACATCCCGCTCCTGAGCCGGTTCCTCCTTGTTTCTCTGCTCAGTATGCTTCTCGGCTCATCGGCGTCAGCCGATGAGCCTCTCGACGCGGAAGCGACCTTGCGCATGCTCATGAGAGCGAATGCGGAACGCGACCTTACGACGATGTCCAAGTATATGTCCCACGACGCCGACGCCATCGGCTACACAATCGACGGACGTGTGTATGAGGGCTGGCCGGCCTTTGCAGCAGACATGCGTAGCGAGTTCGAATCGGTGGCGAAACTGGAGCTCCCCATTAGGAAGCTGCAATTCTGGAACAAAGGCGATATCGCGTGGTTCGCGATGGAATCGGATTATATCCGCTACGTCGATCCTCACGATCTCAGTCAACGAATGGTGCTACCGCTCCGCGAAACCGGCGTATTCGAGCGGCGAGACGGGCGTTGGATTCTCGTATCCTGGCATGAGTCCACTCGCCATCACGGCACGGGAACCGGTCTCCCTACGGCCGACACGTCCCCCTTTCTCCATCTTACCGCCGACAATCAGCCGGCTGTCCTGGACAACGTGGATTTGAGCGGAGAATGGGAAGTCACGGAGGTCGAAGACAATAAGAAATACGTTGCGACTCTCAATGCCAAGGGCAACGGCCCCTACAGCTGGCAGGGGGGGCAATTTTCAACCACGAGCTTCGACGACCGTCGCTGGCAAGGCACCTGGAAACAAACGGGGAATGACCGGGAAGGCGCATTTGAAATTGTCCTTTCTGAAGACGGCACACAGGCCAAGGGTATCTGGTGGTATGTTCGGGTCGGCACGAAAGACAACATCCCGCCCAGACAGCACGGCGGCAGCTATCTGTGGAAACGGCTCACGCGGCCGCCCACAGCTCCTTAACGCGCGGACGACACTTCCTTGACATTGTTCACATATACTCACGGACGGCCGGTCTGTTACAACGAGGAGGGGCTATGATTCGTGCGCTACTGACCATGCTCATACTGCTAGGGCTCGCGGGAGGGGTTGCTGCCGAGGGTGGGCACGATCATCACGCAATCCCGACCATGCCCAGCTTAGGCAATACCAACATCACGATCGACGAGCACCAGGTCACCCTCACCTTCGGGCCGGTCGATTTGCCTACCAGCCACGACGGCGATCTCGCCGCCAGCATGCCGAAGAAAGTGTTTCAGTTGCCCGAGGACACGTACATGATCGGCTACAAGTCGGAGGTGTTCACGAAGGAAGGACGCCCCCTTCCCAAAAATTATCTGCATCACATTCTGATGTTGAATAACGACAAACCCAGCGTGTCATGCGATGGGGAACCCTTATTTTTTGCCGGGGCTGGTTTGGAAATGACCGAAGCCCGCTTTCCGGAGGGATATGGCGTGAAACTGGGCAAAGGACAAAACCTCATGTCCGTCGTCGCGTTCTACCATAAGGCTCCGCCCACCAAGGACGTGATGGCCCGGTTTACGATGTATGTGGCGCCAAAAGGCGCCCCGATCCAGGAGATGGAGGTGTACCAGGTAGGAGTCAACATCGTCTGCTACAGCAAGTTTGGGCAACGGGGGGCGGATCAAACCGACGAGGGCATTGAGATCAAGCCCGGCGTCTCGGTCCTGTCGGCTCCGCTGAAATTCAACCTGGACGGCTGCGTCAAATTCGCCTATCCTCACGGCCACGACGAGCTGCTCATGGTCGCCCTCGAAAACAAGACCACGAGCCAGACTCTGCTGCGAACCGTACCCGATGTCGAGGCGGACGGGAAGTTCCGTGACTTCAGACCGTACCAGGTCTATCGGAACGATCATGGGTTTCCGGTCACCACCCAGGACGACTATGAGATGGTTATGGTTCACCACCATCCCCTACAGAACCCCAACGTGCACCACGGAATGGGAAACTATCTACTCTATATGACCCCGGGAGGCTGTCAGGCATCTGCAAACACCGCAGCCGCCCGCTAGACGCTTCCCATCGTCACCCACCGCAGTCTGGCGATTGCGGTGGGTCGTGTCTTGTTCCTATCTCACAACCGCCTTGTCCGTCACATCCGCACGAGGGAAGCCTGAGCCGGCCCGAGTCTGGATCCTTGATTCCCCTACCGAAGCGGAACCGTCCCCTCGCCCAGCGGACTGGGATTCCGAGGAAGTTGTATGATATTGAACCTCTCATGACTGCTGCTCTCTCAACAGGACGCCGGTCCTCCCGATGGGGATGAATATAACCATTGTTGAGCGGTAAAAATCTCATCACAATGGCGATGGCGTGCAGGCCACACGAGCACACCCCCGTGTGAGGACTATAGATCTTTCATGTCGATACCTGAATCGTCGCTGAACATTCTTCTCATCAACGAACACTCCGACGAACTCAAACTGGTCACCTCCAGCCTGAGGGGATTCTTTGCCGACTGTCGTATTGAAGCCGGCTTTTCTTCGGAAGAGGCTCTCACCTTCAGTCAACGGGCCGAATGGCACATCATCCTGATCGACCAGGACTTGAAGCCGGATAGTGGTCTCGACATCCTCGCTCGCGTTCGCCGTAATGCTCCGTACGCGGCGATCATCCTTCAAACAAGCCAAAGCGATTCACAGATGGCCGTCCAAGCTTTGCAGAACGGGGCCGACTTTCTTCTCTTTAAGAGCTCACCCGGCTTTGTCACCGAGTTGCTCTTCTGCGTTCAGGAGGCCGTTGAGAAACGCGAGCTCCAAATGAGGCTTGACCGCACGTTTCAACGGCATCTGCGATTTATGGAGACGGTAAACGATTTGCTCTATGAGCTCGACCAGGACGGACGCTTTGTTTACGTCAGTGCATCCGCAACCAGCATGCTCGGTTACACACCCGAGGAACTCGCCGGCCAGCATTATTCGATCCTTCTCCCGCCGTTGCAGGAGAGCGCCGGACGTTTTCGATTGAACGAACGGAGAGCCGGAAGTCGCTCAGTCCGACGGCTCGAACTGACGTTGCATCGGAAAGCGCTTACAAATGTGCCGCCACTTACCGTATCCGTAGAAGTCACGGCCAAAGGCCTAGTCGACAACGCCCATCGATATATCGGCACCGTAGGATTGCTTCGTGATCTGTCACAGGAAAAAGCTGATCAAGACCGCCTGGCACAATTGGAATCGAGACTCCAAGAGACCGATCGGCAACTTATCCTCTCCCAAGAAGCCGCCAGAGTATCACGTCAGCTCCAGCAACCACTCAGCACGCTCCTTCAGGACTCTCAACGATTGCTGAGCACAATCCAACTGAGCAAGTTCGAGCAGCACGTTCAAACCATGGTCGCTCAGGCCTCGCAGGCCAGCCAACTAAGTCAACAGCTGGTACAGGTCATTCACGCATGGCCCTTGGAAGGTGAACGTCTTCCACTCAATGACATTCTTCAGGAAATCGTGCAGTCGATCCAAGGGGGTCCACAAGGCAAAGAACTTCTCCTCTCAACATCTTTCGCTCCGGCGCTTCCCTTCATCCTGGGATCACGTGATGCCGTGATGGATCTCGCACGGATTCTGCTCGAATACGCGCAACGATGTATCTCTGGTCCTCCTACGCCATCACGACTGATGTTACGCACCGAACCTCTCACCATTCAGGACAGCGGGCAGCTCCAAGACGACACAGCACCCCGATCCAAAGCCGCAGGAGCCTATGCCACATTCACCATCCAAGAGGTCGAGAACGACAGGATGTCTTCTTCTCTGGCCTTGCCTGCAAGCAGCATTTCGCCGGAGAAGTTCTTACGGGCCCACCAGATCGTCCAGGCGCATGGCGGAGCCATTGAAATAGAGAGCCAGCCCGGTAGAGGCCTGAGGATCAAGGTGAGAATTCCTGCCATTGATGTTTCGGCCTGGCATGGCTCCCTGGAACAGCAGGAATCTTCTTCCTCAACCTCAGTTGCTTCACCCGCCTCCTCTCAAACAGGCATCTCAGCGCATACCGCACCACCCCACGAACGCCGCCGGTTCCCGCGCCGGTCGTCATCGTTCCCCGTTGACTTGACTGTCGGAAACAGCACGCTTCGTGGCGTCCTGCGAAACATAAGTGCGACAGGGACACTCCTGACGGTCCGTGACGTATTGCCACCTGTTCATATGCAACCGGCGTACATCGTCATCAAGACCACGGTAAGCTTTCTTGAACTCCAGGGTGTGGTTCATGAGCGACCTGCGTCGAAGGCAGAGACCACCTTGCAGTCAACGAAGGACCTCGTCATATCGTTTGTACTGACCGGCGAGCAGGACCAAGGCGTGCTGCAATCGCTTCTGGACGGATTGCAGGAGGGATCAACGACTGTGACCTTCGAAGCATTGATCCTTTCCTCTCCGGCCCTTGAGGATCGACAAGAAGAGTCGCCCTCACATGGGAATTTTTCTGCGGATCGGCGCGAAACGATTCGCCTGGCGGTCACACGTCCCATCCGGCTCGCCGGCCCAGACCACCGAGCCGATCGTCCGCTTGGTGTAATCTTGAACTTGAGCCGAGACGGAGGGTGCCTCGAACTACCTGGCCATTCCGACTCTCTTCAGATCGACCAGATGATCAAATTGATTCCTGTCACTCCATCCGTTCCAGCCGCCGCATCGACCCTGGAATCATCACACGAGCCATTGACCGCGCGCATCGTGTGGAGAAAGACTCTTTATGCCAAGATCACGCCTCGTCAGGTGCCGGCGGCCAGCGGGAGAGTCCGAGTAGGAGTGCGCTTTGAACACCTATCTGTCGCGCAGAAAGACAGGCTCCGAAACCTCCTGATACCGGCGATCGGCCCATCCGCTGATCTCGCAGAACCTCTGTCGAATGTTCCGGTGGCGACCGTGTGCCATAGCCTCAGAAACCGTGAAGGCCATTTGATTGCGCTCTGTCATGACAGTCCCACGCAAACGCGGGCATCGGCGCTTCCAGCGGTGCTGCTGTGTCCGGGCTATGGCATGACACAACAGGCCTACGTAGCCTTCGCGTATTTTCTCGCTGGAGACGGACTGCGCGTTCTGCGCTACGATCATAGCCGCCACATTGGCCTCAGCGACGGCGATCCAGTTCAAACAACATTCACATCCCTGGAAGACGACCTGGACACTGTCCTGGCATTTATACAGAAGGAGTGGCCTGGGACATCACTGACAGTTCTGGCGCCGGACATTCTCGGTCGAATTGCATTACGTCGTCAGGATTGGCATCGACGGATTCGCCGGCTCATCCTGATCAACCCCACACTTGACCTTAGGCATTGCCTCACTACCCTTCATCGCCGCGATCTCGTGCAGGACCATTTGGCGGGGATCCGATTGGGCCTCGGTAACCTGTTGGGAATTCCGCTCGATATCGATCATTTTATAGCCGATGCCGTCGCGGCACAATACACCGACGTGACGGCGCTGCAAAAGGATTTGACACACTGCGAAACAGATGTCGTGTTTGTGACATCCAACCCTGACGTCCAGGAAATCTCAATCCCCGCTCCATCACCGGCCATATTGAACGAGTCCGCGCGACTGCTCGGTGCACGAAGCAGCCACGTGAGCCTCCCCTCTCTCGTCATCGCTGCCGGGGACATCGCACCCAAAATTTTGCTAGGCAGCTGGCAACGGCTCCGACAACTCTGTCACCAGCCTGATGCCGCAGTGCATGAATCCGCCGGGACCCTTCGAACTGTCTCCGGAGCCATTGCCATTCGCTCTCGCTATGAGCGGGATCGACTTCGCATCAAGTATGCCGTCGACGGAGCTGCCAGCGAGCGCCTCTGGGACGCACAAGCCAACCTTACTCATACCCTGGACGATTTGCCGACCTATTGGCAGTATATCGATCAGCTCTATCAACTTTTACAGCCGCTTGACGGGGACTTGGCTCTTCTGGATGTCGGATGCGGGATCCATTCCTTCGCCAGATTACTGCTCCTCAATCTCTCATACCGTCTTCGTGCTCAGACATGGCGCCACAGTCGACCGCTACGCTACGTCGGAATGGATCACTCCCCTTCCTCGCTCCATGCCGCACAATCTGCAACAACAGATGCTTTGAGACATGTGGACGGTCTTTTCTCCGGCCGAATTTCCGGTCCAACACCAGTGGCCCAAAGCTGGACCCTTGCCCGATCATTAGAAGCGCTTCCGTTTGCCGACCATTCATTCGATCGCATCGTAGCGAATTTATCTCTCAGCTTTGCCACTTCCCCGCTCCAAACGTTACGCGAATTTTTCCGTGTGCTCCGTCCTGGAGGGAAGCTTGTCGTGAGTGCCTTTACGCCTGCTGCGGACGTGGCCCTCTTGTATCGCCCGCCCTTGCATGAACGTGGCATCGATACGTTCACGGGAGACAGCCGCTTGACCTTGAATCGCATGGCACAGTGCTGCACAGCCCTCCGTATCGGTCAACTACACACATTTGAAGAAGACACACTGAGCGCCCGCTTTGAACAAATCACGCCCATCCCCGTGCGACTGCTGCGCGTGCTCTCCGGCCACATCTTGCTCGCGGCCGCAGAAAAACCTGATTCCTCTGGCTGAATAAAAAACCTGCATATATACTCCCCTCACAAGCACAGCACCGTCAGAGGGTGAGTGGACACCGCTGGTGGATGGTGACTGGATTGATGTCTCCAGAACACGCCAATGACATGCGACAACGATAATCCGCGCCCCCCTCGCCAGCCAGTTGCCGTGGATCTCATCGAGGTGATCAGCGACTTTGCCGGAGCTGTGGGAAGGGCGAAGGACCTTTCAACTCTAGGCGACTCCATTGTAGGCGCCCTTCTACAACAGTCCGGCTTC
Source organism: Nitrospira sp. (assembly GCA_021323395.1). Classification (GTDB taxonomy): domain Bacteria; phylum Nitrospirota; class Nitrospiria; order Nitrospirales; family Nitrospiraceae; genus Nitrospira_A. Next base: position 23,714 of record JAJONL010000001.1, read on the forward strand.
ACCGAAGCGGCCATCTGGGCCAGAGAGGCCGATCCAGCACAGTACGGCCTCCTTGCATGCGTCGGGCAACACACGAGTTTCACGCTTCCGCGGACACTACCCGGCAACCACAGCCTCATTACGTGCCTTGCCGACTCTTGCCGCCTGCTTCGATATGAGCAGAAACGGGCCTCGCGAGTTGAGGAAGCATTGGCGCCAATGCGAGCAGCCATTTGTATTCCACTACATTCACACAAAGGCCTCGTGGGACTCTGCATTTTAGGCCCGCCCAGTCGGGACATTCAGCTCAGCGAAACCGACATCGCAGTCACTCAGGCGATCGCCCGCATTGCCGGTAATGCTTTGGATCAGCACATGGCGCAGGATGATTTGCGTCGATCGTCTACGCTGATGAGACGAGCCGACCGGCTGCGCTCTTTGGAGATTATGACAGACGGATTTGCTCATGAAATCCGCAATCCGCTCACATCGATCAAAACATTTATTCAACTGGCTCCCCAACGACTCCACGATTCCGCCTTCATCAAGGATTTCAGCCGACTGGCCATCGAAGACGTTCACCGCATCGAGCGCTTGTTGCATGAGATTCTTGATTACGCCGGCTCCATCATTCCACATCCCACCGATGCGGACTTGAATGAACTCGTCACCTCATGTCTCGGTTTCGTCTCATCCGCTGCGTCGCAACGAGGTACTCGCTTGCATACCGACCTGGCACCTGACCTCCCCCTCCTTTCGGTCGACCGCCAACAGATCAAACAGGTGCTTTTTAACCTCCTCTTGAACGCGCTGGACGCGATGCCGGACGGCCATGGAGTGATCAGCATCCAGACCCGGTTGCTTCCGCTCGTCGACGGCGCCTCATGGGTGCAAGTGCGGGTCAAGGACGAAGGATGTGGTATCGCACCGGAGCATCTGGAACACATTTTCGATCCATTTTTCACCACCAAGCACTCCGATAGCGTCGGCGACGGAGCAGGCCTGGGGCTCACCACAGCGTACCAGATCGTTCATGACCACGGTGGTCTGCTGCAGGTCGGTAGTCAGGTCGGGGTCGGATCCACGTTTTCCGTCCATCTTCCCGCACAGAGTGTGCATACCACAGTGTCAGCAGCACGGGAGTAACATGAAAAAACGGGTACTGCTTGTCGATGACGAACCACGAGTCCGCGCATCGTTGAAGGCGGTTCTAGAGCCGTCTTATGACATTCTCGAAGCTGCGGACGCGGAGGGGGGTCTCCAGGCTTTCAAGCGTGAAGCTCCTGATCTCGTCCTCTTGGATGTAATTTTGCCGGGAACGGACGGTCTGGCAGTGCTCCAAGCGATGCGCACGGAAGGGCGTGCAGTGCCGGTGATCATGCTGACCGGAACCAAATCCGTCAAAACGGCGGTCGACGCCATGAAGATGGGCGCCGCAGACTATCTGTCCAAGCCGTTCGACGTAGAAGAACTCCAAATTGTCATCGAACGGGCATTGGGAAAGCAGGAATTAGAGCTGGAGGTCCGGCAATTACGCGCCCAAGTGGTGCAGCGATACGCCTTTCACAATCTGATCGGCAAAAGCGCTTCCATGCAGGAAATCTATGCCAAGATCGAGCAGGTCGCAGACAGTCGCACCACCGTCCTGGTCACGGGTGAGAGCGGCACCGGAAAAGAACTCGTGGCCAAAGCGATCCATTACAACAGCACGCGGCGGGAGCGGCCTTTTGTGGCGCTCAACTGCGCAGCTCTCCCGGAAACTCTGATTGAAAGTGAACTGTTCGGACACGAAAAAGGTTCCTTCACCGATGCCACGGCCCGGCGTGTGGGGCAATTCGAATTGGCCCATACCGGCACACTTTTTTTGGATGAAATCGGCGACCTCAGTCCGGCCACCCAAGCCAAGCTTCTGCGGGTACTGCAAGAACGCGAGTTCACTCGAGTCGGAGGCGTGCAGTCCATCAAAGTCGACGTGCGGATCGTTGCCGCCACCAATAAAAACCTCGACGAGCTGGTCCGGAAAGGTCTCTTCCGAGAAGATCTGTATTACCGCATCAATGTCATCGCATTGTATTTACCCCCGTTGCGGGAGCGGGGCGAAGATATCCCGCTCCTGGCCAAACACTTTCTCGCTAAGCGCATCGAAGAAGAGAAACGGCCTTCGCAGGAATTCAGCAAAGAATCGCTCGAGCTGGTTTCGCACTATCCATGGCCGGGAAATGTGCGCGAGATGGAAAACATCATCGAGCAAGCGTTCATCTGGTCCAAGGGCTCCCATGTGATTCTGCCCGAGCATCTGCCCACGATACTGCGCGCCGACACACGATCGACGTCGCTCCGTGACGACACACTCGCGGGAAGGCTCTCTCTCGAGAAAGCGGTGATGGAATTTGAGCGTGAAATCATCCTGGACGCACTCAAACGGACCACTTACGTACAAACACACGCGGCCACCATGCTAGGGATCAGTCGCCGCATGCTGAAATATCGCATGGACACGTTAGGAATCAGCAGGCCGGACAGCGGCTCACCGCCCGAGCCATCGGTGACTCAGGAATGACACACCTGGACACAGAATTGTCCGGCACAGCTGTCTCGCTCTTTGCTCTGAGGCGGACGCGGGACAATTATGTTGTGGCCTGAATGGTTCAGACCTGCTATATATTGGCAAAAAGGCGGGGAACATGAACGGTATGGGTCTTGCGCTTCATCTTCCTTGTTTGCAGTGCACTTGAGGAGCGTTCTGAATGGGAACTCACACACCTGTCGAGTACGTAGGCGAGAAGCCGTCAGTCCTCGTCGTCGACGACGAAACCGGCCCTCGGGACGCGCTCAAAGTCATCCTCCGCCCCTTCTTCACGATCCACTCCGCCGACAACGCGAAATCCGCCCTTCAAGTCCTCAAAGAACGCCACATCGATCTCATCACGCTGGATCAAAAATTACCCGATCGGCAGGGCATCGATCTCCTCCAAGACATCAAACAGGATTATGCGGATATCGAAGTCATCATCATCACCGGCTATGGTAGCTTGAAGTCCGCGATGGAAGGCATTCGATACGGTGCAGCGGGGTACCTGCTCAAGCCGTTCAATGTCACCGAACTTATCACCCTGATCAACCAAACGCTGGAGAAAAAGCAGCGCTTGGACTACTTGCGAGCGTTCCTTAAATCATCGACGGCCTTATGGGGCACCGAACAGGAGGCGGCTCAAGCCTGGAAGGACGTGCAGTCGCACTATTTTGCCATCGGCAAGCCCTCACCTGAGCTGGTGGGCACAGTCGACGTAACCGCTCTGATCCCTTTGCTGTCCGACCTTCTTGAAGCCAAGGACCGTCAACTGTTGAACCATTGCAGCCGAGTCAGTTTTTACGCGTCGCTCCTCGCAAATCAGATGAATCTTCCACTCCCCGAACAGAAGGCGCTGGCGCTCGGAGCCTTTCTCCACGACATCGGAAAAATCAGCCTGTGCAATTATAAATATTCATCCAATGAAGACGAGTGCGTGGGAAATAGCGCCTACGGCAAAGAATACTCCGAGGCGGGCGCGCGTATGCTCTTACCGCTGGGGTTCCAAGCCGAGGTGGGTCAAATCGTGGCCTATCACCGCGAACGCTTTGACGGCGCGGGCAACCCACACGGATTGCAGGGAGCCGGCATTCCTCTCTTGGCACGCATCGTCGCCATCGCGCAGGCCTTTGATAATCTTACGGTCGACATGCCGGGGCATCATCCGGTGTCTATCGATGACGCCATCCGCCAAATAACCCTGCAAGCAGATACGTACTTTGACCCCAAGCTGACAGAGGTGTTCGCACGCGTGGTGCGGGAATGCAAATCCTCCTTACCAGCCCTCGCTATTGCTAAGACATCGCCCGACAATTAGGTGGAGCGCTACGTCCTGCCTTTCACATTTCCGATCATCTCGGCAGCCGCCGCCCGCGCCCTCTTCGTGATCGTGACGCCGGCCAACATTCGCGCCACCTCCTGCTCCCGTTCTTTGGGCTTCAAGAGTCTGACCTGCGTAATCGTTCGCCCCTGCCGAACCTCTTTTTCCACCAGATAGTGGGCGTGGGCCTGAGATGCGACCTGAGGCAGGTGCGTGACACATAAGACCTGATGGTGCCGGCCCAGATCTCGAAGCCGCGCGCCCATGACCTCTGCCACCGCACCGCCCACACCCGCATCCACTTCATCAAAAATGAGGACCGGAACCTGATCGCTTTCCGCCAAGATCGTCTTGAGTGCCAACATAATCCGAGACAACTCTCCTCCGGATCCCACCCGTGCAAGCGGCTTGAGAGGTTCGCCGGGGTTGGCCGAGAACAGAAACTCGACGGCATTCTGTCCGGTTTGCCCATAGGCCGTCTCACCCGAGAGCGACGAAACTTCCACCGCAAAGCGGGTGCGATCCATCCGCAAAGCGGCCAATTCTTTAGTCACCTGAACCGTGAGCTTCTTCGCCGCCTCCTGCCGCTTGCGTGAAAGTTGTCCAGCCAGATCACGCGCGCGATGCGCCGCGTCCTCGACGGCACGGGCCAGGGTCTGCAACTGGCTTTCCGCCGTATCCAACTGTGAGAGTTGGATACGCAAAGACTCTTGCCATGCCAGCACGGCGTCTAACGACCCTCCGTATTTCTTCATGAGGCGATGGAGGCGATCAAGGCGCTGTTCGATTTCCATCAAGCGGGCAGGATTCGCTTCTATCCGATCGCGATAGTGACGGACCTGATCGGCCAAATCCCGTAACGGAATCGCGGCGTCGTCCACAATTCTCCTCCATCCGGCGATGGTGGCATCGACCACATCCATCTTGGCAAGCACCTTGCGGGCGGAAGCCAACAAACTCAGGATTCCCTGATCGTCCGCATACAGCAGCTCGTGCAGCTGGTCGGACAGCTCTCCAAGCTGTTGGCTATGCATGAGACGCGGACGCTCCTGCTCGAGCCGCGCGTCCTCATCCGCCGCCACCTCGGCCTCCGCAAGCTCTTGAAATTGAAATCGCAAAAGATCTTCCCGCTCTCGACGCTGGGCAATCTGAGCCGTCACGGTCGCCAGTTCGGAGGCGCGTGCTCGCCATATATCGTAGGAATCCAAGTAGTCCTTCCGAAGAGATCGGAGCCGACCGAAGTCATCGAGCGAGTCTAATTGAGCGGACGGCGACAGCAGTGATTGTTGCTCATGCTGACCATGCACATCGACCAACGCTCCCCCCAAATCCTCGAGCACGTGGACCGGGCAGAGATTGCCGTTCAGATAGGTTCGATTTCGACCTGTACGGGATATGACTCGTCGAATGAGGATATCGGTTTCGCCTGCCCGGGCAAACTCCTTGCTCTGAAGCATATGAAGAATAGGATGCCCGCACGACAGCACGAAGACCGCTTCCAATTCGGCTTCATCGGCTTGTGCGCGAATATGGTCGGATGAAGCGCGGCCGCCTACCAACAGAGTGACCGCATCGATGAGGAGAGATTTGCCGGCCCCGGTTTCACCGGTAAACACGATGAAACCGGAGCTGAAGCGCACAGACAATTGCTCGATGACGCCAAAATTCGCGATGCGCAGCTCGGTCAGCATGACGCTGAGCGTGGGGCGCTAAGCAGCGCCGGAATGTTGAGTCAGGAGTGAATCGATGATTTCTTTAAACTGGCGCTTTGGGCGCGCGCCTACCAAACGCTCCACCGCTTGGCCGTTTTTGAAAAACAGAATTGTCGGAATGCTCATCACCTGATATCGACCCGCGATTTCCGGATTCTCGTCCGTATTGAGCTTGCGGACCTTGATCTTGCCCGCGTATTCCGTCGCCAATTCGTCGACGATGGGAGCGACCATCTGGCAAGGACCACACCACACCGCCCAAAAATCCACCATGACTAATCCGGATGCCTTCATGACATCGTCGTCCCATGTCGCATCGGTCGCTTTCAATGCATCGCCTGCCACAGTACCCCCTCCTTATCGCGATTTCACATCGCGATTCAGCTCGCCGTTCACGCACAAATGCGCGCTCTTAATCAGAACCGATACAGTCAAGTCATCCTATAACAGCGTTTCGCGGAGAGTCAAATCACCGCGCCCTTACCACTGCCACTCGGGTGGAACGCCGGACCACCAATCAGTCGGTCTCGCCTTCCGCCACACCGACTGTTCCTGCCACATCTGTTTAGCCGATCCTTCATCCAACCGGGAGGCCATCGCACCCGTCACATCGGCTTGCCGCTGCACAGCTTGTTGGATGAGTTCCTTGGCAATGCGCGCCAGCACATCCGGCGGATCGACCAGGTCCTCCGCTCGTCCTGTCGCCAGGTTAATGTACAGATGCTCCACACGTACCCACTGATCGGTATTCGCCAGATGTGCTAGATAGCCATCCAGGGCATGGTACACATAGGTAAGAAAGATATAACTTCGGACTGATGGAATCTCCCGCACCTCCGCCTGGCAGGCTTCCACCGCATGCCGATAATCGCCGGCTTTGAGAAACATCGCCGCCCGCTGCAGGTGCGAGAGGCCCTCAGCCGCCTGGAGATGAGAGGGAGCGAGAATCTGCGCCACCATCTCCATGACACACAACGCTATAGGAAGAAGAGTCCGCACATCCTGCCTTTCATTCCGTCGCCGGATAGGAGTGCTCCGAGACCGGCACCTGTTCCAGCTCACACCAGTCGCCCTTTCAATAGCGACCCATCGGCATCGATTGGACAGGCACAGGATTCTGAGATCGTCCGTAGGGTCCACCCGGCGCGGCCCAAGGTAAACCCCGATCTCCGACCAACAGGGGGCCCAGCACGGTGCGCGCGACAATCGTGCCGAAGTTTTCCGTCCATCCAATCCCCGTCATGCTCAACATAAACGAATAGCTCTGGCGGTCCGGGAACTGCAGATAGTACAGGCCCAGCGACCAGCACTTGCAAGGGTTTTGATACAGCGCCACCAGATCATATTCGGGACTGCGCCCGCCTTTGACATCGTAATAGCCCTTGGCGCCGAAGGTCCAGCCCCAGGGCGTTCGAAACCCTCCGCCTGCCGTCACAAATTGAATTTCGTCGGTGGGCGCATAGACCTCATTGAATGAGATCGGATTCCAAATGTCTCCGCGCCTGACTCGGTTACCGTCCCGGCTGAACCGTTGGCCTATCTCTACGTACCAATAATTGGACTGTTGCACCCGGAGATCCGTATTCCACTGGCTGAAGGTGCCCCGGTACGGATCCAGAAATGCATCCACTGTGAGGTAGGAATTCGTCGGCGGCAGGATTTGTCCGCCCACCACGTTTTGCGAGAATGTATCGCCGGCGCTGGGAGGCCGGAAAAACTCGGGCGCCGTGTTCCCGATCACCGCGCGCATCCACAAGTCGGACATTTTTCGCCCTTGCACATCCACCATAGCGGGCTGTAACGGCTGCGTGATGGATCCAATGAAGGGCAAAATGCCGGGGGTAAATTCACGCGCGCGCGTTTGCACGGCGCCCACATGGTAACTCTGCGCCAGGGTCAGATCCAGCCAGTTGAACGATTGGCCATTCACCTGCTGTTCAAGCAGTTTGGTCCGAAGCGAGTAGGTGAGCAAATTTTTCTTCGGCAGGTCGTCGACCTGATCGATCTGCGCAATGTTGGATTGATCGCTGCCGGGCACGTATTCATAGATCATGCTGGGCTCGATCGTGTGCAGGAAGCTGCCGCCCTCACGCCCGGCGAAGCGTCGACTCAACTTCGACGTCGCGTCGATCGCTCCCCAAAACGTCTCGCGATGCAGCGGGCTCGCCTCCTGAATTCCGCGCGTATAATACACCTCTTTAAATTTGAAATGCGGTGTGATGCCGACGAGGTGACCGACATCGATCACATCCGTGGTGATGCCCGGCATCAAATCCATCCGATTCACCGCAAACCCTTGCTCGCGATAAAAATTCACGAAGTTGCTGTCGAGGTTCAGGAGCAACGGCATCCCAAACGCGGAGGTGTTGGGCAAGACATACCCCACCTCCGGCAGACGCTGGAAGGTGTCGGGACCACCGGAATTCAAGGGTTGTAGGTACTGGCCGAGAAAGTAGGCGCTGCCATAGGGCAGTCGCTGGGTCGCCAATAACGTCGACTCACCACTCGGTGAGGCTCGTTGAGTACCTGAATTGCTCAATTGCTGCAGATAGAGCCGGTCCGACACGAATGACGCTTGCCCGCGAACCAAGAGCGTGTCCGTCACCTGCTGGATATGCTGTCCGCTGATCAAGCCTCGCAACCGCCGGTCATCCGTGCTGGTCTGGTCCACCCCTGACACATTCGGGAGCTGAGTCTGCTGAATGAAACTGGCAAACCACTGCCCGCTCGATCTGCGATCCAGGTAATAGCGATAGAGAAAGTCGCTTCCATAACCGAGACTGGAATAGTACGAGGGTGAGATCGTGAGATCCTGGCTGGGATTGATCGCCCAGAAGTAGCCCTGCTGATAGTGGAGACCGAAGCGGTTGTCGTACCCCGGCGTGGGGATGAGAAATCCACTGTGGCGCTTGTCGAGCGGATAGGTCAGCGTCGGCACAGGAATGATCGGGGTGTCGCGCATGCAGAGCCAACCCCGTTTCATCCCGACACTTTCACCCGTATTCACGTCGAGATCGTCGAACTTGAACCGCCAGGCCGGCACTTCGCCCTCTTGGGCGTCACAGTTGGTAAACGTGCCCTCTTTGATTCGGTAGTGATCCTCCGACAGGCGTCGGATGCTTCGGCCGGTAAAAAAGGAGTTGCTGGTCCGGACATACATCGAACCATGGGCGACCACACCCGCTTCCGTATTCACGTTCAACTCCAACCGTTCTGACTTGAGATCGGAGTTCGGATCCGCAAAATGCACATGGCCTGTCGCCACCAGCGTGCCAGGGAGCGCGTTGATCGTCACGTGATCGGCGGTAAGCCGCAGCGGACCTTGCGTCACGACCACCGACCCATCCGCCTCGTAGACTTCTTGTTCCTGAAGGTGATCGATGCGTTCGGCCGTGACAGTGAGCGGTTGATTCGTGGGCGAGGGTGTCGCAACCGTCGATTGGGCGAGGGCTGATCCACCCGCGAGGAGTGAGCAGAGCAGCCCGGAGAACAGGAGTGCCGACGCCTGCCGAGCATTCGCCCGCCACAGCCCCCCCGTCGAGTAGCGGTCTGGCCCCATCTCAGCCACGAATGGGTGAGAGGGAACACCCTCGAAGAAGGGCCTTGATCTCCCCGACCAGCATCAGAGAGCCAGTGACGCAAATCAAATCGGACGGCGCGGCTGAGCGCTTCGCGCAGGCCAGCGCATCGGGGGACGTCGCCGCCACCTGCGCGGCAGGCACGCAATCCCGCAAGAGTTCATGAAGATCAGAACCGGTAGCGGCGCGAGGCAGATCCGCCTGCGTCAGGATCACGCTGTCGATCAGCGGCAACAACGGCTCGAGAAACTCACGCGGGCGTTTGTCGCGCATCATGCCGACCACCAGATGGATCTTGGCATGGGGCTTCACCCGACGCCAGTCGGCGAGATAGTCGGCCAGCACGACCGCGGCAGCAGGATTGTGCGCCCCGTCCAGAAGGATGGTCGGCGACTCGCCGACAGTTTCCAGCCGGCCTTCCCAGGCAACATGCTGTAACCCCCTGCGAACCGCTTCGTCCGAGACGGCGAGGCCTCGCTCCCTGGCCAGTTCGATTAACGCCGCGGCGCAGGCCACATTGTCCAGTTGAAACCGTCCTTGAAGCGGACAGGACAGATGATCGTACTGTGCCGCCAGGCCGACGTAACGACAATCCACCGGTGATGTCCCGTCGCAGTGAAAGTCCAGGCCCATTGCAAACAGGGGAGCCGATTCCGCCAAGGCCCGTGTCTCGATCACACGGCGAGCCGGCGCATCGAGACGTCCGATCACCAACGGCACCGCTGGTTTGATAATTCCGGCCTTCTCAGATGCGATCGCTTCCAAGGTCGTACCGAGGTAGGCTTCGTGATCCAGACCAATCGTGGTGATGGCGGTCACCAGCGGTTGCACTACATTGGTTGCGTCGAAACGGCCGCCTAACCCCACTTCCAGCACCGCCACATCCACCCGGCATTCGGAAAAATATTGGCACGCGAGGGCCGTGGTGAATTCAAAAAATGTCGGAGCCAGATCGGGGGCCGCGTCGGCCCGTAATGCTTCTACTAAGGCCGTCACGCGCTCTTCCGGAATCATGACGCCATCGACACGAATGCGTTCACGAAAATCGATCAAATGCGGCGACGTATAGAGGCCCACGCGATGGCCCGCCGCCTGCAAGATGGACGCGACCATCGCGGCCGTCGATCCCTTCCCGTTGGTCCCACCGATATGGACCACGGGAAACCGCCGCTGTGGATCGCCGGCTCGAGTCAGCAACGCACGAATTGTCTCCAGCCCCAACTTGACCCCGTGCTGCTGCAGGCCGTAAAGGAATTGCACCGTGGCGGAATAGGTCATGGAATATGCTCAAAGAAGACACAGAATGTTCAAAAAAAACGGCATGCAGCGAAGCCGCAACAAGCGGGGGGATGAGGCGTACGTGGTTTCGTACGTCGAGCCTCCGGGCGCCGTGAGAACAAAGTTGACGGACTTTTTCAACATCTCGCTGTCTGCTAGAAGTGACCGACCAAGGTACTGACCGCTTCCTTCAATTGCTTCCGCTCGACGATCATATCGATCATGCCATGATCGAGTAAAAATTCGGCGCGCTGAAACTGATCGGGCAATTGCTGCTTGATCGTTTGCTCGATGACGCGCGGACCGGCGAATCCGATCAAGGCCTTCGGTTCGGCGATAATGACATCACCCAGCATGGCGATACTCGCCGTGACTCCGCCGAACGTCGGATCGGCCAGAATCGAGACGAACGGAAGTTTCGCCTCGCCCAGCTTCGCCACCGCGGCGGACGTTTTTGCCATCTGCATCAGTGACAGGATCCCCTCCTGCATGCGGGCTCCGCCTGAAGCCGTCACGAGGATCAGCGGCATCCGTCCCTGCAATGCCCGATCGACGGCACGGCAAATTTTCTCCCCGACGACCGACCCCATGCTGCCGCCCATGAATCCAAAGTCAAAGACGCACAGCGCCACCTTGCGCCCATTGATCGCGCCCTGGCCGATGACCATGGCGTCTTTCCGCCCCGTCTTGTCCTGTTGCGCCTTGATCCGATCTTTATAGGAGCGAGTGTCCTGAAACTGCAGGGGGTCCTGGGGCTCGAGTTCGGCATCCCATTCCTTGAAGGTGCCGAGATCCACCAGCAAGTTGATGCGTTCAATGACCGAAATGGGGAAATGATAGTCGCACTTGGGGCACACTTTGTTGTTGCGATCCACCTCCTTGCGATAGACGATCTCCCGGCAGTGGTTGCACTTCAGCCACATCCCCTCCGCCACTTTGGAACGTTTGGGATGCTCTGCCTCTTCGGTTTTCCCTTTTTTAAACCACGCCATCTCTGGTCACCTATAGTAGGAGGGTTTGCTCCTCTTCGAGCGCCGTCCAATGATGTATGCCCAACTTCCCGAGTTCCTGCCTGATCTGTTCGCGAAACCACCCCGGACACATCCTTCGCCACGTGCCGGAGGCTGTCCAAGACCTCGGCAATGGCGGCAATGACGACCGACTCATCGATTTCACCGACCAGATGATCAGCCGGCGTCGGCAACTCGCGTAAGTGGTCGAAATGGCGGTGGGGCAAAGAGACGCCGGATACGCGGCGTTCCTCGAACCGCGACCCGATGGTATCCGGCATCGACCAGCACGCGGTCATCGACCAGAAAGCCGCAGGTCCCGCGCTGAATCGAACCCTTGCTCCTTGAAACCAACTGGATTGATCCATGACCACCCAATATGCGGATATTCAGGGCCGGGCGGCCGTCTAGGACCTCAGCCTTTTCTCACGCTCTTGTCGGTGCGACATCCGCACTGCGCGGAAGAATAGCATACCTCTTCGGATGGCGCACACAGATTTGCATGGTCGACACGACCATTGACCGTACTTCGTCACATGTGAAAGGAAAACCGTACCGTCCACTGATGTCACATACGCGTCCCTACGTAGGAGGTGAGATCAGCTACGACCAGCCGCCGCCCAGCCCGATTCGCACCATCATCACGAGCCCCAGACCGATGCTGGCAAGACAAGCCAGTCCCTGCATCATCCTATAGGCTCTCGGCCCCACCGAGACCGAATAGACAACTGGCAGACTGAACACAGCTCCGACACCGACCATCCCAAGGATCGACCCGGCGCCGAAGATCACGATATATCCGATCCCCTGACCAACCCCCGTTACCGTCGAAAGCACAATCAACATGAGGGCCGCCGATCCCGCCAACCCGTGGGCCATGCCGATCAAGAGGGGGCGCAGCGATCCCTGGTACCAATGTCCATGGGCGTGGCCCGGTTGCAGGTGGTGACTGTGCAAATGCACATGCGGCCGTCCCTCATGGTCATGCGCATGAAGATGCCACTGCTCCCGATAGATCCGGCGCGCCAGCGCGAGGCCAAGGCCAACGAGCATCACTCCCACGAAAAATTCGAACGCCGACGCCAGCGATTCGGGAATCGTCAGGTTCAACACCAACAGCGCTACCCCCACGCACAGCAGCATGAGCGTGTGCCCGAGTCCCCAAAAAAATCCAATAGTGGTGGAGGCTTGCACCGTCGGTCGTTCTGCCAGGACCGTCGACAGCGCCGCGAGGTGATCCGCATCCAGGGCGTGACGGAGCCCCAGCACGAATCCAAGGCCCAAAATTGTCAGGGTATGGGGATCGAACATCCACTGCTCCAAGAATGGTGCGTCGACTGATCCGTCAGCAGGAGCAGCAGGAACTGACGGTCATCCCCCTCGCGCATGCATTTCCAAGTGGGGATCTTCACGGAGGCGGTTGATCTCAATGAGCCGTTGTTCCCGCAGTCCCAACACTTCTAAGGCTTTTCGTTCTTCGGCTCCCCGATCAGCACGCCCTTGCCAGGCCTCGATGATGAGAGCCTTCAATTCGTCGCGTGAACGGCCAGCCCGTAGCGGCGCCCGCAGGTCGAGACCGTCCTTGGCATAGAGGCAGAGATACCACATCCCATCTGCCGTAAGCCGACTGCGATCACAGGACCGGCAGAACGGCGTGGTGGTCGAAGGAATAATGCCGAACCTGGTGCCGTCCGGTAAGACAAACCGTTCAGCCGGAGCCACCGAGTTCTCGATGATCGGCTTCACCCCGCCATAATGACGACCGATCTGATCCAGCATCTCAGCTCGCGACAGCACTTTTCCCATAGACCAGTCCGTGGCACCGCCGACATCCATGTATTCAATGAATCTCACCTCACCGCCGACGGTCTTCCCGTACTCGAGAAGATCGATAAGTTCGTCATCGTTGTAGCCTTTCATGACGACCGTATCGAATTTCAAGGACGGAAATCCGGCTTGCACGACGGCCTTGATGCCGTCGAACACTTGGTGGTGTAAATCGCGCTTCGTCAAGGCGCGGAACCGGTCGGCGCGCAACGTATCCAGACTGATCGTCACGCGATTCAACCCCGCAAACGACAGATCGGCGGCCTGGTCCGCCATGAGCACGCCGTTGCTGGTCAGGGCGATTTCGGTGATCCGGCGATTCTCGGAGAGTTGTCGGACAAACCGCGGCAGATCCCGACGCAGCAGCGGCTCTCCGCCCGTCAACCGCACCTTGTCGACACCCAACTCGGTAAAGACCGCCGTCAGTTCGGCCATCTCTTCGAAGGTCAGAATGGTGTCGCGCGGCAACCACGCATACTCATCTTCGGGCATGCAGTACTTGCACCGAAGGTTGCAGCGGTCCGTGACGGAGAGACGCAGGCTGCGGAGGGGACGCCCCAACCGGTCATGGATCGTGGGAGCGGGGGTATCGAGCGTGGTGTGATCCATACTGATTCGAAGGCTCCTGCCTCCTACTCCCTACTACTCACCCCTTGGGGGGCTATGGGTGCTCCTCGACCCACACCTCCCCTTCGGGAGTATGTTCGAGTTTCCAAATCGGGGTGATTTGCTTCAGTTCGTCGATGGCCCACTTGCAGGCCTGAAAGGCCTCAGCCCGATGCTCGGCGCCGGCGATGATCAAGACGATGTTCTCTCCGATGCCGATCGCTCCATACCGGTGCAAGACGAGCATTTCGATCACATCGAAGTCCTTGAGCGCGCGCTCACGAATTTCGCGCAACTTCTTCTGCGCCATGCCCTCGTAATGCTCGAAGGTAATGCCGTCCACGTCCTTCCCCTTGGAGCGGTCGCGGGCCGTGCCCAGAAACATGGCAATCCCACCGATCCGTTTGGAACGCGCGCGTACCCGGCGCAGCTCTTCGTCGATCGAGAAATCTTCCCGTTGCACCCGGACCAGCATCGCCTCATCGTCGGTGGCGGGTTGGTCCGCTTTGGTGACCTGTTCGAGACTCATGTGTCGTCCCTCTTCCACTTCAGATTCTGTGGCACACTTTTCCATCCCGAAGGATGTTCAAACAGCCTGTTCCGCAAGGCCGCAGCAAGCGGAGGCGAGTCGTACGGTTTAGTACGTCGAGCTTCTAAGTGCAGCGAGAACGCCGCTGGCAGATTTTTTCAACATCCTTCACTTCCGCCCGCAAACGGAGGCAAGAGGGCAATCTCATCCCCATCTTTGACTTCAAGATCTTCGTGCGCAATGTCCTGATTGACCGACAGGAGCACCTTTTTTTTCTGCAGTAATTCGCCAATCTTCGGATAGGCCGCTTCTATCACGGCGACCAGATCCCTCACTCGCTTCCCATCGTGAAGCGCCAAGGACAAAGTTCCCTGATTCCCCGCCAACATCTTCGTCATGCCGAAGAGTCGCACCGTTACCATGTCAGCACTCCGCCTTCTTTCGCCGCATGCCACCCCTCATGATCGTCTTAGGCCGGTCGCACATAGGCGCCGGATTTTCCGCCCGATTTCGAGAGGAGGCAGATGTCGCCGAAGCTCATGCCACGATCCACTGCCTTGCACATATCGTAGATGGTCAATGCGGCCATCGAGGCGGCCGTCATGGCTTCCATTTCCACGCCGGTTGGCCCGGTGGTCTTGGCAGTCGCCGTAATCGTGATGGAGCAGCGTCCCTCGCGATCCAATTGAGACGTTTCCTTGAATGAAATATCGACGCTGGTCAGTAGGAGAGGATGGCACATAGGGATGAGGTCCGGCGTCTTCTTCGCCCCCATAATGCCTGCCACCTGGGCCACCGCCAGGACATCCCCCTTGGCGATTTTGCCATGTTGAATCTTTTCGAGGGTATCGGGTTGAAGAAATACAATAGCTTGCGCGGTCGCAAGACGTTCGGTTGAGGCTTTCGCCCCGACATCAACCATCCGTGCCAGCCCCGACTCGTTGAAATGCGTAAACTCGGCCATTCCCTATGCCAAATCAGTTGGTTGTCGTGGTCTGAATCGCCGAATTATAGAAGCCGATGAAAAGGGGAGTCAAGCTATGCAGGGGGTGTCACCGCCACCGCCCTCAGTTCTCACGGAACGATCCGTTAGAGGGCCGGCAAACAGGACAACCGGCACAGTGATCAAGTGCATTATGGACAGCAACCGAGTATCCTATCGGCCGAGGTTTTCACCATCATGATCTGCACCGACTCAATCCTCTGCCAAAGCCATAATCCACAAAAGGTCGGCTGAAGGCATTGTAGGCCGCTCAACATGCAAAGCAATCGTCAAAAGGAGAGACTGTGAAACAGGGCTATCGGTTGATTGTGGTGGATAAAGACGGGGTGCTGGTCTCGGAATTCCAACTGAGGGAGAGCGACTTGGCTGACCCCGCGGCGTTTGTCGGGGCGCTCCGGCAATCGATCGAGAACATCGAAGATGAAGAGCCCTAGACGATCTTGCCGCAGGTGATGCGCCTACGGTTTCTCTGTGCCTCAGGTGTGAAATACCCGCATTCACGTCTCCTTTTCATTGACAGAGTTCCTCTTCAAGAATACCGTGTCCTCTCGACTCAGGATCGTGAATGCGTCGTCCGCGCAAGGAGGTACGTATGGCAAAAACCAGTCCATCATCGTTCCGCAAGGCGAAAGCCCTATCGTTGCACATCGGCCTGAACGCGGTGAGTCCTGCCGCATACGGTGGCTGGGATGGTCCGCTCGCGGCCTGTGAGTTCGATGCGAAAGATATGGCGGCCATCGCCAAATCGCGCGGCATGAAACCCACCCTCCTGCTGACTCAGAAAGGGACACGCGCCCGCGTCCTGTCCGCGATGCGCAACGCGGCTAAACGCCTGGTAAAGGGCGACCTCTTTTTCCTCACCTATTCAGGCCACGGCGGCCAGGTACCAGATGTCACGGGGGAGGAGATAGACAAGAAAGATGAGACCTGGTGCCTTTACGACGGCCAGCTCATCGACGACGAGTTGTACTTTGAATTGAGTCGCTTCGCCGGCGGTGTGCGCATTCTGGTGCTTTCAGACAGTTGTCACAGCGGTACCGTCACCCGTGCCATACCTCCGCAACCTGACGTCAATTGGTCCACTGGACGCTCCAAAATGATGCCGCTTGCCGTGGGGATCCGCACCTATCGTGAACACCAGGCCTTTTACGACAGTCTGCAACGAGGTGTGGCTCAAGCCGCGGGGAAGTCATCCCCGGCGGATCCGGACAGCATACTCGCCCATCTTGTCGTCAGCACGCGGCTGACCGCGATCGCAAAACGTTTCAAGGCGGCGGTGATACTGATTTCAGGATGTCAGGACAATCAGACATCCCTGGACGGCGACCAGAACGGCGCGTTCACGGAACAGTTGTTGAAGATCTGGAATCACGGTACCTACCGCGGGAATTACGCAAAGTTTCATGCCGCCATCAAGGCTGGTCTCCCGGCCGGCCAGACGCCCAATTTATTCACGCTCGGGGCCGCGGCCCGTTTTGCCCAGCAGCAGCCCTTCAATGTGTAAGCGGCCCAGCAAGCGGCCGGACAGTCCAGGCTGTCGCGCTTCATGAACACCCACAGGGGGCTGCAGGACGCTTCCCATGCTGCGGAACACCTTTCACCTGCCCTGCTTGGTATGCAGAGATCTCGATGGTCGAGGCTGTCGCTTCCATTAAAGACGAGGTTCTCGATACTTCGAGGCCAGGATTGTGCAATAACTGCGAGGAGATGGTCATGATCGGAAAACTCTTTGTTGGCCTCATGACCAGCGTGTGCCTGCTCATGCTGGTTCTCACCGTGAGTGCGGCGGATCTGACCGGCGGGTGGAAGGGAACATTGATCGGCGCGGACGGCAGTCAGGCTGAGGTTCAAATTGATTTCAGTCCGCAGGGCTTTCCGCTGTATGCCTATACCAACAACAGGGGCATCGCTCGACAGGTCGAATTGTCACACGTCGGGCAAACAGTAGAATACGTACCGCCTGGAGGCGGCGTGCAACGGATGGTGGTGAAGACGTTCGAAAAAGCACCGGGCCGACTGGCAGTGGGAATTGTCGGCTCCTTCGAACGGGCGAGCCAAGGATACATGGATCAGCGACAGGAGGTGGCCCTCTTTGAATATAACCTCGCTCCAGCTGGATTACACATGCGGGTCACG
Source organism: Nitrospira sp. (assembly GCA_021323395.1). GTDB lineage: Bacteria > Nitrospirota > Nitrospiria > Nitrospirales > Nitrospiraceae > Nitrospira_A. Next base: position 41,262 of record JAJONL010000001.1, read on the forward strand.
ACCAAGTCGACCGCGCACTTCGGCGATAAAGACATGATCGTGGGAGGGGATCCTGATTCAATCGTTGCCGAGGGACTGTTGCAGAAGCTGCGTTGACGGCGGTCAGCCAGTCCACCGGCCGCCAGGCATCTCATCCGCATCCATGATCACTCAGCGCATTCGTGCCGGCCGGCACTGATACACCACGCCACCGCCTGCCTACGGTGCGGTCGACCCTGCAGTTCACTCGTCTACACAGGGGATAGTCGACGTGCAGGGCCTCCGGTTCAACGGCCCTTCTTCGCGCTCTTCTCCGCCCGCTTTTCCATCATGGTCTTCGCCGGCTTCTTCTTGGTGGTTTTCTTCTGTTGCATGCCCTTGGCCATACCTGCCTCCTGTGATGAATGATTGAATAGCAAACACAGACCGTTCGCATACTCGTTGCCCTTCGTTCATACACGCAATCGTGCGCAATTGGAATAGGAAACGAGACCACCCGCGTCTCTTTTGTACGGAGCGAACGGCTCTTATAGATTCCGAGGCAGTGCTGACGCGGATGGTTGACGAACAGCTTGATCGTGAGCGATGCGCGAAATCTATCTTTTCTATTCCAATGCTCCAGCCTGACCTACAATGCCTGCTGAAGCCAATACGTCGTAGCCCGAATTGTTCGTGAATGCCGTTGCGAAGCGTTCGAGCCCGAAGCCCGCCGGGGCTTCTCGCAACTGAGGGCGACGCAGGCGTACGGCAGCCCGTCGAGGAAGCCAACGAGACAAGCTCCGCCGGGCGAGACGATCGGACGACGTAGTAGCTGTTCATGAATAATCCGGGTTAGAGCAGGAGATGCCCGCCATGTTCCGGTCAGCGCGAGTATTCACTCCCAAAAACCGTCGCACTTCCCTTCAGATGACTCCCTTGCGGCCTTCAGGTCAGACGAGGGAAGATCGCCTGCGCGTCCTCCGACACCAGTGGGCAGATTTCCTCGTCCTCCCGACATGCCTGATCGTCCTCGCGCTCTATGAGTGGTGGAGGTGGCTCTTCTCCATTCCGGCAAATCCGCTCCTGCTGACCATTGTAGCGGGGGTGGCTCTGTCGCAGACGTGGGCGCGGCGGAAGGCGCACAGGGCGGAGATGAACCACCTTCAACTCGACAAGACCCCGTGCACGGCCAGGCAACTCATCGAGTTGTTACACTCCGAGGTACAACAACTATGTCAGAACCTCGTGAAACGAGCTTCAGCTCAAACGATACCGATGTTAGATCTACGGGTATGGCAATCTTTCAAACGCATATGTGATGCCGGGCTCAGCCTGTCGTTTGCTAAAAATCTCCTTGCAGCCCTGTTGTCAGAATTGAAGCGGCATGCGCCTTGGCCGAACCGTTGATTCTTGCCTGGTCAGACTCACGTATTTTCAGCAGGTCCTGCTCTGATTGATTCTGCCGCACTCTCCACGCCGTTCAACCGTATCCTATCACTCAGAAGTCTCCCGCCTAGCACCAACAGGCGTCATGGCACCATTCTGTGATTCCCTCTGCTCCGGACCATTGCTCCCCAAAGGTTGACCTTGTCACGTTCCCCGCACCTTCTTACCCGCCCAACCCTCGGGCACGCCGGACGTGCCATTCACCCAGGCGAGGTCTTATGCGACCGCCATTGCGCGAAGTGCGTAACGGGTGGAGTGCCAAAGTCACATATGCCTGATTCCTTTCCCGGCAGGGTTGTCACCCGCTGCTCCCCTGCCTATTCACATCAACGAAGGTGGCCCATTGATCTCCCCTTGCGCGCGTCCAAGGAGGGCCTTCTGAGACCGCGCGTTGCGCGAGCACCGGAGATCAATGGGCCACCTTCGCTCTCCCCCTTGCTTGACAGTCCGAAAGGCCATCCACGACAATGCCGCCATGGCCGAGCGCATCATCATTGAACGTCTGGAGTTCTACGGCCACTGTGGCGTCACGGAGGACGAACGTCGAAAGGCGCAGCTCATCGCTGTAGACCTCGAACTGGAGGCCTCCGTTGCATCCGCGGCCCTGTCCGATCGACTTGACGAGACGATCGACTATGCTCAGGTGGCCGACCGACTGGTGGCCCTCGGAGCCTCCCTGGATTGCAAGCTTTTGGAAGCCATGGCTGAGCAACTGATCGGGCTGGTGTTTGCGGAATTCCCCGTAGACCGCATACGTATATGGATCCGTAAGCTCCATGCCCCCCTCGCGATGGTGGCTGGATCGGTCGGCGTCCGATTCGAACGAACTCGTGCCGCGCACCATGCGCGTCGAGAAGGACCTATGCCGGCTCCCTTTCTAGTGCAGCAACTCGACAGGCTTCCAAAGGGCCGGGTGCTCGATGTGGCCGCCGGCCGTGGTCGGCACGCGCTCCATCTCTTATCCCACGGCATGCTGGTTGACGCTCTTGATCGAGACAAGGAGGCGCTCGCCGCGTTGGAGGCGACCGCACAAGCCCGTCATGTCACGGGTCTTACCACACGGGTGCTCGATTTAGAACAAGATCCGGACCGGCCGCCCAGCTTGGGAGAAGCCTGTTATGACGTCATCCTAGTGTTCTTCTATTTGCATCGCCCCTTGTTCCCCTCGCTGATGGAGGCCTTGAAACCAAATGGAGTCCTGCTGTACGAAACCTTCACCATCGACAACTATTTCCGCCGCGAGCACCCTCGCCGTTGGGAATTCTGCCTGGCCCATAATGAACTACTCCGCCTGACCTCTCCTTTGCGGGTTCTCCATTACGATGAAGGGGAACATAATGGAGGCCATGGCACCGGACCGTCCTATACCGCGCGACTGGTTGCGCAGAAAGCGGGGCCTGAGACACCGCCATGAGTCGTATTGATCTGCATCTCCATACCACCCACTCGGACGGCAGCTTTTCCACTCGTGAAGTCATGACCTTCGCGAAGCAAGCCGGTGTCACGGCACTCGCGATTACCGATCACGATATTGTCGACGGCGTGCCGGAAGCCATTGCGATCGGAACCGAACTGGGTATTGAAGCCATCCCCGGCGTCGAAATCAGTTCACGACAGGGGGACAGTGAACTTCATATCCTCGGTTACTTTTTGAACTGGGGCGATTCGCTGCTCGCACAGCGTCTGCTGAGTCTGCGAGACAGCCGCCATACCAGAAATCCCAAGATCGTCCAGCGTCTCAATGAGCTGGGCATCCCCATCACTTATGAAGAGGTGCGTGCATTAGCCGGGACGGAATCCGTCGGACGTCCCCACATCGCTCGCCTCCTAATGGAAAAAAAATTCGTCACCTCGGCAAAGGAAGCCTTCGACCGGTACCTGGCCAACGGCCGCCCGGCCTTTGTCGATCGCGACTTGCCCAACCCGGTTGAAGCCGTGCGATGGATTCGCGAAGCCGGCGGCGTGCCGGTGCTCGCCCATCCGACCTGGGTGCGAACATCGGCGGAAGGCTTGCGCACTCTACTTCGCGAACTGAAGGATGCCGGAATGGGCGGCATTGAGGTCCACTACAGCACGCACACCTCCAGTCAAACAGCCGAATACTTGGACCTGGCCAAGCAATGCGACCTGCTCGTGACGGGAGGGAGCGATTTTCACGGCGTCACCAAGCCCGACATCGAAGTCGGCATCGGCCGCGGTCAGTTGAAGGTCTCCGAGAAACTGCTCGATCCCCTGAGAAAAGCGGCCACTTCTGCCTGACGACACACCGCGCCGAACAGATTCCTCTCGCAAGAGGGGAATCATGCCTGGGGCGCCTCCATCGCAGCATCATTCCTTCGTTTCGTTGACACTCCATCCTCTTTCGCTACACTGAGACACAACTCCCGCGAATCGCCGACATGACAACATCCTGGGGCTGGATCGGCCCGTATCTGATCGTCATTATCCTTGCCATCATGGTGGGGCCGTTTCTGGCCACCCTTCCGCTGTTCATCCAGACCTTCATTCCGCCGTTAGGGATGAATGCGGCGCAGGCGGTGCGATTTGTGGCGGACGGTCTCTGTCTGCTGATGATCTGGCTCGCCGCCGCGCGGGCCAGACAGGAACTGCGCGACAACGGCAGAGGACAAACCTTCCTCCGTGCCATTCTTTTTCCGACCTCGTTCTTTCTCATTGTCCTCGTCGGCTCTCGGGCCTATGACGCCCACGGGATTCCGGTACTCGGTCCTCCGACACAACCACTGTACAATTGGCTGATCACCGGCGGCCTCATCGGTTCCGCCACCTGGTTGACCTTCGCGTGGGTCCGCCACGCCGATGCGTTGACGCAGGCCCTCGCCGGACGCCCGCGTCGGCGTCCCCTCAAAACGAACGACAAGAAAGAAGAGACACCGCCAACCGAAGTCCTGAGTAGTTCCGATCGCCTGTCTCCGACTCCTGCTCATCCCGCCGTCTCTTCGGTCACCCGCGCCGCCGGCGTGCCGACTGTACTGGGGCGCTATCACATCGTCAAAGAGCTAGGCCGTGGAGCCATGGGTGTCGTGTACCTGGGAAAAGACCCGACGATCCAACGCTTCGTCGCCATTAAAACGATGCGGTTGGATGAAATCGATAATGAGGAAAACCTGAAGGAGTTTCGCGACCGCTTCTTTCGCGAAGCGGAATCGACGGGACGCCTATCACACCCCAATATCGTCACGGTCTACGACGCCGGCGAACAGGATGGCCTGGCCTACATTGCCATGGAATATCTGGAAGGTACCCTGCTCAGTTGCTATTGCCAAAAATCAACGATCCTGCCCGCGAAACAATCCTTGCAGATCGTGGCGACGGTCGCCGAGGCCCTCGATTATGCCCACAGCCAAGGCGTGGTTCATCGAGACGTAAAACCCGCCAATATCATGATTCTGAAACAGCGTCTCGTGAAGGTGATGGATTTCGGCATCGCCAAAATGGCGAGTGCGTCAAAGACGCAGACGACCATGATCCTCGGCACTCCCCGGTACATGTCGCCGGAGCAGGCGACCGGCAAAGACGTGGACGGACGGTCCGATGTATTTTCTCTGGGGATCGTCCTGTTCGAATTGCTGAGCGGTGAGCGACCGTTCGACGCCGAAAACATGGCGGCGCTCGTGATACGTATCGCGAAGGCCCCTCATCCTCCGCTCCTCAAATACCGTCGTGATCTGCCGTCACGCGTGCAATCCATTCTGGATCGGGCGCTGCAGAAGGAGATCCCCAATCGATATCGCCACGCGAGCGACATGGCCCAAGACCTGCGAGATGTCTTCCAGGTCATGCCGAGATAACCGCAGCCATGCCCTCACTACGGATCAGACATGGGGTCGCCTCGGATGTCGGACTTACGCGCCGGCACAACGAAGACCGGTTCCATGCCGATCCTTCCATGGGTCTGTTCATCGTGTGCGACGGTATGGGCGGACATCGCGCGGGCGAAGTCGCCAGCAGCCGAGCGATTGAGATCATTCCCCGCCATCTGGCGGCGTCTGCCGTAGAACCCTCTCCGCCGCTGATCGGCATGGTATGTCCGGAGTTTTCCATGGCGACCAACCGGCTGGCCAGCGCTGTGCGGCTGGCCAATCACACAGTGCATCAAGAGGCGGCACATGATGCCGCATATAGTGGAATGGGCACCACGGTGGTCGCCGCGTGGCTTGTCGGGCCGGTCTTGTCGATCGCGCATGTCGGTGACAGCCGGCTGTACCTGATCCGGAATCACGTGCTTCACTCCCTCACGGCCGATCATTCGTTGGTGCAGGCACAAGTGCTATCGGGACTTTTGGATGCCGAGGATGCCGAGCACGTGTCACATAGGCACGTCTTGACCCGCGCCGTGGGGGTGCATGCCACCGTGGATGTGGAGTTGGGAGAGCTTCACGTATTGGACGGCGATATCGTGCTGCTCTGCTCCGACGGGTTGACGACCGGAGTGCCGACTGACGCCATCCTCCGTACCATCCAGGAATCGCCGGACCCGCAGACGGTCGCCGACCGTCTCGTTGCCCTCGCGAATGCCGCCGGTGGCACCGACAATACCACCGTCATCGTCACGACCATGATCCGGCATAAGTCGAGAATATGGAACCTGCTCCGTGGCCGCCTGTTTCCTGCACCCTTCACTGAGTCATATTAAGGAGCCCCTATGTCCCGGAAATCATCCGCATCACCCACGCTCCTCGTCAAGGTGCCGCAAGGCGGGACGAAGGAACTCGAACTTCTTCACACACCCTTCACCATTGGGCGCAAGGCCGACAACGACCTCTGCCTTGAAGATGTCGCCGTCTCCGGGCACCACGCGCGCATCGTCCAAGTCCAGGAAGTTATGTTTTTGGAAGACCTGCGGAGTACCAACGGCACCTTCGTCAACGAACAGAAGATCGACCGGCGGCAGCTTCAAGACGCGGACAGCATCCGCATCGGCGCTCACCGATTGATTTTTCGCGGGAACCAGCTGGCTCCATTGGATTCACCGCCGTCCGGCAACCAACTGGTGACCGACAAAACCGTCGTCGTATCAACCTCCTGTGTCGGCGAACGTCCGACGGCGCAGAAAGTCGGGCTGGTCGAGATACTCTCGGGAAAGACGAGTCAGTCGCAATATCGGCTGACGAAACATGTCTCGTTGATCGGGGCGCAAGACGATGCGGTCATCACGCTCACCGGCTGGTTCGCGCCGAAAACGGCGGCGGTGATCAGCCGTCGGGGGGACGGGTACGTGGTGAGTCCTACAGAGAGCGGAAAACGCATACAGATCAACGGACGACCTCTCCAGGGAGAGCACCTGCTTCTGAATGGAGATGTCGTGGAAGTGGCCGGGATTACGATGCGGTTCCTTGAACAGCCTGCCATAAAAACTGCCGCAGCGCACTAATCATCCGGTGAATTCACCAACCGTCCGCGCTTAGGCAGATATTGAAAACATTGATCCGACACTTCCTGCGCATGGGATTCCAGGCACTGGACGATCGATCCCCCGCCTAACGACTCGTCTCGGCAATACTGTCGGCGGTCTGCCTCGCAGGCCGCTCGCATCCGTCGCATGTGTGCGTTCATCCGAAGGAGCCGTTCGCGGAGCATCCCCCGACAGGGAATGGAAAGCCGGGCCGTTTTGCGTTGCAGGCAGGACCGTCGGTCACCCTCGTCCTCGGAGCAAAGACCGTCTATTTCCATCGCACATTTCAGATCCGTCCCGAGCGGAAGGAGCAGGGCCTCAGGCGAAGACCGCTCGACGGTAGGGAACTGAGCGTGGTTGGGGGCCTCTTGTACCTTGACCGGCGGAGCGGCATGCACCGTCGGCGACGGGACGTTTGCAGAAGATTGAATCGGCGGTGGGCTGAATGGAGATGGCGAGGATCGTTCCGACGGTCTGGGGCTTTCCGGCAGCAGGTAAATCGCGACAGCCCAGACAGCACCAAGGATGACGCAGCTCAGCACCGTGACCATGATGAGGGCACCGAATCGCGATGGGCCAGGCAAGCGGCTCTCCATGAATCTGGATCGGTCTGGTCCGTTCAGTGGACACTCAAGCAGTCTTCAGAGAGACATCCGAGAGTCGAGGAGGGCGGAATGGAAACTCCATCGTCCGGCACGCGCGTTCGGATGGTGTGCAAACTATTAATTCTCAGGCGCCTCGACAATATGGTTCTCGAATCGTGTGCAGCCTTCGGCAAGCAGCCGATTGGTGAGCATTTCACCCGGCCATTCGATCGGCAAATCGGCCGTGAACACCCACACATCCGGCGACGTCCACACTGGGCCATGGTCTTCGGGCAATTCCGGATCGAAGAGGTCCGTCCAGACCGGCATATAGACCCCGTTTCCGCATTGTGTGTGGAGGTGGGCAATGGTGCGCGCACGCACCATGGGATCGAGGTCGCGCCACACCGCAGCGGTTTCGTCGGCCAAGCGGTGAAGTCTCACGGCATTTTGCGCGTCGAACAGAGCGTAGGACGCATAGACCGGTACCTCCAAGGTATCCGGAGCCAGAGCCAACTCGGCGCATTGAGCAACCAGACCTTCGAGCAGCGCCCGGCGAGCCGGTTCTTCCAATGAGTCCGGCAATCCCGGATCGGGCATGCCGATGAGTTGAAAAAAGAGAAAGGCCGTATTCTCAACGGGAGGATAGAGACGAGAGGCAATGGCCTGGGTGCGCTGCGAATCCGCAATGCTGGCGAGATGTTCGTTGAGCGTTTGGAGCGTGAGTCCTTCGAGTGTCGCGTCAGTCAGCAAGCGAGGCTCCACTCGCACCACCACGCCGGCCGGCAACTGCAAATGACGATGGAGGAGATCCGCCGTCGCCACAGGATCGATCTTCAGCCCCAGCGGCTGACCCAGATTGGCCTGGAGCGGCAACTCCAGGGCGGCCATCAGTGCATAGGCTCCCTTTTCATCGTCGGGTCCGTCCATGATGACGGCACAGGAGGCCTCCGCAACCAAATCGAACATCCATTCCGCCATTTCCTCGTCGAGGGCGGCGAGGACCGTCAGCAGGTCCTGCTCGCGTCCTTGCTCAATGAAGGCTTGCAGGGTATCGATCGCGGCATCCGTGTCACCGTGGTCATGGCGGCGCGCATTGATCAGATGAATCAAATCCCGCGTCAGCGGATCCGGTCGTGACCAACTCAACATGGCCGGCCTCCCACGTTGATGCGAATGTCTAGTAAATGGTATCCGTTCATCCTGTTGTCCATGTTGCCAAACTTTCCAGAACGTGGCAAGCCTGCGGCGGTTCTTCGTCGAGGTCCTCAGCGAGTCATTCGAGGCGGGATTGAGTCATCACACCCGATTGGTCATTCGCCGATGACCTTCACCAGCACACGCTTGCGCCTCCGTCCATCGAACTCACCATAAAAAATTTGCTCCCACGGTCCGAAATCCAACTTTCCATCCGTGATCGCCACCACGACCTCGCGGCCCATGAGCTGCCGCTTGATATGGGCATCGCCATTGTCTTCTCCGGTGTCATTGTGCCGGTAGGTCGCAGCCTGCGGAGCAAGTCGTTCCAGAACAGCCTCGTAATCCTGAAGCAACCCCGTCTCGTCGTCATTGATATAGACGCTGGCAGTGATATGCATGGCATTCACCAAGACCATGCCTTCGCGCACCCCGCTTTTTCGCACCGCGGCATCGACCTGCGCCGTGATGTTGAGGTAGGCGCGTCTGGTCTGTGTCTCGAACCACAGTTCTTCGCGATAAGACTTCATCGTGAGACTCCGCGACAGGACCGTGATCGATTCTGCAACGAGGATGTTCGAACTTGCAAGCCCTCGCATCGATCACGGTGCAAATGGTCCGACCGCCCATCGACGTGGTGACACTGGCTGTTCGGAGATGATCCCGGCCCTGCCTTCCAATCGACCCCAGTGATTGAACCGTCGGTCTGATTGAGATCAAGATGGGCCGTTTCTTTATACAACCAAATTGACAGCCCGGAGAGCCGGTGATAAGTACCTAGGGGTAGGCAAGCGCCTCGCATCCTTGAATGAGGAGGTCCTCCAATGTTTTCTTCAACGGGCAATCCTGCGCTCAGCAGCGAGTGGACGAACCGGCATCTCTTGTTCGCACGTCAGCCCGAACCGGATCTGGAGTTCTCCGACGAGGACCTCGACGAACCGAGGCCGTCCCCCGCGCCGCCGATGAACGGGCCGAAGCGGTCTGGAAAGGGCCCTGTTCTTTGGATCTTGTTGCTGATCGGTGTGGGAGGAATCGGTTATCTGGCGCTGAACCCCGACGGAGCCATGCAACTCATCGAGCCGTATCTCGACGGCGGCACGGAAAATACCCAGCCCACGCCTCGGACGCCACCGGGCACGACCCAGCCTTCGACGGTGATTCCGCCCGAACTGACTGATATAGGCTCCCCGTCGCTTCCGGAAGCGGCCCCGAGACCTCCCGTGATCGCGAACCCTGCAACGTCGCCGGTAAAGCCGGCGCCTGCCTTCGTGGATGTGGCCAGTCCCCAGTTTTCTGAGGGACAACGCGTCATGGTCATTCCTGATCCGACCAGACCGCTATCTCCTGTACCGCTCTTCATCGATCCGGCAGCCACGAAAGTCAGCACCACCGTACAGACCAGCGCCACACTCACGGTGTTGGATGGAGACCATCAACCGACCGGCTGGGTCTATGCCGTGCGAACCGAAGACGGTCGAAAGGGGTGGGTTCCCGAGCATGGGTTGAGACTCAAACGATAACACACGCCCACATCCGTTCCCTCCTGCGACGGCTCGTTCTTCATAGAATGGGCCGTCGTCCTTTTTTTGTCGGCATGCCCTTGTTATAATGCCGCGCCCATTTATGTCGAATCGATGCACGACAAGCCATGCCTATAGATGTACGAGTCACGCGAATGAATGAGTTGCGCGCCGTTATTTTTGATTTCGACGGGGTCATCGCCGACACGGAACCGCTTCACTTCGCCGCCCTTCGAGAGGTTTTAGCCGGGATCGATATCGCCCTCACGGAGGCGGAGTACTACACCGACTACCTTGGTTTTGACGACCGCGGTTGTTTCATGACCGCCTTGCATCAGCACCATCGTCAGGCGACACCCGCCGTGCTTACGGAGTTGATGCACCACAAGGCTCTCGCATATCTGAACGCTGTCAAACAACATCTGGCGATCTTTCCCGGCGTCCGCGAACTCGTCCGAGAAGCCGCAGAACGGTATCCACTCGCCATTGCCTCCGGCGCGCTGCGAAACGAAATTGAGCTGATTCTGGAAGAGTCGGGCCTCCGCAAGGCATTTCGACATATCACCAGTGCCGAAGATGTCATCAGTGGCAAACCGGCTCCCGACCCCTTTCTCCATGCCATGGCCGGTTTGAATGGGTCGCTGGAAAGCCTGGCCCTGACTCCCGGTGATTGTTTGGTGATTGAAGATTCGTTACCCGGCATCAGAGGCGCGCGCGCGGCGGGCATGAAGGTTCTGGCGGTCGCCAACACGCATGCCATGCAAGATCTCCACGAGGCCGACAGCTTGACCCATTCATTGGTAGACATTCGTCTCTCCGACCTCCAGGCTCGTTTGTGGGGGACAGCTCAAGGACGCGCATGAGAATCTGTTCATTCGTACCGGGAGCTACGGAAGTCGTCGCGGCCGTAGGTCTGCAGAGAGACCTCGTCGGCATCAGCCACGAATGTGACTATCCGCCGGACCTCGGCCAGATCCCGGTCCTGGTCCGCCCGCGCGTGCACAGTGATCGCCTGTCGAGCGCGCAAATTGATGAGCAGGTAGGCACCATGCTTTCAGCTGGAACGGATCTGTACGAATTGGACGAGCGACAGCTGCTAGCGTCGCGACCCGATCTGATCATCGCGCAGGATTTGTGCGACGTGTGCGCGATCACCCCTTCGCAACTGAACCACGTTCTCCAGGCGCTTACACCCTCGCCCCGCATGGTGACTCTCAATCCCCGACACTTGGAAGACGTGCTTCGGGACATTGAAACGCTTGGAGTGGCATTGGGGCAGAAGGAGGCTGCAACACAACTGGCCACTGGGCTGCGCAGCAGACTTGACGCGGTTCGCGCCAATCTCCCTTCCGAGATGAGAGGTCTGAAAGTTGCCTGCCTCGAATGGCTTTCGCCGCTCTATACGGCCGGCCATTGGGTTCCGGATATGGTGGAAGCCGCGGGAGGCGTCGATGCCTTGGCCACAGCTGGGTCAGTTTCTCACAAGGTGGATTGGAATACGCTCTGCGCCGCCGCTCCGGACGTGATCGTCCTCATGCCCTGTGGGTTTACCATCGAGCGCACGAAGACCGAACTTGCCACCGTCATGGAGCACCCGCAGTGGAAGAGCCTGCCGGCGGTTCAGAATGGAGCGGTCTTTCTTGTCGATGCCCTGGCATACTTCAGCCGGCCCGGTCCGCGCCTGATTGACGGCGTCGAACAATTGGCGGCCATCTTCCGCGCGACTGGACAGGACCACCAGCTTCCGAAATCGGTGGAACGACTCGACAGGCCTGCAGCGCTGCCACGATGACGCCCGCTGACGCACAAGCCTACTGTACGACCCTCACCAAAAACAGCGGGAGCAACTTTTATTACTCCTTCCTGTTTCTTCCCAAAGCACGCCGCGACGCCATGTACACGGTCTATGCCTTTTGCAAGGAAGTGGACAACGCCGTCGATGAGCCGCCCCCGGGAAGCCATCCGCAAGAGGAATTGGCTCGTTGGCGGCGCGAGCTGGCCGCCGCCTATGAAGGCACACCGACCTTGCCGGTGACCATCAGCCTTGCCCGGCATGTCCGAGCGTTATCGATTCCCCACGCCTACTTCGAAGAGCTCATCAAAGGCGTCGAAATGGATCTGACGACCACGCGGTATGCCGCCTTTGAGCAACTGTCGCTGTATTGTTATCGCGTCGCGTCGGTGGTGGGATTGATATGTCTGCATGTCTTCGGGACCACGTCCCCACGCGCACAGGATTACGCCGTCAATCTCGGCATGGCCTTTCAACTGACCAACATCCTTCGCGACCTCGGCAACGACGCCGAATGTGGCCGCGTGTATCTTCCGCAAGAGGATCTGGCGCGCTTCCAATACCGAGAAGACGATCTCATGCGGCGGCGCTATACCCCGGAATTCACGGAGCTCATGCGGTTCGAGGTCGGCCGGGCGCAGGAATTTTACGCGAAGGCCACCCGAGCGCTGGAATCGCTGCCGCGGGCCGAACGCCGAGCCTTGACGGTCGCAGAAATCATGCGAGGTGTGTATAGCCGTATCTTGCATCGCATCGAAGAGTCCGGATATCGCGTGCTGGGTGAACGGGTCACGCTGTCCCCCAGTCACCGGCTGGCCGTGGCTGCCGGCGTATGGCTGCAGTCACGCCTCCCCTTCTCGACTTCATGAGCGGAACGGTGCTCATTCTCGGCGGTGGAATCGCCGGATTGACGGCGGCGTTGCATCTGAGCGCGAGCGGGCATTCGGTCACGGTGATCGAACAGGCTGCCACTGTCGGAGGTCGCCTCTGCCAGGCCCCGCCACCGCTGCTCCTTGAGGCCCATCACGCGACCTGGTCTTTGCTCCATCGACTCGGTAAAGATGTCGCCACTCGCCGCCTCCGGCATACCCCGCTTGAGTTCCTGCAATCGAGCGGCGCCCGTATTCAGTTCTTGCATCTTCCCTTGCCCTCCCCGCTCAATACGCTGCTCGGAACCACCTTGTTTCAAGGCCTGTCGATGCGGGATCGCTGGCACCTGCTGTCGTTCCTCGAACGAACCTGGGAACAGGATCCGCCGTTGCCGAACGATCTCGACCTGCGTGCGGCCGACGAATGGCTCGCCGGCATCGGCCAATCGGAGAGCGCCAGGTCCGGAGTCTGGAACTGCCTGGCGCGGTTACTGTTGGGGGCCTCGCTTTCGCAAGTGTCGGCTGGCCTCTTCATGCGAACGCTGCGCCGCTGCTTTTTGACCGGTGCCAAGGCGACGAAACTGATCCTCCCTTCCCACGGAATAGACTCGTTTCTTCTCGCGCCGCTCAAGGCCCAACTCGCTACGATGGGCGTCCAGTTCCGGTTGAACACGACGGCAACCCGTCTTCAATTCGACCGAGACCGCGTGACGCGAGTCGACTCAACCGACCGTACCAGCTTCACCGCCGATTGGTATGTTGCCGCGCTTCCTCGCCATCGCTTGACCCCTCTGTTGCCGGAACGAATCGTGACCCACTATGCCTATTTCCAACAGCTCAGCCGTCTCAACGAATCCCCACTGGTCATCGTACGCCTGCATGTCGCTCAGGCCATCGACCATACGCAGCTCCTGTTGCTTGAGCAACGGACGTTCCATTGGATGATCCGGCATCCTGATCGTGAACTGCACGAACAGGCTGCCGTGGTGTGGGCGATCGCGGTCGAGGCGAAGGATCTCATCACAGAGGCGAATGAGGCCCTCATTCGCCTCGCCCTGAAAGACATGGAGGCGGCTTTTCCCACACCCGCCTCAGTTCCTAAAGTGATCAAGGCGGACGTCGTCAGACAGCCTCAGGCCTATCTCACACCTCAACCGGCAACCCAACAATGTCGTCCACTGCCTCGCAGTCCCTTCTCAAACTTTTTCGTGGCAGGCGATTGGACCGATACCGGATGGCCGGCCAACTTGGAGTCAGCTATTCTCAGTGGCCAACGATGCGCCGAGGCCATTTCTGCTTAGAGACCGGCTGCATGCTTGCGCCAGACCCTGCTGTTGGGGTGTCTGTTACGTTTCTACAATATTGACAAGGAATCGGCTCGCGACTAAGATCCCGCGTACCATTACGCGCTATCTCACATGTCTGAGCCCCTGATCACCCTTCCGGAACTCGCTGACTCCCTGCGCAATTGCCAGCGATGCCAGCTCTCCACACTCGGTCGCACCCAGGTGGTCTTCGGCGTCGGCAATCCCCACGCATCCGTCATGTTCGTCGGAGAGGCCCCCGGATTTCACGAAGACCAAAAGGGGGAACCATTCGTGGGCGCAGCCGGGCAACTGCTGAACGAATTATTGCAGTCGGTAGGACTCTCCCGCGCGGACATCTACATCGCGAATGTCATCAAATGCCGACCCCCGAACAATCGCGATCCCGAACCCCGGGAAGTTGAGACCTGCAAACCGTTTCTCCTGCAACAAATCGCCATGATCAAACCCCAACTGGTCTGTTCGCTAGGGAATTGGGCCACCCAGACTCTCTTGGAGCGGAAGGTCGGCATCACCAGGGTGCGAGGACAGGCGTTTTATCTGAGAGAGTTCGTGCTCTTTCCGCTGCTGCATCCCGCCGCCGCCTTGCATCAAGGCACTATGCTGCAGCCCCTGCGCGAAGACTTTCAGAAGCTGAAAAAGTTTCTCGACCGGCACAAGCAGAATGGCGCGACGCCGCAGCAGGTAACCGGTGACTCAGGCCGTACGCCGCAGAGCGAGCCCCCTCCCTCTATTGCCCAACAGATGGATTTGTTTGGGTCGTAATGAGCCGCCGTCGATCTGGCTGCTTCACTTTGGGAGAGAACAGCCAGACTGAAGACATTAGTTAGATCCGGGCGGAGTTGTTTTCGGCGTCACTCACGGAAGGTATGTCGTGCGTCGTCTCCTGAGGCATCTCTTCCTCCTCGGGAGCCCCAAACCAAGCCACTAACATGTCGTCCCACCAAGCTTCATCGATCTCCGGGCCGGGATCGACGCCGAGAAATGCCACATCCTCGGACGAAATACCTTCTCCGATTAACTTCGGCTGGAACTTCGCGCGATCGATCACTTCCTTCGTGGCATACCCGCCCAAGATCCACGAGTCCGGATCCGCGCGTCTGGATTTATATGCCTTGAGCTCCAGCTTCAGGTAAGTGAAAACCTGTTGCTGGCGCGTATCACCCACCCCACTGTGGGGCAGACTCAGCGTCTTCTCAATTTTCTTTCGCCAATGACGATCTTCGTACCGTGAGGTAATCAATTGGAGCATCGTCTTGCCTGATTCCGCATCAAGTGCCATGGTGCCTCTCGATTGTGTCTACTGCGTGAAATTCTCTCCTATCCCGACGTGCCTTCTTCGAGCCTGTCTCGCGCCATTACAACTACAACCAACGACAGATATTTCACCGCCCCTCAACAAGATGCTGCTTGAAGAACGCGACGGTCCTCGCCCAGGCATCCTTGGCTGCCGCGGCCTTGTAAACATCTTTTCTCGCATCGTTAAAAAATGCATGCGTTGCGCCGGGATAGGTTTTGATCTCCCCCGGCTTCTGATACATTTTGAGCGCCGCCGCCAACCGCTGGACATCGGCCTTGGTGATCCACCCGTCATCCTCGCCATAGAAATAGAGGACGGGACAGCCTAACTTCCTTAACGGAGTATCGGGATTGGGCACCTGTCCGTAAAATGGAACCGCCGCTTTGATATCTGACGTGAGACAAGGCAACATGAGCGCGTAGAATCCACCCATGCAAAATCCCGTCACGCCAAGGCGCGCCGCATCAACCTCTGGAACGGTCTTGAGATAGGTCACTGTCGCCTGCAAATCCTTGAGCCCATCTTCCTGCGCGAGTCGATTCATGAATGCACCGGCCTCATTGGCATCCGTCGTCACCACATGCCCGAGGCGGGAATAGAGATCTGGTGCAATGGCAAAGTAGCCTTCACGGGCGAACCGCCTCGCAATATCCTTGATATGCTCGACCAGCCCCCACCACTCCTGCGCAATGATGATTGCCGGTCGCTTCTCCTTGGTGACAGGCGCTGCCACATAGGCCATCAGCGTGATGCCATCGCCGGGATACTGGATCGTTGTCTCGCGAATATCCGCCATTGTCTAGGCCCTCTCAAATCAGACTACTGCCCCGCGATGGTCATTTCGGCTAGTTTCACAGTCGGACAGGCGATGCGTCCACGAAACACCAGATCCGTGCCGATCGTCTCAATATTGGCGTACATCTGCTTGAGATTGCCCGCGATGGTAATCTCTTCCACCGGATAGGCCAATTCGCCGTTTTCGATCCAAAAGCCACTCGCCCCGCGCGAATAGTCACCCGTCACCATATTGATCCCGAACCCGATGAGATCCGTCACATAGAGGCCCTGTTTCACTGAGGCCAGGATGGTTTCCGGTGCGGTGGTGCCCGGTACCATGTAAAAATTCGTCGGGCCGACCGACGGACTTTCTCCGATGCTACGAGACGCACTGCCGGTCGAGGCCATACCGAGTTTCTTGCCGGAGTAGGTATCCAACAGGTAACTGGTCAATCGACCGCGTTCGACGACCGCTTGCTTTCTCGTGGACAATCCTTCGCCATCGAATGGACGCGTACCGAGGCCACCCGGCATGAGGCCGTCGTCATAAATCGTCACGAACTCCGGGGCAATCTGCGCTCCCAATTGCCCGATGAGAAATGACGCTCCCTTATAAAGCGCATAGCCGGACAGCGCGCTGCAGAGATGACTGAGCAGGCTGCCCGCCACCTCCGGATCGAACACCACCGGCGCGCTGCAGGTCGGCACCTTTCGTGCGCCCAGTTTTCGCACGGTTCGCCTGGTCGCTTCCTTTCCGATGGCTTCGGGACTTTCCAGTTTTGCGAAGGACCGATCGACGCCATACCAATAGTCACGCTGCATGCCGGCGCCATCCGAGGCGATCGGAGACACCGACAGCGAAAAGCTGCTGTTGGCATATTGCCCGAGAAAACCGTGGCTGTTCGCCAGAATGATCCGGCCGGACGAAGAATCGCACTCCGCCCCCTCCGAGTTGGTGACGCGGGGGTCGGCGGCGAACGCGGCACGTTCAGTGCGAATCGCCAAATCAATCTGCTGGTCAGTCTGCAGCTTCGTGGGATCGTAAATGCTGAGGTCCGGAAATGCCATGGCGTACTGTCCCGGCTCGGGAAGGCCGGATACGGGATCCTCGATGACCGCCTGCGCCAATGCGCAAGTTTCGCCTACGAACCGTTCCAACGAATCGCGGGAGAAGTCCGAAGTCGAAGCGCTGGCCGATCGCTGTCCAAAAAAAACCCGCAGGCCCAACCGCTTTTCACGCGCCTTCGTCAATCGGTCCACCGCCCCCATCCTAACCTGCACCGACAGGGTTTCTCCGTCTGCCACCATGACGTCCGCCGCAGTCGCCCCTTGCTTGGACGCTCGCGCTAGTAGATCCTGCGCGAGGGTTGAATAATCCTGTTCACCGATCATACGTGTCATGTTAGGCCTTCGTCCCGCCAACGGTGATTTCATCGATTCGAATGGTCGGCAGTCCGACTCCGACCGGCACCGACTGCCCTTCTTTTCCGCAGGTGCCGATGCCTTCATCAAGCTTCAAATCGTGTCCCACCATAGAAACCTGTTTCAGAATTTCCGGCCCGCTGCCGATCAGCGTCGCGCCCTTCACCGGCTTGGTAATCTGCCCATCCTCAATGAGGTAGGCCTCGCTCGCTGAAAATACAAACTTGCCGTTGGTGATATCCACTTGGCCGCCGCCGAATGAGACGGCGTAGAGGCCTCTCTTCACAGATTTGATGATGTCCTGGGGATCGGACTCGCCGGCCAACATGAATGTATTGGTCATCCGGGGTAACACCACGCTTTGGTAACTCTCCCTCCGTCCGTTACCCGTCACAGGAATGCCCATCAGGCGCGCGTTCAGCTTATCGGTAATGTACCCCCGCAAAATGCCTCGCTCGATCAAGACCGTGCGGCTGGTCGGTGTGCCCTCATCATCCACATTCAGCGAGCCACGCCGAAACGGAAGTGTTCCATCGTCTACGATCGTGCAGACCTCCGAGGCGACCTGCTTCCCGAGAAGATGGGAGAAGGCCGAGGTCTTCTTGCGGTTGAAATCCGCCTCAAGGCCATGTCCGATGGCTTCATGCAGCAAAATACCGGGCCATCCTCCACCCAACACGACCGGCATGACGCCTGCCGGCGCATCGACGGCGCTCAGATTGAGGATTGCTTCCCGCGCCGCTTCTTGGGCGAAGTGGAGGTACCGCTGATCCTTCTGAAAATATTCCAAGCCGATCCGACCGCCGCCACCGAACGTTCCAACCTGGCGATTGCCGTTTTCCTCAGCGATGCAGGTGACTTGCAACCGCGACAGGGGCTGAATATCTCCGACCATGAGGCCGTCCGAGGTCGCGACCAGCATGACCTTGTATTCAGTATTGTAGGCAGCCATTACATTTCTGATCCGAGGATCGTACCGTCTGGCTTCGGCATCGATGGCATTGAGCAGGGTCACACGATCGCAGGTGGCCACTTCAATATCGGGGCGGTCATGAGGGTAGAGGTTCCGCGCCAAGGCCGGCCGATGGGTCACGGAAACCGGCGCAATACCCTCAGCCGAATCCGCGATATATCGCGCCGTCTCGGCGGCGATATTCAAATCTTTGGGGGTCAGCTCATCGGAATAGGCAAATCCCGTCTTCTCCCCGACGGTCGCGCGCACACCCACCCCCTGCCCGATACTTTTGGTCGCGCGCTTGACGATCCCCTCTTCCATCGAGACCGATTCAGACTGGCAATATTCGAAATATAAGTCGGCGTAATCGACCGTCGATACCTTCACCCGTCCCAGCGCCTGCTCGATTTCTCGGTCAGTGACGCCGAAACGCGCCAGCGCGCCGGCCTCGTTCTTTGTCATATAGTGACTCCTCTCATACGGTTGCTGAGTATAACGCACTCTTTTCTGGAGGCGCAATGCAAAGGCTCTCGAACCATCTGCAAATACAGCGAAATTAGGAAATACTGTTTGACATTCCCATACCCCACGGCTAGACTCGCGTTACCTTTCCGGAGATCCACCTGAACAAACAAAGGTGCAGTAGCCGCTCCATGAACGATTCTCGATCACGCGATATCGAGCCTGTTCCCGACTCTGACCTGCTCTCCCAACTCGAACCAGACCTCCTGCCGAAACATTTGGCCGTGATTATGGATGGCAATGGTCGATGGGCCGAGTTACGCGGTTTGCCGCGCATTGCCGGCCACCAGGAAGGCATCAAATCTGTTCGTGAGTTGATTTCCCTTTCCATCGAACTCGGCATCAAAATCCTGACGATTTACGCCTTCTCACAGGAAAACTGGAATCGGCCGGCACAGGAAATTACCGCACTCATGGGCCTCCTGGAGCATTACCTGTCGACGGAGCGTTCAAGTCTGGTTGAAAAAGGCGTGCGATTCCAAACGATCGGCAGGGTGTCATCGCTTCCTCAGACCGCGTTGCAGTGGGTTCGGACCACCGAGCAGGAGACCGCTCACCTGGACAAGTTGATCCTGAACGTCGCCTTGAGCTACGGGGGCCGTGCAGAACTGGTCGATGCGGCCAGAGATCTTGCCCGGGCTGTGCAAGACGGCCGATTGTCGGTGGATCAACTCGATGAACGCGCCATGCAACAGGCCTTGTACACACCGGACCTTCCGGATCCCGATCTCTTGATCCGCACCAGCGGCGAGACCCGTATCAGCAACTTCCTGCTCTGGCAGTTAGCCTATACGGAACTCTACTTCACCCCGACACTGTGGCCGGATTTCCGTCGGCGCGAAATATTGATCGCGTTGATTGAATACCAGCGGCGCGAGCGCCGTTTCGGTCGTGTGTTCACCAGTGTCTCCTCCTAGCCTTTTCGTGGTGAAACCAGGAGCTTTCCAGTGCGAGGACACGATGTCGAAACCCGCACGACCACGCTCATCGTCGGAAGCGGTTCGTCGCGTCCTCGCAGCCGTCGTCTTTATTCCTCTTTTTTACCTGCTGGTACACGATCTCGGACCGATAGCCTTTTGGGGTCTTGTCGCCGTCTCCGGCATGCTGGCGGTGGGAGAATTTTATCGGCTCCATGTGGGACAGGCCACCTGGCCCTGGTGGGGCTGGGTAGGTGTGGCGGCCACCGCCTTGCTGCTGAGCAGCGCGCAGTGGCCCTCCCTCGTGTCGAATCGAGCGGTATTATTGAGCACCGTCGTGGCGGCACTCTGCCTCCCGCTCCTGTCAACAAAACCGCTCCGCGATGCATTCATGGACGGGCTAGCTTTGGTGATGGGGGTCCTGTACATCGGATTGATGCTCGGTTATCTTCTGCTCATCAGAGGATTGCCCGACGGAGCGCTGCTGATCTTCTTCGTGGTAGTCGTGACCTGGGCGGGGGATACCGGCGCCTATCTCGCCGGAAAGTCTTTGGGACGGCATGCGCTCGCGCCGGTGATCAGCCCGAAAAAAACGTACGAAGGTTTGGCCGGCGGTTGTCTCCTTGCCTGCATACTGGCTTTGGTGGCCCGTGGATGGTTCCTCCCAGCTTTCTCTCTGTGGGATTGCTTGATATTGGGCCTGCTCCTTACGATGGCCGGACTCATCGGGGACCTGACAGAATCGGCCATCAAACGAAGCGCGGGCTTTAAAGATTCCGGCTCGCTGATTCCCGGCCACGGGGGCATGCTCGATCGACTGGACAGCCTCTTGTTCACTGCTCCGGCGTTCTACTACTATGTCACCATCACTAACCACGTGTAATGGATAACTGTCCGCCTGCTGTGGAGCACGCCATGAAGACTATCGTCATTCTCGGATCGACCGGGTCGATCGGAACCAACACCCTCGATATCGTGGACCGGTTCCCGCAGGATTTCCGCGTGATCGGCCTGACGGCCGGGTCGAACGATGACAAGTTGGAAGAGCAGATCAGACGGGTTCGGCCAGCATTTGTGGCGCTCGCAAATGAGGCTGCCGCCGACAGACTGCGCCAACGGTGTGCGGATCTTTCCGTCCACATTCTCTCTGGAAATGACGGCGTCGCACAAGTGGCGCAAACTCCGGAAGCCGAATTGGTCGTATCGGCGATCGTCGGCGGCGCGGGGCTGGTTCCGACGTTGGCCGCCATTCGCGCCGGAAAACAGATTGCGCTCGCCAATAAGGAACCGATGGTGATGGCCGGGGCACTCATGCAAGCGGAAGCCACGAAGCATCATGTCCGCATTTTCCCGGTCGATAGTGAACATAGCGCAATTTTCCAATCGCTCGAAGGGCATCGGCGTGAAGACGTCAAACGCCTGATCCTGACCGCGTCCGGAGGACCGCTGTGGGACTTCACCCGTGAACAATTGCAAGACGTCAGCCCTGAACGTGCCCTACAACATCCCAACTGGAAGATGGGCTCAAAGATTACGATCGATTCGGCCACACTGATGAATAAAGGGTTGGAAGTGGTCGAGGCGCGCTGGCTGTTCGATATCCCGGATGCCCAGATCGAAGTGCTGGTCCATCGCGAGAGCATCATCCATTCTCTGGTAGAATACCGGGACCGATCGGTGATCGCGCAGCTTGGCCTTCCCGATATGCGCACCCCGATTTCCTATGCCTTGCGTTATCCAGAACGGATGCCGTTGGAATTGCCGTCGCTGGATCTGACCGAAATCGGCAAGCTGACGTTCTTCAAACCGGATCATGACCGATTTCCCTGTCTACGGCTGGCATACGATGCATTGGAGGTCGGCGGCACCATGCCGGCAACGATGAACGCAGCCAATGAAGTAGCTGTCGAGGCGTTTCTTCAGAACGGAATTCGTTTTCTCGATATTCCGGATATCATTCGGAGTACAATGGAATCACATGCGCCGCGACAGATTGACGGCCTGGATGACGCCTTGGAAGCGGACCGCTGGGCTCGGGAAAAAGCCGAATCTCTCGTGCATGCATTGACTCAGTAATATCCTGAACCCAAAGGAGTTTGTTGTGGGAACAGCCTTTGCCTGGTCACCTGATTTTGTCTCGCTTCTGACCCACTGGGCGCTTCCGTTCCTGGTGGTTCTGGGCGTGCTCGTCGCCTTCCATGAAATGGGACATTTTCTGGCCGCACGGTGGGTCGGGGTCAAAGTCCTGAAATTTTCCCTCGGTTTTGGGCCGAAGATATTCGGTCGGCAGATCGGAGAAACCGAGTACCTCTTATCTGCGGTTCCTCTGGGGGGTTACGTCAAGCTCTTTGGAGAAGACGAACATGAAACGATTACGCCGGAAGACAAGAAACGCGCATTTGCCCATCAATCGCTATGGGGTAAAACGCTGGTCGTCGCCGCCGGACCGATTTTCAACTTTATACTGGCCTATTTGATTTATACGGTCTATATCGGCCTGGGCTATACCCTGCCGGTGCCAAGTTTCAAAGACATCATTCCGGAGGTCGAAGCTGTGCTGCCGGGATCTCCGGCGGATCAGGCAGGATTGAAACCCGGCGACCGCATCCTTCGGGTCAACGACAAAGAAATCTCGACGAGCGCCGAGTTGCTCAAATACATCGCGCAAAGCAACGGCAAACAGCTGACGCTGGACCTCACGCGCGGAGAACAAATAAAGACCGCACTCGTCACCCCCAGTAAAACAACCTTGCAGGATAACGGCAAGGCCGTGACGGTCTATCAACTCGGAATTGAAGAACGGGCGCCGATTATCACGGCTGTGATTCCAGGATCACGCGCGCAGGCCGCCGGCCTCTCGGCAGGAGACCGCGTGGTCCGCATCGACGGGCACGATATTTTCACGTGGTCGCAAATGACGTCCCTGGTGCGCGAAAACCCCAATAAGGCGCTGCAGTTCGATATTCAGCGCAGCGGCGCGGCCGCGTCTTTTTCGATCACGCCGCTGGGTGAAAAAACCACCGTGGATGGGAAGCCGGTTGAAATCGGGAGGATCGGTATTTCCGCCCAAAACCAAACCATTCTGCAAACCAACGATCCCCTCAAAGCCCCCTGGCTTGGGGCGCAGGCCACCTGGGGATGGACCGAACTGACGGTGGTGGGAATTTATAAGATCATCACGGGGGAAATCTCCCGCAAGAACATCGGCGGACCACTCACGATCGCAAAAACCGCCGGGGATGCAGCCGAACAGGGGACCTCGAGTTTGGTGTTCCTGATGGCCATGCTTAGCATCAACCTCGGGGTGCTCAATTTGCTGCCCATCCCAATTTTAGATGGGGGCCATCTCCTGTTCTTTTTCATCGAAGCCATCCGACGAAAACCCTTGGAAGATCGGCAACGGGAACTGGCGCAACAGGTGGGTCTGGTCCTCCTCGTGGGCATCATGATTTTTGCCTTTTGGAACGACATCGAGCGGTTGATTTCTCCATAACCCGCATGCGCGTCTCTCACACCCTCATTCCCACCTTGCGCGAAGATCCGGGCGAAGCTGAAACCGTCAGCCA
Organism: Nitrospira sp.; assembly: GCA_021323395.1. Lineage (GTDB taxonomy): Bacteria > Nitrospirota > Nitrospiria > Nitrospirales > Nitrospiraceae > Nitrospira_A. Next base: position 64,825 of record JAJONL010000001.1, read on the forward strand.
TCGTCTCATGCTGCGCGCGGGCATGATTCGAAAAGTAGCGGCCGGAATCTATATCTATCTCCCGCTTGGCCTGCGGGTACTCCGAAAAATCGAACGCATCGTCCGTGAAGAAATGAATCGCGCCGGCGCTCAAGAGTTATTGATGCCCGTGGCCTCCCCGGCCGAACTCTGGCGTGAAACGGGGCGCTGGGACTTCTACGGCAAAGAACTGCTCCGGTTCAAAGACCGGCATGAGCGGGACTTCTGCCTCGGGCCGACGCACGAAGAGGTCATTACCGATCTGTTTCGCCGGGAAGTGCGCTCCTATCGGCAGATGCCGCTGAATTTTTATCAGATTCAGACGAAATTTCGCGACGAAATCCGCCCCCGCTTCGGCTTGATGCGCGGACGTGAGTTCATCATGAAAGACGCGTACAGCTTCGACCGAGACGAAGCCGGAGCCAGGCTGAATTACCAAAAAATGTACGATGCCTACAATCGCATTTTCACCCGTTGCGGGCTCACCTTCCGCCCCGTGGAGGCCGACACCGGCCTGATCGGAGGAACGTCGTCGCACGAGTTCATGGTCTTGGCCGACACCGGCGAAGAAACGATCGTCTACAGCGACGAAGGGACCTACGCCGCCAATGTCGAGCGGGCCGAAGTGCCACCTCCTGAGATATGCGATGCCGAGGAGCACCGACCCCTGAAACCAGTTTCCACTCCGGATCGACGGACGGTAGAAGAAGTCACGACCTTTCTGAATATTACGTCCAGCCGACTCGTCAAAACGCTTCTGTACAGCGCCGGCAAAGAAATCGTCGCCGTGCTCGTTCGGGGCGACCATGAGGTCAATGAGATCAAGGTAAAACGTCTTCTTGGCACTGTTGAACTTGAGCTCGTCAAGCCCGAACTGGTTCCAAGACTGACCGGAGCGGCGGCCGGTTACGTGGGGCCGGTGGGGTTGAAACAGATACGTATCATCGCCGATTGGGCCGTCAAGGCCATGGCGAACTTCGTGGTGGGAGCCAATCAAATCGACACCCATTTGATCGACACGAACTGGGAGCGGGATTTCCGCGTCGACCAGTTTGCCGATCTCCGCAATGCCCAGGCCGGCGATGTCTCTCCGCGCAAAGACGGCACCCTCAAGACCGCCAAAGGCATCGAAGTCGGCCATGTGTTCATGTTAGGCACCAAATACAGCCAAGCCATGAGAGCTACGTTCTTGGACGCACAGGGACAAGAACAGTTGGCCGTCATGGGCTGTTATGGAATCGGGGTCAGCCGCACCGCCGCCGCCTCGATCGAGCAAAACCACGACGCCAAAGGCATCAAGTGGCCCGTCCCCATCGCGCCGTTTCATGTCACGCTCCTGCCCCTCAGCCAGTCAGAGCCCGTCATGCAATTGGCCGAAGCGCTCTATGCCACATTGCAAGATGCGGACATTGAGGTGCTGTGGGATGATCGTGATGAGCGGGCCGGAGTCAAGTTCAACGATGCCGACTTGATCGGTGCTCCCTATCACCTCGTCATCGGCGACAAAGGACTCGCTCAGGGCCAGGTCGAGCTCAAGCTCCGCCACACCGGAGAAACGAAAAAAGTCAGTCCTGACCAGGTTCTTCCAACCTTGTCTTCCTGGATCAGCAGCGCCTCCTAGGCCTCTTGGATTTCTCCATCATGCCCCTCGTTTCGCTCCTATCCGGGTGGAAGGACGAACTCACGCGATCATACGGGTCCCGAAAATACCTTTTGCTTGCCTTGACCCCACATTGGGATACACTCACTCACACGGGAGACGGTCGGCCTCGAACCCGCTCCCCGCACCGATTCCCGGCCCGGCATCCGGTGGCTGGTCGGCATCACGCATCCCCCTTCGTTCGATCCGTTTGGAGTTCGCGCCATGCAGCCCAAAGCCATATTGCCCGGATTAGGCGACAGCACTCTGAAAGCCGGGTTTGCCGAAAACATCAAGCGAATCAGCACACAAATTCTTGCCGCGAGCGACATCGACCAAATCCTGTTGGATCTGCGCCATGAAATCCTCAGCTGTTTCGATGCTGAAGATCTGACTCTCTTCGTCGTGGATTCCGAAAAAAAAGAAATCTTCTCAAAAATTCCCCATCTCGATACCATCCAGGAAGTTCGCACGCCGATTACCGAGCAGAGCCTCGCGGGCTTCTGCGCCAAATACCTTCGCCCGGTCAATGTTGGCGATGCCTACAATCAGGTGGAACTCGGCGCAGTTCACCCCTCACTGATCCACGACCCTACCTACGACAAGAACACCGGATTCAAGACCAAACAGGTCCTCACCTATCCGGTGGTGGCGGAGAACAAGTATCTCATGGGCGTGATCCAACTCTTGAACAAGAAGAGTGGAGGGCGATTCACCAGGAAAGATGAAGAGAGTGTCGCCGAAATTGCCAAAGCGCTGGGCACCGCTTTCCATGGCCTTCGGAAGACGTCGAAGAAACCCCCCTCAAAATTTGATTTTCTGCTGTCGAATGCGAAGCTTTCCCAGCCGGATCTGGACAATGCCCTCGCAGAATCCAAGAAAGCCTCGACAGACATCGAATCTCTGCTGATCGAAAAGTATAAAATTCCAAAGGCCGATCTCGGCAAATCGTTGGCCCAATTTCATAAGTGCCCCTACATCGAATATAGCGAACGCACGATCGTCGACATCGAGTTGCTCAAGAATCTGAATGTCGATTACCTGAAGAAAAACCACTGGATGCCGCTGAAGCGGGATCGCGCCGCGATTGAGATTTTGACCGACGATCCTGGTGATCTGGATCGCGTGCAAGATATCAAGCGCACCTTTCCCGGACTGAACATCCGCTTCGCCGTCAGCCTCCGTCGCGATATCGCGCTCTTCCTCTCGAGCACCACCGGCACGCCCGACATCACGACGAAGATGAATGAGAATGTCTCCGACATTCTTGGCGAATTGGTCAATGAGTCACAACTTGAAGCCCAAGAAGATGCTTCCAGTTCAGGTCTGGACGAAAACGACAATGCCATTGTGCGTCTGGCCAATCAGATCATCGCCGACGCCTTCCGTCAAGGGACATCCGACATCCACATCGAGCCCTATGGAGAAAAGCGCGACACGCTGGTTCGATTCCGTGTCGACGGCGACTGTTTCGAGTACATGAAAATTCCGCCGAGTTACCGCCGGGCGATCGTGTCCCGGCTCAAGATCATGGCAAGTCTCGATATCGCGGAGCGACGAAAGCCCCAGGACGGAAAGATCAAGTTCAAGATCGGTGAAAATAAAGAAATCGAACTGCGTGTCGCCACGATCCCGACCGCCGGTTACAACGAAGATGTGGTCATGCGTATCCTCGCCGCGAGCGAACCGCTGCCCCTCGACAAGATGGGTTTCTCCGACCGGAACCTGCGTGAGATCAAGAGCATCGCGCAGAAACCCTACGGTATCATTCTCTGCGTGGGTCCGACGGGATCAGGCAAAACGACGACCCTGCATTCCGTGCTCGGCCACATCAATACGCCGGATATTAAAATCTGGACCGCGGAAGATCCCGTGGAAATTACCCAATATGGGCTTCGCCAGGTGCAAGTCCATGCCAAGATCGGCTTCACGTTCGCCGCAGCGATGCGTGCCTTTCTCCGGGCAGACCCCGACGTCATCATGGTCGGCGAAATGCGGGATAAGGAAACGGCAGACACCGGCATCGAAGCATCATTGACCGGACATCTCGTACTCAGCACCTTGCACACCAACAGCGCGGTGGAAACCATCACTCGGCTCTTGGATATGGGATGCGACTCCTTCAGTTTCGCGGACGCCATGTTGGGGGTGCTCGCTCAGCGATTGGCGAGGCGGATTTGCAAAGACTGCCGGGAAGCCTATGCACCGTCGAAAGAAGAATATGAGGAGCTGCGACTGGGATATGGGCCGGCCCAGTGGGACACATTGGGGCTGGTTCATGACGGCGCCTTCCGTCTGTATCGAGGGAAGGGATGCGACACATGCAATCGTACCGGCCTCAAAGGGCGTGTGGCGCTCCATGAGCTGTTAGTGGGATCCGACGAAATCAAACGATTGATTCAGAACAAGGCCAAGACGGATGAGATGGTCAAGGCCGCCATGTCGGAAGGAATGACCACCCTGGTCCAGGACGGCATTCAAAAGGTGTTGGAGGGTCACACGAGCTACAAGGAAGTAAAAGCCGTCGCCATTAAATAAGCGGCGACTGCCGTGAGGGCCTCGTGCGCCGGTGCCGGCGACGTGAATCCTGTCAACTCCTCCTTCAACCGCGCCACTTCCTCTCAATCCCCGACTTCTCGGCACATGCCACGACATGCTTGCGCGCAGAAACCGCATGGGTCACATCGCCTTACGCCAAGTAACTTCGATAGGCCCGTTCGAGATGGATCAGCGCACGAGCAGGAACTCCGCGAAGGTCGGCAATGCGTCCCAAATGGAGAGATCCGCGTCGATATCCGATCGGCGTTCTCCCGCCTTCGCTTACCACGCCAATTGAGATTGTTCACAAAAAAACCCCCAGGACGGCCACGACGTCAAAATACAACGTCAAGCAGATCAGCGAGTGCACCCGGTTATGCGAGGCATGCTGATGAATCGACCGACCTGAATTTCCATGAGCCGAAACGCAACCCCGTCGCGGGCCACCGACATGTCGCCCAGTTCGGTGGCAATGGCCGTCATCGAGCAACTGACTACCATGAAGGCCGGCAACAAGAGCCCGAGTTCGCGGATCACGGTGACCACACTCATGATCCGACCGAACCCTCGGGCGCCGGGCTTGGGAAGCTGGGTCTCTGCCTGCGTGATGATGAGGATGCCCACCATGAGGGAGAGGACCGTAAATCAGTTAGCAACGATGCTCGAACAGGTGAGTGAGGTGTCTAGGAGCCGTGGTCCCGCTGGCCGTTTATAGGGGCTTGGTCTTGATGACGAACTGTTGGATGCGCTGAAGCTGCGGGGGACGTATGGCCACGAACTCCACTCCGAATTCCCCTCCTCGTGCCCAGCGGACAATGGCCTCATCCACTCGAACCGGCCACTCGTGCCCGTCAGACAGAAACAAGGAGACCTTCATTTGGAGTCCTGGCTGCACCGCTTTATCGGACCTGGCCATACAGCCGGTAAAGGAAAGATCGAGCACCTCCGCCTCGCCCTCTACCTCGTCTTCCCCGAGGAAGGCCAAGCGGCAACCGATAGCTATTCGACGTGCCTTTCGCGACTCTTTCGCTTCTCTCAAGGTCTCCTCCATTTGATGTGGTCTATCCTCCGCTCGGAACGCGCCGCCTGAAGCTCCTTACTGTTCGGACACCGCGGCGGTAGCGAGAAAATTGCGTAGCCGATTCATCTCGGCAGCCCCGAGCGATATAAACTCCAGCCCAAAACTCTGCCGTCTGGCCCAACGCACGAAAGCCAACGTGACGGTCGCCGGGGATTCCTCCCCCGGAAGAAGAAGAATCAACGACATGGCATCCCCCACTCTCACGACCGCGTCGCTCTCTACCTTACATCCTTTGACGGAGAGATTGATCACGGAACCCTCTCCCTCCGTATCGCCAGTGAAGGTGATGGACAGGGCGAAGCGGGCGAACGAAAGCACACAGGTCGGCGGCACGAGACGCCGCTGATGCTGTCTCAACTCGATACGCTTGTCGGGCACTTGATTGGGTTGGTTCATGACGAAACGAGCGCCGCAATTCTGTCGTGCACTCGCGTAGGTGGAGTATAACGCAAGAAGCCGATGCTGCCGAATACTTCTCCAATTCCGTCGGTGGAGGACTTCAGATGGCGAGAGGATCGGGAAGCGACCAATCGCGCTCCATGGCGAAGGCAGGCCGTTACCTCCGATACACGGGCGGTTCGCCAGGGGGACGGCTCTTGAAGCGGCGATGCTGCCAGAAATATTGCTCCGGCACTCGCCGGACGGCCCCCTCGATCAGGCGATTGATGCGGACCGTATCGTCCAACAGTTCCTTGGAGGGAAATCGGTCGAGCGCGGGCCCGACTTCGATGTCGTAACCGCTGCCATCCGCCCGGCGAAAATAAAAGCAGGGGACCACCGGCGCTCCGCTCACTTTTGCCAATCGTGACGTGGCCGTAAGCGACGCGGCGGGCACGCCGAAAAATGGAGCAAACACGCTGCGCTTTGATCCAGCGTCGATGTCCGGCGCATACCACACGACTCGATTCTTGGCCAGCGCGCGTAGAACGCCTCGCATATCGCGGTGCTGAATCAGATCCGAATAGTAGCGGCTCCGACATCCATTCGCGACCGTTTCTGCCACGATGTCGTTTTGCGGCCGATACACGATCGCGATGGCTTGCTCCATCGCCAAAAATCGCCCGGCCAGTTCTGCGGTATGGAGATGCGCGCCACAAAGCAAGACCCCCCGTCCCTGTTGTAGCGCCTCACGGATATGCTCCAATCCTTTGACCGTACACTCACAGTGGGTGCGAGGATCCTTCGCCCACCAGGCCAGCCCGATTTCCAACATGCCCATTCCCATGGACTCGAAACAGCGCAGTGCGACTCGATTACGCTCGGCCACAGGCTGCTGAGGGAAACACAACTCCAAATTCACCCTGACGATTTCGCGCCGCCGGGTGAGCAAAGCATGCAACAATCGCCCGCATTGTCTTCCAAGCGCGAGCTGCCACCGGTAAGGAAACAGGGAGAGAAGACGAAACAGCCCGAAACCGATCCAGGTGAACCAATAGAACGGGTGATAGCGATTATGTGGCTGCTGCCGCTGCCTTCGTGTAGGTGTGCTGGACATGGCCGAATGGGGAGGCCATTGTATGGAAATGAGCTGGCGAGCGCAATCTCAACTTGCAATCACCAGCACCGGCAGACTTGAGGGTACAATCGTGACACGGGCAGGAGGGTGTGCCTCCGTGAGACCTCATGACCACGTGATCACCCAGAGGACGCGCCGCCCAAGCATTACATGCGCTGGAGTCGTCCGCAGAAAAAATGTTGCGGGCAAGAACTAGGAGGCAGGTTTCGTCGAAATGGTGATGAATTTTCGCAGCCGCATTTCAGCCACCGCCGAGAGATCGACAAATTCCAGCCCGTAGACGTGATCGTTCTCCCACCGTACCGTGGCCTGCTCGACGGTCATGGGAGAGACCTGATTGGGCAACGACAAGCTGACGGACAACCTGTCTCCGCGTTGAATGCCCGCCTCGCTCATGACCTTGGCCCCCTTCATCGACACATCGAACACCACTCCGATTCCGTCCGCTCCGCGGCCAAGCCACTTGGCCAAGCCGAGCCGGGAGAGCGAACAGACGAACGGAGCCGGCACCCGTACCCTTGGGTGCTGACGCAAATCGACTGAAAACTGTTCCTGCTCCGTGGTTTCATTCATACGTAGCCTCCCGTATGCATGAAACCACTCTATCGCACTCACGGCGCTTCGAGAAATAAATATGCGAAATCGAGCGATCTGACCCACCGAGCAGGGCCGTGGGAGCCGGCGCGAACCAGCGTCCACGGGACAGACTGGGGTGGACCTTGGGGCTCGCGCACGTGAACCGCAATCCATCTATGACTGGCGACGTTTGCCACGCTGCTGCATCAGATCCGCACAGCCTTGAGAAACGTCTTGCCGGTGCTGCTTCAGGCATTGGAGGATCCGTCCCTCTCCCGCTTTCACATCGGGACAGAGCTTTTTAATATCTTCAGCGCAGGCCTTCTTTACGGGATGATTGCCTTTGCCTTCGCGCCCTTTTCCGGAACCGCTGGATGAGTCGGGCGTCACGGCCGGCTGCTCCTGAGCGGCGGAAGTCGATTGATCGGTCGCCGAGAGGGTCGGCTCAACCATTCCGGAGACTCCCACTAGGAATCCTCCCAGCAGCACAACCAGAATCGGCATCACGTCTTTGGACAGTACAGGCATGACTTCCTCCATTTCGTTGTTCGAGCATCCCCTGACATTGGCGGACTTGTTTGTGGATCCGCTCCTTTCAACGTATTTGCCCATACTCGGTTGACCGGTCACATACGTGTCATACCGCGACATCGGCCATGCCGGTACGTAGGCAGGAGCCCATCCATAGCCACGTCTCCTGAGAATGCCCTTGCGAAAACCCCCGTGCTTGATTATTCTGGTGAGATGCAAGATCTTTCTCACGCTTCGGTTCCCGTCGACGTCGTCCATCGTATCCATCACAAATTTTGGACTTACCTGCTGTTCTGGTCGATCGTCGCAGGCTCGATGATCGCCGTCCCACTCTACGGCTTTCTCTACGGCTATTCCTGGCTGGACTGGACGATGTTCGCCGTGCTGTACGTCGTGACCGGCCTGGGTATTACGGTCGGTTATCACCGTCTGTTGACCCATCGCAGCTTTGAATGCCCGGACTGGGTGAAGGCCTGCCTCTTAATCGCCGGCGGATGGGCGTTGCAAAACTCCGGCGCGAAATGGGCGGCCGATCATTTACGTCATCACGCCCATTGCGATGACCCCGCCGATCCCTACAATGCCAAACGAGGCTTTTGGTATAGCCATTGCGGGTGGCTCCTCAATCCCGTGCCCTGCCACGACGAACGCTTTGGTTCCCGCGTCATTCAGGACCGCGTGGCCATGTGGCAACATCGTCATTATGCGGCCATCGTCCTGGTTGGCTTGGCCCTCCCCTTTGTCGTTGGATTCCTCTACGACGGCTGGCGGGGTGGCATCAGCGGATTCATGCTGGCAGGGGTTGGACGGACCTTTGCCGTCCTCAACTCGACCTTTTGTATCAATTCAGTCTGTCATTTGTGGGGAGAACAGCCCTATAGTACGGCCAATTCAAGCCGCAATTCGTGGTTTGTATCGTTGTTGACGTTCGGCGAAGGTTACCACAACTATCATCATGCCTACCCCAGCGACTATCGCAATGGACCGCTTTGGTACAACTTCGACCCATCGAAGTGGCTCATCTATTCGCTTTCAAAATTGAGACTGGCCAGCTCGCTCCGAACCGCCTCGTCCGGCTCCTAATCCTCACGACGATCGGACCGAAGAGGGATCCCCGGATTTCGTCAGATGCCTGCTCCTTGACGAGCATCAGCATCATCCCGAAGATAATCTTCACGGGCAGCCAGCCAGGATCGCGTAGTTGGGAGCCTACCAGCTTCACTCTTGCGGGGCTCTCATCATGACTTCCGAGGCTGCTTGAGCGGCGTAGCGGCAAACGTCCACTGCCGCCCGTAGATCTCTTCGCACGCGATGAAACTTTTTTCTACCTCCTCGATAAAGAGATAGTATTCTCAAAATTCTTCTGTTAGGATGCGTCGTGATCTCATGACGGGCCGCATGAGAAACATGGTTTCAGTTGGCCCATCACCGATGTTGTTTGTTACCGAGAAGTTGATCGGAAGTCAGACCCAAGTCGCCTCAATGATTGCGCCTTCGGCCAGCTCATCCCCTCATACGCCTGTTCTCGCGTCGCCGACAATGTCATCATTCAAAAGGAGAGACCCCTATGGGTACTAAATTGTACGTCGGCGGATTGCCGTATGCAGCCACTGAGTCCCAACTCAGCAACTTGTTTTCGACCCACGGCACCGTTGAGTCGGCACGCGTGATCACGGACAAGTTTACCGGACAGTCGCGAGGCTTCGGCTTCGTCGAAATGTCCACAGCGGAAGAAGCGAAGGCAGCTATCACGGCCTTGAACGGCTCGGACATGGATGGCCGGCAGCTTACCGTGAACGAAGCGAAGCCTCAAGAAGCTCGTTCAGGTGGCGGCGGCGGTGGACGGTTCGGCGGCGGTGAAAACCGCGGCGGCCGCAACCGCTTCTAAGTCGATACAAGATTCATCTTGTCTTTGAAGGGGCGCTTCATCTGAAGCGCCCCTTCTTTTTTCTCCGGATCTTCCCGCTATTCCTCCGGCGGCTTTCCCCGCAACGCCTTCAGTCGTGCTCGCTTGGTCTTACTTTGTAATCTTCGCTGAGCAGAACCCTTGGTCGGTTTCGTCGGACGACGGGGAATGCGAGGCGCCGCTCCAGTCTGGATCAATTCCCGCAGTCGCTCGAGCGCGAGGGTACGGTTTCGCTCTTGGCTCCGTGAGTCTTGCGCCTTAATGATAATGACGCCTTCACCGGTCACTCGATGGTCTCGCAATGCCAGGAGACGTTCTTTATAGAATGGCGGCAGGGAGGAAGCGGAGACATCAAAACGCAGATGGATCGCTGAGGAGACTTTGTTGACATGCTGCCCGCCTGCGCCCTGAGCGCGGACCGCCGTCATTTCGATCTCTTCATCCGGAATGGCCACATGGGTGGATATGAACAGCATGAGCGAAATTTGAACCTCTTGCGCAAAACCGTATGTGAAAGCCGGCCTGGGACCGTCGGGCGGCAACATTCATACATCACCACACAGGAAATATGCGTAGTGGAGACAGGTCGCGCGCGATCCTGGATGAAACTGCCCGCACGAACCAGCTATGATATTCGACCTTGTTCGGCGGATTCCTGACGACACGGATTCATCTTATGAACACTGCAGGCGTAAATGCGACTCAGAAAGCAGGCCTCCCCAGAAGGACCGAGGGGATTCTGCCGGTGGTTCTCTTTCTCTGCTTTACCATCGCCGCGGCCGTAGGTCTCTATGCCCTCTCCTACTTGCGGACGGTGCTCGTCTCCGAACGAGGCAGAGAACTGGCCATGAACGCCGGCGGCGTTGCGGACACGCTCGACCGCATTATGTTTGAACGCTTCGGCGATATCCAGTTGTTTGCGAATGACGGCGTGCTCCAAAAGGGTACCGCCGGAGAAAAGACCGCCAGACTCCTGCAATACAAACAGCGCTATTGGTATTACTCCTGGGTGGGGGTCACCGATGAGAACGGACAACTCATCGCCGCGACGGAAGCGCTCCCCTCGCAAGGCCTGTCACAATTGAACCCTGCCTCGTTTGAATTGGCACGCGCCACAGGGAGGGTTCAGTTTGAAGACATGCGCCCCTCCTCAAAAGTTCGGACAGAGTTGGCCATCGGCTTCACGGCGCCGATCTATGGTTCACAAGGAGAATTTCGTGGTGCGGTGGTCACGCGCGTGCCGTTCGAGAATCTTCGCACGGTGTTCGAGCAGGAAGGCAGGTTGCGGTACGGAGACATTGCCTATGACTGGCTGCTGCTGGATCGAGAAGGAACAGTCCTGAGCGAAAAAAGTCCATCGCCGGCTACAGACGCCGGTCTGGTGAAGTTACGTCTGCCTTCGCTGGACAAAGCCGCAGATGATCGGCATCGGCCCGGCGTCATCGAAGAAGTGCATCATCGCCGAGGAGTCGCGGTCGTCACCGGCTATGCCTGGACCAGTGGGTATGCCGACTTTCGCGGGTTCGACTGGTTGGTGCTGTTCCGGATGGACCACGACCAGATCTACGCTCCCGTCGACCGACTGGTCTGGATGGTAGGAGGGATCGGATTACTTGTGGTCCTCCCCCTCACCGGCTACGGCATCTGGGTGTCGTGGAAACTGGGGTGTGAACGGAATGACCTGGTCAAGGCCCAGCATGAGTTAGAGCAGTCCGTGGTGGAACTGGGCCGCTCAAACGCCGATCTGCAACAATTCGCCTATGTGGCGTCACACGACCTGCAGGAACCCCTCCGCATGGTGAGCAGCTATACGCAACTCTTGGCCCGACGCTACAAGGGCAAACTCGACGCGGACGCGGATGAATTCATCGCCTTTGCCGTCAACGGCGCCAATCGCATGCAGCGCCTGATTCAAGACCTCCTGGCCTATTCGCGCGTCAGTCGAGGATCTCGACAGGGGGAGCTCACTTCAGTAGAGGCTGCCCTCAACTATGCTCTAGATAACTTGCGGAACGCCGCGCACGAGAGTGGCGCGATGGTCACGCATGATCCGTTACCGACCGTGACGGGCGACGAGAAACAGCTGGCGCAACTGCTTCAGAATCTGCTGAGTAATGCCCTTAAATTCAGAGGGCCCGAACCGCCGCGCATACATGTGTCAGCCGAGCGAGTCGACGAGGAGTGGCTGTTTTCCATTCGTGACAATGGGATCGGACTCGATCCCCAATATGCCGATCGTATCTTTGTAATTTTCCAGCGGCTGCATAATCGTCAGGACTATCCCGGCACCGGGATCGGGCTGGCGATTTGCAAAAAAATCGTCGAACGGCACGGGGGGCGTATCTGGGTGGCATCAGAGCCTGGTAAGGGCGCAACGTTTTACTTTACTATCCGGAACTGCGAACAGGATCATGACACAGATCAATGATGACGGAACGAAAGGAACCACCTATTATGTCTCCTGAGCTGGTCAAGCCGATTGAAATTCTCCTCGTTGAAGATAATCCCGGCGATGTTCGCCTCACGAGAGAAGCGTTGAAGGAAGCGAAGGTCATCAATCATCTGACGGTGCTGAAAGACGGCGAAGAGGCCTTGACCTATCTCCGCCAGCAGGAACCCTATGCCGCGGCGAAGCGCCCCCATCTGATTCTGCTCGACTTAAATCTGCCTCGAAAAGACGGCCGGGAAGTGCTGGCTCAAATCAAGGCCGAGGAAGCGCTCAAACGCATACCCGTCGTCGTGCTGACGACCTCACAAGATGAGCAAGATGTCTTAAAGAGTTATAACCTGCACGCCAACTGTTACATCACCAAGCCGGTCGATCTGGATCAATTCATCAAGGTGGTGCGATCCATCGAAGATTTCTGGCTGGGCATCGTGGTGCTTCCGGTGAATGGGAAAGGCTGACAGGTGAAAGGGATCCCGACCCACATTCTTCTGATCGAGGATAATCCGGGTGACGCCGGAATATTGCGGACACTCCTGGCCGAGACGGAGCCCGGTCAGTTCGCACTCACCCATGTCGACCGGCTGAGCCAGGGCACCACGGCGCTGAGGAAAGGCGGGATCGACATCGTCTTACTCGATTTGTCGCTACCCGACAGCCAGGGGTTTGCCACCCTGATCGCGATGCACAAGGTCGCGGCAGAGATCCCCATCGTCGTGATGACCGGCATTGAAGACGAGGCGTTGGGAATACAGCTCATCCAGCAGGGCGCGCAGGATTATCTGGTGAAAGGTCAGGTGACCGGCCCGCTCCTGCAACGCTCATTACGCTATGCCCTCGAACGAGTGCGGATGGCCAACGAATTACGTCAGAAGACCACGCTTCTTCAATCCGTCCTGGACAGTATGGCCGAGGGAGTGGTCACGGCCGATAATTCCGGCGCATTCCAGGTGTGGAATCCTGCCGCCCAACACATCGTTGGAAGCGGACCTTTGAATGTAGAAACCGATGCGTGGTCCGAACGTTTCGGTCTTTTCCTGCGCGACATGGTCACTCCCTACCCTCCCGGCGAACTCCCCCTGATGAGGGCCATCCACGGCGAGTCCGTGAACGACATCTTGGTATTCGTGCAGAGCCGGCACCGCCCGTCCGGGGGCTGGCTGAGCGTGAATGCTCGCCCCCTGCGAGACGAGGCGGGCCACATTCGAGGTGGTGTCGCTGTGTTTCGCGATGTCACGGAACGCAGACGGACGGAGGAGGCGCTGCGCCACAGCCAAGAGCGTTATGAATTATTGGTGACCAGGGCCAGCGACATCATCTACCGAACCGACGCCATGGGGCGATTTACCTTCATCAATCCCGTCGCGATGCGCCTCATGAAGTATTCGGAGCAGGAACTGCTGAACCGCCGATTCGTCGACTTGATACATCCCGACCATCAAGCTGCCGCCGAGCGGTTCTACGGCCGACAATTCGTGAGACAAACACCCAGCACCTATTACGAATTCCCCGCCCTGGCCAAGGACGGCAGTGAAGTCTGGATCGGCCAGAACGTCCAAATCCTTCTGGAAGACGGCAAGGCGATCGGATTTCAAGCGGTGGCTCGTGACATCACCGAACGCAAGCGGGTCCAGGCCGCGCTCTCCGCGAGTGAAGAACGGTTCCGCTCGTTGGTATCCAACCTTCCAGGGGCGGTCTATCGCTGCGCCTGCGATTCTGTCTGGACGATGGAGTTCCTCAGCGACCCGATCAAGCACCTCTGCGGCTATCCAGCTTCGGATTTCCTCGCCAATAACATCAGAACCTACGCCAGCGTGATTTACCCGGATGACCTGCAAATGGTCGAGCGCATCGTACTGGGTGCGGTGGCGCAGCGGCGGCCCTTTTCAATCGAGTATCGGCTCCTGCACAAAGACGGCAGCATCCGATGGGTCTATGAGAAGGGCCAAGGCATATTCGCCGCGGACGGCCAAGTTCTCTGGCTTGATGGGGTCATCTTCGACATCACGGACCGCAAGCGAGTGGAAGAGGCGCTGCTCGAGAGTGAAGAGCGGTCGCGGTCGATCGTGCAATCCACCAGCGACGCAATTATTTTGATGGATTCCGAGGGTAACGTGGCGTTCTGGAATAATGGCGCGGAGACCATCTTCGGCTATGCCGCTGATGAAATGGTCGGGCAACCGGTGACCCGCATTATTCCCGAACGATTCCGCGAAGCCCATCAACGAGGCGTCCAACGAGTAGCTGCCGCCGGACACTTGACCATGCAAGCCACCATGTTCGAGCTGGTCGGCCTGACAAAAGACGGCAGAGAGTTCCCCCTTGAGTTCAGCTTGGCCGCCTGGACCGCGAGGTCAAGGTTGTTCATCACCGGCATCATTCGCGACATCAGCGAACGTGTGAAAGCCGAAGAGGCGCTTCGTGCCAGCGAAGCACGGTTCAAGGCCATTATGGATCACAGTCCCTCCATGATTTTTCTCAAAGATGCGAACGGACGTTACCTGCAGATCAATCGCAAGACCGAACAGACGCTTGGTCTGCCAGGCACGGATATTATCGGGAAAACGGACAATGAACTGTTTCCTTCGGAGCAGGCCGCTGCATTTCGCGCCCATGACCGACAGGTATTAGAGACCGGCATCCCGATGGAGTTTGAGGAATCAGCGACCCACGACCGTGGCCCTCGCACCTATATCGTCGTGAAGTTTCCCCTCTTCTCTCCGCAGGGAGAATGCTACGCCCTTTGCGGCATGACCACGGATATCACCGACCGCAAACGCGCCGAAGAAACGCTCCATCGGAGTGAAGAGCTGCTCCGTTCCGTCATCAACAACGCGACCGCCGCCATCTACGCCAAGCGCGTCGACGGACAATACCTCATGGTCAATCCGCGCTTTGAACAACTCTTTCATGTCACCGCGGACCAAATCCGCGGAAAAACCGATCATGACATATTCTCGAAAGACATCGCCGATGTGTTTCGGAACAACGACCAGTGGGTCATCACGAACGGCATCCCGCTGGAAATCGAGGAATATGCGCCGCATGCCGACGGCCTGCACACCTATCTGTCGGTCAAAGTTCCGATCCTGGACCAGGCCGGCCTAGTCTCCGGCATGTGCGGTATTTCGACCGACATCACGGAACGCAAACGAGCGGAAGAAGAGCGGCAAAAGCTCGCCAAAGAAAGGCTGCTCCTCCTGGATTCGACAGGAGACGGCATCTACGGCATCGATCCCGAAGGCCGCTGCACGTTCATCAATAAAGCCGGCGCCAAGATGCTGGGATACGAACCCGACGAGGTGAGGGGCAAGAACATGCACCAGCTCATTCACCACTCTTTCGAACACGGTTCAGCCTATCCTCGCCAGGAATGCCCGGTGTATGAGGCCTTGCATAGCGGACAGGGCTTCCACATCGACAATGAGGTCTTATGGCGGAAAGACGGCACAACCTTTCCGGCCGACTATTCCTGCGATCCTATCGTGGAAGAGGACATCATCACCGGGGCGGTCGTCACCTTCGTCGACATAACCGTCCGCAATCGACTGGAGAAGGAACGGAGTCAGCGCGCCCACCGCCTGATCCGACAGCAATCGGCCCTGACGGAACTCACGCGAAGCCGGTTTTTTCAAAGCTCGGACCTTCAACGAGCATTGCGGCATATTACGGAAATGGCGGCGCGGACGCTCGACATCGAACGGGTCAGCCTATGGCGCTATAGTGAGGATCGGGAGGCAATCCATTGTATCGATCGCTACGAGTTGACTCACGATCGTCACGCGCAGGGATTGACGATCCCGGTGGGGTCCCGACCCGAGTACTTCCAGGCGTTACGCACATCGCAGATGATCGCGATCGACGATGTCCGACTCGATGAGCGAACGGCGCGATTTTACGCCGGCGATCTTGCGGGAGAGGGCATCACATCACGGATGGACGTCCCCCTGTATCTATTCGGGCAATTGATGGGAGTTATTTGTCACGAGCATATCGGACCGGCTCGCGAGTGGATGGAAGATGAATGGATGTTCGCTGTCGCCGTGTCGAATGTGGTGGCGCTTGCCTATGAAGAAGACGAACGCAAGCGCGCCGAAACGCAGCTGCAGCAATCGCAGGAGCGACTCCGAAGCCTGACCGGGCGCCTGGAATCGATCCAAGAAGAAGAGCGAATCAGAATCGCCCGCGAGGTTCACGATGAGTTGGGACAAGCCTTGACGGGCGTAAAACTGGAGCTGGTCTTCTTGCGCAATCATCTCGGAAACGTGGAACCGTCTATATTGGACAAGGTCGAGTCGATCGTGAAACTCGTCGATCGCACCATGCAGTCCGTGCGAAAAATTGCCACGGAATTGAGGCCGGTCGTCCTGGACCAACTCGGCCTCATTCCCGCCATCGAATGGCAGGCCCGGGAATTCCAGACTAGAACCGGCATTTCGTGCAGGCTGAATATTTATCTTCGGACCGTCGCATTGCCGATCGATCGCGCAACCGGGGTCTTCCGCATTTTTCAGGAAATCCTGACCAATGTGGTCAGGCACGCGCAGGCCACCCGCGTCGAGATCAGCATGCAAGAGCACATGGGACATCTCCTCGTTCAGGTGACCGACAACGGACGAGGCATTACAGACGGAGAAGTTTCCGGCTCCCACTCCTTGGGACTGATCGGCATGCGAGAACGCGCGCTGTTGCTGGGAGGGGAAACCAAGATCGAACGACTCAAGCAGGGGACGATGGTGACGGTCCGCGTTCCTCTCGACGAGCGCCAGCCTGAATAGCCGGATCAGGACCCGATGCCTCAGGGACCAATCACATGACAAGCCCTGGCCAGACAGGACAACGAGCATGAAAATCCTAGTCGTCGACGATCATGCGGTGGTGCGCCACGGGGTCAAACAAATCCTGACCGAACATTTCCACTGTTCGATCATCGGCGAGGCGCGCAATGCCGAGGAGATGATGGACCAGGTACGGGAACGACATTGGACGATCGTTATCCTGGATGTGGGCATGCCCGGCAAGGGGGGTCTCGACGCCCTGAAGGAACTGAAACAGCTCCGGCCAAAACTGCCCGTGCTCGTGCTCAGCGCGTATCCCGAGGATCAGCTGGCTCTCCGAATGTTGAAAGCAGGCGCATCCGGCTACCTGACAAAAGACAGCGCCCCGACTGAACTGGTGCAAGCGCTCCGCAAAATCATCGCCGGCGGCAAATATGTGAGTGCGGCGGTCGCCGAGCTCCTGGCCCTGAATCTCGAGAGCGATTCAGAGAAGCCTCTCCATGAGCAACTGTCCGATCGCGAGTATCAGGTCATGTGCTTGATCGCCGTGGGAAAAAGCCTGAAGGAGATCGCCGATGATTTGTGTGTGAGCATCAGCACCATTAATACGTATCGCGCGCGAATTCTTGAAAAGATGCAGCTCAAGAACAATACCGAGCTCACCCATTACGCCCTCAAGAACGGATTGGTGAACCGACTCATCGATTGACCAGCCGCGTAACCACTGCCCCCCCATCAAGGCCCGCCCCTTGTTCGTAGCAGAAACGTCGACACCAAAACTCATCAAAACGACGACAGATAAATTGCGAAAAAAGCGATGCTTTTCATCGGCTTATGCCGATACAACTAACCGCGTCGATGCAAAGATGCGGGAGAAGTGGTCAGCCTTCTCAGACGGCCGACCGGCGGCGTTTCCGCTTGTGCAGCATGAAACAGGGCAAAACCATTCCGGACAGGGGGGAGATCGTATGAGTGAGAGAGACGCAATCGGAGCGCTCATAAAGCACGAGCTGGAACACCAAGGGCCCTGCCGGCTGGAAACCCTCCCCTCCAAATTTCCAACCTGCAGCTGGAATCAGGTTTTTATGACGGTCGACGCCTTGTCTCGGGAGGGCACGATTACCATCCACCCTCAAGCTCGTTTTCAATACTTGGTTTCTCTGGCGCCCTCCCAGACGCAGGTCTTGCAGGCCGATTTCATCAGGGGCGCGGCGGGAGCCCTGCAACGGGAGGCCAACACATGAACAGCAGGAAGAACAGAGCCGAGCGGCAGGGAAGGACGCGCGTGATGATTGTCGATCCCAAGTGGCGCTTTGGACTCAAGCTTGCCGATTGTCTGGCAGCCGACGGCTACCAGGCAATCCTCGTTCGAAACCTAGAGTCGATGATCGCCGAGCTGGGCGAATTGCAGCCAGGGGCGATCCTGCTCCATGCTGAATCCTCCAGCGACCAGCTAGGTGGCCATGGGGCCGACACGCTGGCAACCGTCAAGGCCCTCTGCCCGCAGGCCCCCATGCTGATGCTGAGCGAGCCGGATCACGACACCCAACCCCAGGTTTCGCAACGCAGATCCCTCGACCATTCGCCCTTCATCCCATCCAATCGGATGGAGGAGTGGCTTCACACGAAGCTCGGCATCCCATGTGCGCGCGTAATCTGACCTGGCGCGTTCATCACAAACACACCCAACAGTCATCATCGAGGAGACGTCACACATGGCACGACAGCAAGCAAAAACGACCCTAGATACCGATGGACGACAGCGGCGATCACTCGCGCCAGCACGGACGCCGAGTCACGATCTCAACGGTCGTGGAAACGCCCCGCACGCGAAGGACAGCGGCGCAGCGGCCGGTGACATTCGAACGCGAATTGAAAAGCTGGCCTATGAGCTCTATCTCCAACGAGGACGGCAAGATGGCTACGATACGCAAGATTGGCTGGAGGCAGAACGGTTGGCCCTTGCACCCACGACGACAGCAGGCTCTGAACGCCTCTCGACCTCGTCCACAATCTGACCGCTGAGTATCGACGACATGGCAACATCTTTCACAGAGAGAGCACAGACGTTGTGCCCCAGAACAGAGTGCAAACAATTGATGGAGCCCGATCCCCGGGTCGGCTATGACGGACGCACAGGCCTCCAGAGCATGCGCTGTTGCCGTTGCGGCCATTTTGGCTTGAAGGCCCTGCAGGGCGTGCAACTGCTGTTTGCCGGAAAGCAGGCCTATGTCTTCGGGTACGGCCCCTCACTCTCCTCTCTCAAGGTGGTGCTCTCGACGGTCGCCCTGAATCTGTTCAGAGGGCAAGGCGTACCACCGATCCAGATGGCAACCTACGTCGCCGAATGGGCGCTCCTCATGGGACAAGCCTGCGGCACGGTACAGCCTTCAGGCGACCTGGTCCTTTCAAGCTGTTATGAGTATTGCCATCGCCAGGTGTCGCAAACCGCGGGTGTGTCATCCCGATAGACCTGTGTTCCTGATAGAAACCGCTTCCTATGATCGAAACGAAGCAGGCTCAACCCCCGGTGATGATGGCGATCGTCAGTACGAATCAACTCGTCCGGCTCGGTCTGCAAGCCGTCCTGAAACCTCACCCGTACATCCGGCTCATCGGCGATGCGCTGAGCGTCTATGGAGCAGAGGAAGTCATCGCGCGAGAGAAGCCGGATATCCTCTTAGTGGAAATGGCGAGCACGGTGGATATTCTGGAATGGGTACCAAAAATAAAGACCTCCATTCCCACCATAAAAATCATCTTATTAAGTGGAGTCGAAGAGACGCGCACCACCTGGCAGGCATTGTCATCCGGAATAGACGGCATTGTGCTGAGCATTCAGCCGACAGCGGCCTTGCTCGCCACCATCGACTACGTCTGTCGAAAGTTGGCAAAGACGGTATTACCTGGATTCGAAAAGCGCCATAGAGGAGGCCTTCCGAAGGAAACGACCCCTGCCATCGCCGTGGCAAACCCCGCATCCCCGGCAGGACTAGCTGCCCTGACCAAACGCGAGCATGAGATCATCGGCTTAATCGCGCAGGGACTCTCCAACAAAGATATAGCCGACCGTCTCCACATTTGTTGCACGACCGTCCGCCACCACCTGACGAGCATTTTCGATAAGCTCGGGGTGACGAGTCGCCAAAAATTGTTGATTCGGGCCCATCAAGAAGGCCTCGTCGAACTGAAGACTCTTGCGTGAGATCTGAAGAAGGCGGGAGGACGCGCCGTTCGGACTGCATGGTGGGACAAGGTTAGGAGTCGGCTTTCACTGCAGCTTTTGCAATGAGCGCCTTCTGTTTCATATGTTCCATCAGATCTGAAAACGACCCTTCACGCAAAATCCGCGAGAATTGTGTCTGATAGTTCGTCACGATGCTGACGCCGTCACAGATCAAATCATTCAGAATCCATGTTCCCGATCGTCGCACGACCTGAAACTCAATCCTCGTGTCGACATTCGGACCGGCAGGCGCCGTCATCACCTGAGTCGATTCTTCGTCGCTCGTTTCGGAAAGATACGCGACCTGCGCCGAGGAATATTCACGCAGCTTGTCGGCCACGTCGTCGCGCAGCAACTGCACAAAGACTCGGACATACTGCCGCCGTTCTACGGCGTTCAATCCGTCCCAGGCCTCCCCGAGGGAGCGCTGAGCCATCGCTTCGTAATTGAACGACCGCCGCACGACTTGTTCGATTTCCCACTGGCGTTGTGTCGAGCGGCTGGGATCCTTCAGTTCAGTGAGGATGTACAAGATCTCACCCATGGCGCGCTGAACAGCTCCGGTGGGGCCCAGTTCAGGCGAAGCGGATATGGCCGGCGCAGGTCCCGTCAGCATGGCGCAGAGGATCAGGAAAAGCGCCGGTCGACACCAGCGCCGTCTCACGATCCCGAGTTGAGGCCTCTGACCCCTGGCATTGCGCCCCATAGAACCTGAGAACCTGCCTTTCTGTCACATACGTCGGTCTGGTATGGTACCGGCCCGGAAAACCACCCGTCAAGCAGGTGGATATACCTGCGCTTGAAGCGGAGCGGAGCGCTGCATTGCCCTTCTGTTCGCTGACGTTCCCCGCCGCGTCAGCGCCCAATGAGAGATTTTCTTTTCCTCTCCCTCGACCTTCGGTATACTCCCGCCATGCCTCATCATCGATGGTCCCGGCTGCCACTGAGTCTCCTCACTCCTCTGCTCATTTTCGGCTGCGAAACGACCGACAAGATGCTCGGCGCCGCCGAGCGCGCGGTCGGCAGCAGCAGCGGGAGAGCCGTCCTGGATATCGTGGGCGGCAAGGACCCGGCCGACATCGCGCGGCGACGAATGGAGAACTATGGGCGGGATCCTCAGGCTTTGCTGCGCGACCTCCGGGCGATTCAACGCGACTTCCAAGCGTTGATGGCGGCATTGACCGGGGAAGTCGGCAAGAAGTGGGGCGCAAAGGAGGTCAAGCTGCCGGAGCAGAAGAAATACGTCAAGTACACCCAAAACTATCGGAGCCGGGCCATCGTCGATTTCGATGCCGGGAACATTCTGATCGAGACCCTCGACGAGAAGGACCCTCAAGCCAGCCTGAAAAATGCCATCGTCACCACCCTGCTCACCCCCAATGATCCCCGTAGCGTTGATCTCTTTACCGACAAGGAAATCAGCCTGACCGGCGACAAGGAACCCTATCTCCTGGGCCTGGTACTGGATCATGCCGGCAGAGCAGTGCGAACTCCGACCGAAGCGGAACAATTCGCCGGAGCGCTGCTCTCCAAGGGCGCGACGACGCGCAAGGTCGAGCAGACGGATGGTCAGAAGACCGCGCACCTGGTGAACATCTCCATGGTCACGAATTTCTCGCACAAACAGGCTGAAAAATATCGCGGCCTCGTGGGTCAGTTTGCGGATCGATATCAAGTCAGTCCCAGCCTCGTCTTCGCGATCATCCGCACGGAGAGTAATTTTAATCCGTTCGCGGTGAGTGTCGCGCCTGCTTACGGCTTGATGCAACTGGTCCCCACCAGCGGCGGCCGCGACGCCTACCGCAAAGCCAAGGGCGAAGACAAGGCGCCGACACGCGATTATCTCTTCGATCCCCAAAACAACATTGAACTGGGCGCAGCCTACCTGAATGTGCTGACCTACTCCCAGTTGGACGATGTAACCGATCTGGTCTCCCGGGAATACTGCGTTATCTCCGCTTACAACACCGGGGCGGGCAACGTCTTCAAGACCTTTTCCAAAGATCAGCGCACTGCCCTGCAGCAAATCAACGGACTTCAACCGGCCGCGCTCTATGACCGCCTCCGCACCGCCCTCCCCTATCAAGAGACCCGCGACTATCTCGCGAAGGTTGTGGGGTTCCGCAAGCAATTCGTGAGCCTTGGGGATACCGTCGCCAAATAGCTCGCGGGTTGCCGTCGATGAGCAACAAGCCTATCGCGCCCTCTACCAGCCTGGAGCAGCCGAGAAGGCCATTGAGGCCTTTGGATTTCCCTCGCGGACGAGTGCAGGCTATCGGCCTTCGCTCACACACGCATGTCGAGAAAATGTCAGACAGAAGTCACTGCCTCTGAACGCCCAGGTGACCATTCAACAGCGGAAGCAGCCCTCTAAGCAGAACCCTACAACCCGATCACCAATCTCGCCGGAGCCACCCGCTCGGTGAGGCCGAACGATAACTCGCCTCGGACATCATCAGGATTGTAGTACGTTCCGAACAGACGGTCCCAAATCGTCAGCAGGGCACCGAGGTTTCTGCCCTGGTGGGCCGGATGTCTGCTGTGATGGATGTGATGATACCGGGGCGTCACGAACAGCCATTCCAACCGGCTTGATCTCCACGTGACGTTCATGTGCATCCAGTTGTTGCGAACAATGTGTTCCACTATGATCACCTGAAACGCCCAAGATGAGGCCTCATGAAGCAGTGGAAGAGCCAGAACATAACTGACATTAAAGAGAACGATATGCGGGATCGTGGCGCGAATTCCCGACAGCCAATAGAGATATGTCGGAGCATGATGCCATCGATGAATAGGCCACGCGAACCGGCCATGCATGAGGCGATGCACCCAATACAGGCCGAAATCTTCAACAATATAGAACATCACGAGCTTAAAGACCGTCGGGAGGCCGTACAGGGCAATAGGAAGATAGTTGGGGACTGGAATGCGGTCCGTCAATCCACTCGGCAACGAAGAACAATAGCCCGATACTCCAAAACAGGACATACGGATTGATCATGTTGTCAATAGCGTTCATAGCTCAAGACTGTATTCGAAGTGAGACGAATTTCTCGCTCCACGGTACACGAGGGTCTGGACTTTGTGAAGCGAATCGGATCTATTAGGATGGGGTCATCGTTCGTCTCGGACGGGACTTTCTGGAGCAGCAGGTGCGGGCATAAAAACCCAGTCTTCCACCTCGGCTCATCGGGAGGAGGTGTTGCTCTGGTGGATCACGGGGAACAGCGAGCGGTTCACATGCGCATACCGAGGTCGGCAGTCGCATTCGAAGTAATATTGGCGGGTATCATCCGTATGAAACATGTGTCCGGCTTCACACTCGAAGTGAGAGAGCGCTTGGCCATCATGCGTGGTTTTTGTTATGTGACGGCCCCGTGCGTGCTTCCCGCATCTTTTTTGCAGCGACCCATCGATGGGAACCATACATTTCGTTCGCAACGCCATATGACACGCTCGCTACGGATCGCCTATTCTCTACGCAGGTACCTAGGTACCGAAACGGCGCCCGAAGGTCAGCTAGGTGTTTCACTAGTCGGGATCACTGATCAAACCCTTTATAGTAGACGACCTGCGCTCTTCCTCACGCGCGATGACCTGTCGACGGCTGGTTCCTGCTCGGAGAGCGGGGCGTTGTTTTTTTGCGTGCAGCATTCACTGGAAAGGGATACGAGACAGTGACGTTACCTGCGGTGGCTCCATTTGCCTTCATCGGTTGCAGCGAATTACAGGAAAGTATCGCCCATCAGGCCGATGACGAAAAAGAGCTCGCTGAATTGATCGAAGAAGTTCCGCTCGATTCCATTCACTTTCATACCCACAGTTATTTTCTTCGTCATGGTTTGATCGAAGGGACCTACCCCAACGATTTCGCGCAGTGGGTGGTGGTGCAGATCGGTGATCACGTCTTGGGAGAACGGCTTGCGGTCATTGACCCTTTCGATTACCCTGACTTGGAAAACCTGCGAGAAGAAATCATTTCCATCATCGACGACCATCTTTCCCGCACCCCGATCATTCCACGGGTAGTGTTCGGTCAGCCATTCCATTTCAAACGCTCCCGGATTCTTGAGGTTCCTATCGGGCTGGAAGCGCGCACATTGCAGGAGTTCCGCGATATGGTGACCGACATCGACGTCAGCACGATCTATTATCACATGTTCGAAGCGCATTTTCGTTTGCGGCGGGAGGAAAACGATTTTTCGGCTTGGATTCGTTCCAGTCTCGGCATGCTGAAATTGGCTGATCGCATACGCTCGATCAACCCCTACCAGGGCAGCCTGGAGCGACTACGCTCCAAACTCATCACCGCCTGCGATGAATTCCTGACCGGAGAGTCGGCAAGGGTCTGATCGATGCTCAATCAAGATCCCCTATGGTACAAAGACGCGGTCTTTTACGAACTGCACGTCCGTGCCTTTTTCGACGGGAACGACGATGGCGTCGGAGACTTCGCCGGTCTGATCCAGAAGCTGGATTACCTGGAGTGGCTGGGTGTGGATTGCCTGTGGTTACTCCCCTTCTATCCTTCCCCATTGCGCGATGACGGGTATGACGTGGCGGACTTTCGCAGCATCGCCGCCTCGTACGGGACTACCGAAGATTTCCGACGCCTCCTTGACGAGGCGCACCGGCGCGGCATGCGGGTGATCGTCGACCTCATTCTGAACCACACCTCCGATCAGCATGCGTGGTTTCAGGCCGCCAAGGCCTCGCCTGACGCCCCGACCAGACACTACTACGTCTGGAGCGACACGGATCAGAAATATCCTCGCGCCCGCATCATTTTCGTTGATACCGAAAAATCCAATTGGACCTGGGACCCGGAAGCCCATGCCTACTTCTGGCATCGCTTCTTCAGTCATCAACCCGACCTCAATTATGACAATCCGGAAGTCCGCCGGGCGATGATCCAGGTCATGGAATATTGGCTCGACCAGGGACTTGACGGGTTTCGATGTGATGCCGTGCCATATCTCTTTGAACGCGAAGAGACTATCTGCGAAAACCTGCCGGAAACGCATCGTTATCTGAAAGAAATCCGGAGCAGTATCGATCAGCGGTACAAGGGCCGAGTCCTTTTGGCTGAGGCCAATCAGTGGCCGAGCGACGTGCGCCCCTATTTCGGCGACGGCGACGAGTTTCATATGGCCTTCCACTTCCCCCTGATGCCCCGCTTGTTCATGGGACTGCGCAGTGAAGATCGCCAACCGATCATCGACATGTTCAAACATACCCCGGACATTCCCCCGGCATGCCAGTGGTGCCTGTTTTTGCGCAACCACGACGAGTTGACCCTGGAAATGTGCACCGGGGAAGAACGCGATTACATGTATTACGCCTATGCCCGAGATCCGCAGATGCGCCGAAACATCGGCATTGCGCGTCGTCTGGCTCCCCTCTTGGATAATGACCGTCGCAAGGTGGAGCTGTTGAACAGCATTGTCTTCACCCTGCCCGGCAGCCCGATCATTTATTACGGAGATGAAATCGGGATGGGGGACAATATTCACCTCGGCGACAGGAACGGTGTGCGCACGCCGATGCATTGGACCGCCGATCGCAACGCCGGGTTTTCCAAAGCTGATCCGTCCCAGCTCTTCCTTCCCGTCGTCACTGACGCGGTCTATGGCTACCAATCCGTCAACATAGAGGCCCAAAAACAAGCGACCCACTCCCTGCTGAATTGGATGCGGCGGATGATCGCCATCCGCAAGAAACATAAGGTCTTCGGGCGTGGAACACTGGAATTCTTAAGCCCGGCCAACGAGAAGGTTCTGGCCTATCTCCGCGCCTATGAACAACAGACCGTCTTGCTGGTGCATAACCTGGCGGAATCCTCCCAAGCCGTTGAACTCGATCTGGGCCGCTTCAAGGACATCATTCCCGAAGAACTATTCGGGGAGTCGCGATTTCCGGCGATCAGCGACCGCCCCTACGTGTTGACATTGACACCCTACAGTTCCTATTGGCTGCATCTTCCGGCCGCGCGACCGCGGACCAACGCATACAGCATGGAATGGAGCGCAATTTGACGCGGGCAAAGGATCTCGCGCGCGAGACTGAGGGAAGGGGACCGTTGTGAACTCGGCATTGGACGAATATCGCGAGGTGTCGCCCAAAGGCACCGTTGATTTTCTGTACCGATTGAGCGACTTGGTGAAGGGAAAAAGCTTTCTCCATCTCAACGCCGTCCGGTACGGAGGCGGGATGTCGGAAGTGTTACGGCGACTGGTTCCAATGATGGTGTCCCTGGGCGTCCAGGCCCGTTGGGAGGTGCTCGCGGGGACCCAGGAATATTTCGTCGTCGTCAATCGCATGCTGAACGCCCTTCAGGGCCGTGACGATAGGCTCACCGACGAGATGTATCACACCTACTCCAGCATCATCGAGCGCAACGCCAAGGCGCTGAAACTCGAAGCCGACATGGTCATGGTCCATGACCATCAACCGGCGGGCCTGGTGGACTACCGAACCAACGGCTGCTGGCTTTGGCGTTGCCATCTGGATCTTGCTCAGCCTCAACGGCCGGCTTGGACCTTTCTTCGGCGCTATGTGCTGAAATATGACGCCGCCATTTTTTCGTTGTCCGGCTTTGCCCAGCGATTGCCCATCCCCAAGTTCTTGATCTATCCTTCTATCGATCCTCTCAGTCCGAAAAATCGGGACATGAGCCGGTCGGAGATGACTCAGGTCATCGATCGGCTCGGCATCCATCGAGTGAAGCCCATGCTGCTTCAGGTCGCCCGCTTTGACCGGTTCAAAGATCCGCTCGGCGCAATTCGGGCCTATCGGCTCGTGAAAAAGCACCACGACTGCCAGTTGGTCCTCGCCGGGTCCGGGGTGATGCATGATCCGGAAGGCGAGGCCGTTTTGGCGGAGCTTCGCGAAGCGGCTGGTCGCGATCCCGACATTCATGTCATCCAGCTCCCTCCCGAGGCAGATCTGGAAATCAACGCGTTGCAGCGGAGCGCCACAGTCGTGCTCCAAAAATCTATCAAGGAAGGATTCGGTCTCACCGTTTCGGAAGCCATGTGGAAAGGAAAACCCGTGGTAGGCAGCACGGCCGGGGGCATTGCCGCCCAGATCGTCGACGGGGTCACCGGGTACGTGATCCATACGGTCGAAGGGGCGGCGTTCCGGATCCGTCACCTGTTGAATAATCCGGGGCTGATGAACAGGATGGGAGCCATGGCGCGCGAACATGTGCGACGCAATTTTCTCATCACGCGGCAATTGAGCGATTACCTCACCTTGTTGAAACTCTTGCCCGCATCCTGACGGCACCGCCAGCGATGACGACAGTGGCTTCGATGCCGCAAAGCGGGAACAGTGAAACGGATATGCTGACACAAGAGCAAGCAGCTGCGAGCACCTCAGACCTTGGCGGGCGGCAGCCGACGGACACCCTCGACATCCTGGTGGGCCTGCTGACTCTCAACAACGCCGGGACGATCGAATCGCTCGTCAAATCGATCTTGGAAGGATTGCGGCAGTCGTTCCCGAATCTTTCCACGCAGCTCGTCAATTGTGATGCCGGGTCGCAAGACGGCACCCCCGGCATCGTCGATCGCGTCGCGGCCGGCATGGTTCCTCTCCGGATCATCCCTAACGCCGCCGGCACCTATGCGAATTTGACCAGAGAATCAGGCTTCCCCGGACGAGATGAAAGCATCCGCAATCTGTGCCTTGCCGCCCAACAACTTCAGCCGAAAGTGTGCCTGATCCTCGAAGGGCAGCTTCGCTCCCTCAGCCCCGCCTGGATCGATCGGCTGGCGAGGCCGGTTTATGAACATGCGGAGGATTTTGTGGTCCCGCTTTACCGTCGCCACCGATATGAGGGCACGTTGGTGACCAATTTGCTGTATCCATTGACGCGGGCGCTGTATGGGAAACGTTTGCGTTATCCCAGTGGAGGCGCCTACGGCCTATCGGGGAAGTTCGCGCGCGACCTGCACAGCCGGTCGACCTGGACGGGAGCCACGGGCAAATTCAGCGTGGACGGCTGGATGACCACCGCCGCTCTGGCGGGCAGCTATCGCGTCTGTCACACCTTTCTCGGAACCAGAGATCAGGAGACGAAAATCGGGGCGGTCGATCTGTCCGTCGTCCTGGCGCAAACCGTCGGCGGCATTTTCCACTCGATGGAAGAATACGAATCGTCCTGGGAACGAACCAAGGAATCCAGTGAGGTGCCGCTCTATGGCGCAGCCGAACCGGCGCCTGAGCCGGGGCCATTGGAGACAGGCCGTATGGTGAGCGGCTTCAAACAAGGATTACGTGATTTGCTCCCCCTCTGGGAACTGATCCTCTCGCGAGACACCTTGGGACAAATCCTCGCGCTCGAGATACAAGACCCCGAGGACTTTCGTTTTCCACCGGCTCTCTGGGTGCAGACGGTCTATGATTTTGCCCTGGCCTATCACGATCAGACTCTGCATCGGGAACACATGTTGAAATCACTGACCCCGCTCTATCTGGGACGCACGGCCTCCTTTGTCATGGAAACGCAACACGGCGATGGGGCTCAGGTGGACAGGACGGTGGAGGCGCTCTGCCGCCAATTCGAACAGTCAAAGCCGTATTTGATCGAACAATGGAGGTGGCGCGATGAGTGACCTGTGGAGAGATACAATGGTCGCCGGCTTTCGTGACACCGTCATGCAGATCGTCCTGGTGTTGCCGCGGCTCCTCGCACTGCTGACCTTTTTGGCATTGGGCCTCCTGGCCGCCTGGTTCGTGAAAATCCTGACCCTTCGGGTGCTGCGAACATTCGGGTTCGATTCCTTCTGCGAGCGCCTGGGCATTGCCCAGCCGCTGTCCCAAGCCGGCGTGCGGCAACCCGTCTCCATGGTCGTCAGCAGAGTTCTCTTCTGGATTGTCTTTCTCTTGTTCGCCTTCATGGGCGTGGATGCCATGAACCTGCCGGCGACGGCCAATTTGATCAGCCAGATCGTCGCGTTTCTGCCGAATGTGCTCGCCGCGTCCCTCGTGCTCCTGGTGGGGGTGCTGTGCGCCAATTTTTTCGCGGAGGCGACGCTGATCGCCGCCGTCAATGCGCAGGTCGAGGAAGCCCGCATCGTGGCAGGCTTGGTGCGATGGGGTCTCCTGCTATTTACCTTCGCGATGGTGCTGACACAATTGGGCATCGCCAAGGAGATCGTCATCGCGGCCTTCTCCATTACCTTCGGCGGCGTCGTGCTCGCACTCGCGTTGGCCGTCGGATTGGGAGCGCGGCATCTCATGCGCGGCGCGCTCGAACGACGCTTCAGCCATCACGAACATAAACCAGACCAGTTGTCTCACCTATGAAAAGCACACGACCAGAAGACGCGAAACGGGATACCCGTACGGAGCCGGCCATGCCCCTCAGCCCTTCGCCGATTCAGAGGCGTCAGCGGGTGGCCATCGAGCATGTCGAACCAGAGATCGACGGCGGCCGGCACCCTATCAAGCGCGTGCTCGGAGAGACGATCATGGTCCGGGCAGACCTGTTTGCGGACGGGCACGACATCGTGCGAGGAATCCTGCGTTACCGTCACGAGCGACATAAAAACTGGGTGGAGACGCCCCTGCAGCTCGTCACGAATGACCGATGGCAGGCCTCCTTCGACGTGACCGAGCTCGGACAGTACCGCTATGGCGTGATGGGATGGGTCGACCAGTTCGCGACCTGGCAGCGAGACATGCGCAAGCGACTGGCGGCTCAGCGGGATGTCACAGTGGATGTGCTGATCGGAAAGCGTCTAGTCGAGGAGGCCGCCCCCCGCGCATCGGGTGAACTGAGCCAGCGGCTGAAGGACATTCAGGCAGCCCTGTCGTCGGCACAAGATCGGGTGGGGACGCAGCTCGACCTCTTGCTCGGGCAGGAAGTGGCGGACGTCATGGCCACGTGCGCGGACCGCCGCCTGGCCACCACGTACGACCGAGAATTAGCCGCCGTGGTTGATCGCCCGAGGGCTCGGTTCGGCGCTTGGTACGAAATGTTCCCTCGCTCCGTCGTGAGTGACGAACAGCCGCACGGGACCTTCAAGGATTGTGAAGCGCGGCTTTCCTACATCGCCGACATGGGGTTTGATATTCTCTACCTTCCTCCCGTTCACCCCATCGGCGAGACCCACCGGAAAGGCAGAAACAATAACCCGCAGGGAGACTCCGATTCGGTGGGCAGTCCCTGGGCCATTGGTTCCTCCGAAGGGGGTCATACGGCCATCCATCCACAACTGGGTACCGTGGAAGAGTTCAAGCAACTCATAACCGCGGCGAAGGCCCAGGGCATCGAGATCGCGCTCGATCTGGCCTTTCAATGCTCGCCAGACCATCCCTACGTGAAGGAACATCCGGAATGGTTCACCACGCGACCCGATGGCACAATACAATTTGCGGAAAATCCTCCGAAACAATATCAAGACATCTTTCCGCTGAATTTCGAGGGCGAAGCTTCCCACGAGCTGTGGCAGGAGCTCCGGAGAATCGTGCAGTACTGGATCGATCAGGGCGTCCATATCTTCCGTGTAGACAACCCGCATACCAAACCATTTCCCTTCTGGAAATGGCTGATTGCCGATGTGAAGGACCGGTATCCGGACGTCATGTTCCTCTCGGAAGCCTTCACCAGGCCGAAGGTGATGTACCACCTGGCCAAAATCGGATTCACCCAGTCCTATACCTACTTTGCCTGGCGCAATACCAAGATCGAGCTGACCGACTATTTCACCGAACTGACCCGAACCGAAGTACGGGAATATTTCCGGCCCAACCTATGGACCAATACACCCGATATTCTGACCGAACATTTACAACATGGCGGCCGCCCCCTCTTCATGGCTCGGCTGGCCCTGGCCGCCACGCTGGGGGCCAGCTATGGCATTTACGGACCGGCCTTTGAGCTCTGTGAAGCCCGTCCGCAGAAACCCGGCAGCGAAGAATACCTGGACTCTGAAAAATATGAGATCCGTCGCTGGGACATCACTCGACCCGACAGCCTGAAAGAATTTATCGGGCTGATCAACCGCATTCGCCGCGATCATCCCGCACTGCAGCATGACGGTAGCCTGCGATTCCATCCCATCGACAATGACCAGCTCATTGCCTACAGCAAACAGTCGCCGGACGGCGCGAACGTCATACTGGTCGTGGTGAATTTAAGCCCCCACCATGTGCATTCGGGCTGGCTTGACCTGGATCTCGCGGCGCTGGGATTGGACGGCGATCATCCCTTCCAGCTCCATGAGTTACTGACCCAGGCCTACTATTTATGGCAGGGATCTCGGAATTACGTACAGCTCGACCCCCACTCAGTGCCGGTGCAGATTTTTGCCGTTCGCCGCCATCTACGGCGCGAGCAGGACTTCGATTACTTCCTTTAGCCGGCAGAGACTAGGAACGGAACCCATGATCACGATTCACGATAACTGGGAAGAAGCCTTTGCCCCCCCGTCCCGTGCGGACCTCGAAGCACTACTGCCTGCCTTTCTGACAGCATCTCGATGGTTCGGGGGCAAAGCTAAAACCATTCGCTCCGCCACATTGTCGGATGTCCTGCACGTGGACATGGGGAAACCTTCCATGATGCTGTGCTTTGTCGAGGTGTGTTACGACGAAGGAGGGATGGACAGGTACACGGTTCCGATCACCGCCGCGTTCGAGACGGAAGCGGACCGAATCAAGCGCGATCATGCGAACGCGGTCATTGGCGCATTGAGGGTGGTTCTGCCCCAGGGAATTCACGCCGGGGTACTGTACGATGCAATGTGGAATGAGGACTGCGCCTATACGCTTTTGACCAGCATGGGCCGCCGCGGGCAAGTTGCGGGTTCCTCAGGCGCGTTAGTCGGGTCGGCGACGAAGATATTCGACGAGGCAGCAGTGCGCCCGCATACCGCCCCTGTGTCCGTCATGAAAGCCGAGCAGAGCAATACATCAGTGAAGTTCGGGGATCGTGTCATCATGAAACTCTATCGCCGGGTCGAGCCGGGGGTGAATCCAGAACTGGAAATCGGTCGCATTCTCACTGCTCGGGGCTTTCGTCATTCTCCATCCCTCGTCGGCGCGCTGGAATACAGGCATGGGCGGGACGAACCAACGACTCTGGCGCTTGCGCAGACGTTTGTGGCCAACCAAGGCAACGCTTGGGAATATACGCTGTCCCAGCTCTCCCGCTACTTTGAAATGGTCTCATCTCCGGATCAGAACAGAATAGCTTCCGAGCCGCCGGCGGTCGAACGGCCAAGTTTGAATGCCCAAGCGGCTGCCACGGATGCTTCCTTGGGTTTCGTCGATGCCGCGCGGCTCCTAGGGCAGCGCACCGGCGAATTACACATCGTATTGGGGCAATCCAGCGCGGATCCAGCCTTTGCTCCCGAACCTTGTTCTGCGTCTTTTTTACAATCCCGCGGTGAGGCTATGCAGCGTTCCGCCTCTGACGCCCTGGCGTTGCTGCGCAACCGGTTGCCTGCGCTCGCCGCATCGAACCAGGAGCTGGGACAAAAGGTGTTGGCGCAGGAACGCAGCATCCTGGATCGCTTGGGAGTGATGGACCGGGAGCCGATAACGGCTCTGCGCATCCGTTGCCACGGCGATTATCACCTTGGACAGGTGCTATATACGGGACAGGATTTTGCGATCATTGATTATGAGGGAGAACCAGCCAAACCGCTGGCGGAACGCCGAGCCAAACATCTCCCCATTGTGGATCTCGCGGGTATGATTCGCTCGTTCCATTATGCCGCCCATGCGGCACTACGACAAAGACGCGATCACCCGGCAATCGCACGCAGGAGTCAGAACCTCGCGCCCGAGGCCGATCAGTGGTATCGCTCTGCCCGCGCGGCATTTCTTAATGGCTATCGCGCGGTTGCCGGGGAGGCGCCATTCGCCTCGCAGTCTGACTTCGAATTCAATCTCCTACTGGACGTGCATGTGCTCGACAAAGCCCTCTACGAATTGACATATGAATTAAACAATCGACCGGATTGGGTTTCACTCCCCCTGACCGGCATCCTTCACTGCGTGGATACATCGACCAGTGGCATTCCGGATGTTGGGACAGGGCGCGGGGACGAAGCCTGCGACCCTTGCGCGATAGGACGGCCGACAGATGAGGTAAACCAGTGACCCAGCACGGAGCAATCAATATGCACAGTGACTCGACCAGCCGGCTGACCGATGATGATGTCTATCTGTTCAACGAGGGCACGCAATTTCACCTTTACGACAAGCTGGGAGCGCATCCCGGCACGGTCAACGGACAACAAGGCACGCACTTTGCGGTCTGGGCTCCGGACGCCGAGCAGGTGTCCGTGATCGGCTCCTTCAACGACTGGCAGGATGGGGCGCACCGGTTGTATCCGCGAGGATTTTCCGGAGTGTGGGAAGGGTTCATCCCGGAAGCCGCGAAGGGATCGCTGTACAAATACCGCATCCATTCCCGCCACTCCGGTTATCAAGTCGACAAGAGTGATCCCCTTTCCTTCTTCAATGAAATTCCGCCCAAGACGGCATCGATTGTGTGGGATCTCGGTTACGATTGGACGGATGCCGACTGGATGCGCACACGCCGGCAATCGAACGCGCTGAATGCACCGATCGCGATTTATGAGATGCATGTGGGTTCGTGGAAACGAATCGCCGCGGAACAACACCGCTCGCTGAGTTATCGTGAACTGGCGGTTCCCCTGGCCGAATACTTACAGCAGATGGGGTTCACACATGTGGAGTTTCTTCCCCTGACGGATCATCCGTTTTTTGGATCCTGGGGCTATCAGACGACCGGCTACTTTGCGCCCTCCGGCAACTACGGCACGCCTCAGGATCTCATGTACCTCATCGATACCTTGCACAACCATGGTATCGGAGTGTTGCTGGATTGGGTGCCGTCTCACTTCCCGACCGACGAACATGGGTTGGGATTCTTTGACGGCACGCATCTCTATGAACATGCCGACCCGCAGCAAGGGTTCCAGCCGGATTGGAATACCTTTGTCTTCAATTTCGGGCGTAATGAAGTGCGGAGTTTTCTCATCAGCAGCGCGCTGTTCTGGTTGGACAAGTACCACTTTGACGGCCTGCGCGTGGATGCCGTGGCCTCCATGCTGTATTTGGATTACTCACGGAAAGAAGGGGAATGGATTCCGAACCGGTACGGCGGACGCGAAAATCTCGAGGCCATATCGTTCCTGAAACGTTTCAATGAAGAAGTCTATCGGCACTATCCCGATGTACAAACCATTGCCGAAGAATCCACCGCCTGGCCGTTGGTGTCCCGTCCCACGTATCTGGGGGGCTTGGGCTTCGGCTTGAAATGGGATATGGGCTGGATGCATGACACGCTGACTTACATGCAGGAAGATCCTATCAATCGGAGATACCATCATCATCATCTCACCTTCCGCATGCTCTACGCCTTTCATGAAAATTTCGTGCTTCCCCTCTCTCACGACGAGGTGGTCTATGGCAAAGGCTCTCTGTTAGGAAAAATGCCGGGGGACGAATGGCAGAAATTCGCCAACCTGCGCGTGCTCTTCGGGCATATGTATTCACAAGCCGCCAAAAAACTTTTGTTCATGGGAGGCGAGTTCGGCCAGCAGGCGGAATGGGCGCATGATGCCCAATTGCAGTGGGACCAGCTAGATCGCCCGTTGCATCGCGGCATGCAGCAATGGGTCACAGATCTCAATCGCACCTATCGCCAGGAAGCGGCCCTTCATGAGGGAGATGTCGATCCCTCGGGCATCGAATGGATCGATTGTCAGGATGTCGAATCGAGCGTGATCAGCTTGCTCAGAAAAGGACAGGCCACCGACGATATCATACTGGTGGTGTGCAACTTCACCCCCGTTCCCCGACCTAATTATCGCATCGGAGCGCCGCGAGGCGGATATTGGAGAGAAGTGTTGAACAGCGATGCCGCGATCTACGGCGGTGGTGGTTGGGGCAATGGGGGCGGAGTCCACGCGATGCCCGTGCCCCTGCATGGACGAACCCACTCAGTGACTTTAACATTGCCGGCGCTTTCCGCCGTCTTTCTCAAGCACTGGGGCAATCGACAATGACCTAAGACGCCCAGACCGGCATCGCGACAGGTCGTCGATTTTTCACATGGAGGATCACCGCTCCGAACCGCCAGCCGTTATATGTAACGCCTCACCGTTTCCTTTCACGATTCATCTCAGTCACTCCTAAATTTCATCTGGTTACTCTCTACAAATCAAAAGGTTACTGTCCGCTATATGTCTTTAAAAATGGCATGGGCGTTGCTTTAGTGTGAGACAGAAACTCGTAGCCGCGCGTCATATACATAGCTCCCCGGAGTTTGGCACGGACAGGGACTCACCCCTGCCCAAGGATTCTCCGACAGCCTCGAACCGGTTGTCTGGAACAGTAACCAGAAGTCTCCCGCCTGGGCGGAGGAGCTGCTCGGACAAGTGGTCACGTATCAAACTATGGCCGAAAAAAATCTCATTCCCGGAACCTTCCAGGCCTATGTCGACCAGACGAGCAAGATCCGCGAGCTGCACCGCGGCGGCAACCGGCGCGCCACGTATGATGGCGTCAATCAGCTGATGGTCATGCTGGAAGCGCGAGTCGGAGGCATCGATGAACACAGCGCCGATGCCTTGTGGGATTTTTGCTATCGCGTGACTCCCGATGAATTCCACGCCCGAGATCGGCATATCCGCGCGAAGGGCGCCGACACGGTGAGGGAGCATGAAGAG
The DNA here is from genome assembly GCA_021323395.1 of Nitrospira sp. GTDB lineage: Bacteria > Nitrospirota > Nitrospiria > Nitrospirales > Nitrospiraceae > Nitrospira_A. Next base: position 100,799 of record JAJONL010000001.1, read on the forward strand.
TTCATGCGCAACATGGAAGAGCGAGCAGGCATGAGTTTCTAGTTGCCGTCCATTCATCGAACAGTGAATCTGCATCGGGGCCGGCGGCTTCTATAACCGTCCGTCGGCCCTGACACCGAGAGAAAGGATTCCATGTTCCATGATCGCCGATGCATCGTCCCACCGCCACGTGGACATTTCTCCTGTTGTGTCTCGTCCTCACGGAGACCTCATGGATCGTGCTCGCGCCACGTCCCCTCTACGCTGAGGCTGGGCAGGCCGACTACGGACCGATTGGTCCGGTATTTACGTCGACTGCGATCGCTGTGATCCAGCCTGATCAGGTCGCCACATGGCCGGCCTGGCAGGCCTTTGACCTCACAAAATTCTGGATGCGTGCCGACCTCCGCGTCCGGCCCGAATGGCGCAACGGCGTCTGCTTCGGGGGCGGTCGGCCGATCAACGGCGCCTGTAACAGTCTGAGCGCCTCCGGATCAGGAACCTCTGCGCACGAGGGGAGCAAGGCCGGCGACTTCTACATCCAACAATGGGCAAGGCTGGGCCTGGGCTATGATCCGTCGCCTAATCTCAATTTTTACTTGGAGCTGCAGGATTCGGCCACGTGGGGTGGCAGCGGCGACCCTACCGGATATGGTCGGGACGGCGACGCGTTGAACCATCAATGCGGCGCGCAACGTTCTGGACAGTGTCGACTGGGCATACGAGCCGGCTATGCGCTGATCCGTAACCTGGCCGGCATCGAGGGCCTGAGCGTGAAAGCCGGTCGTCAGTATGTCGTGTTCGGAAACCAACGTCTGTTCGGACATTTCGACTGGGCGAACACCGGTTACTCGCACGACGGAGTCATGCTGAGTTACGCCAGGACCGACTTCGACATGAAATTCGGTTGGTTTCGCAATTCTGAAACGGACCTCGGACAAGGCCATCCCGGAGGGAGCGTGAGTCCGAATCTCTTGACCTGCAGGCCGGATGTCGGCTCGACGGGAATGTGCGATCAAGCCCTCGCGCACCATGCCACCGACGCCGGCAGCGATGTCGACATGGTGGTGCTCTACAATCAAATTCGAAGCCTTCCAGGAATGGTGGTTGAACCGTATTATGTGCTCTACTCGAACCGACTCCCGGAACGCGCCAATCCTGGTCTCTACATGCCCAAGTCAGCCTCCCAATTTCGGCACATGGTCGGGCTCCGCGTGGAACTCCGCGACGGCAATTGGGACTTTGTGCAGGAAACGGCCTATCAATTCGGTCGCGCTGCGGACGGCTTCGGATCCGACAATCAACGTAACCTCACCATCAACGCCTGGGCTTCCGGTACGTGGCTCGGCCACACCTGGTATAACCACCGCTGGAAGCCCAGGCTGGCCATTGGCTTTGACTATGCTTCGGGTGACGGCGACAGCAATTGCGTGACGACCGATGGAACCCTTGCCCGCACTTGCGGCGGCAATGCCAATACGTTTGAGAATTTATTTCCGACCAACTTTCTCCACGTCGGGTACATGCTGAACGGCGCCTGGCGCAACAGCGTACAACCTCAGATCAATTTCCAGGCACGCCCCACCACGCGCGATCACGTCGAAGTCTGGGCTCTCCGCAAGTACTTGGCAAGCGCCCGCGACAACTGGTACCGTGGGTCACAGGGTCCGTTGATTTTTTCCCGATTCGACAACACAACCACACACATCGGCGACGAAGTCGATATCGCATGGAGCCACATGTTCGCTGATGGCAAAGTGTCGCTGGCGGTCATGTACGGCCACTTTTTCTCCGGTCCCTATATCCGGCAGCAGCTCGGCACGTCCACCGACCAGGACTGGGGCATCGTGCAGCTCTGGACGAATTTTTGAACGGCCATGCAGCGCGCTACCCTTAATTTCGAGACGCTTCTCGAAGTGACGAATGCCCTGAACTCGCAGCGGGACATTGAAAGTCTCTGGCGGGTCATCGCCGATCAAATCCAAAAGGTGATCCCCTGGGATCGCGCCGGCATCACGCTGTACGAACCCAGCACCGATGCCTTTCGGTTTTATGCCGTCGTGACGAATCTGGCCACACCGGCCCTCGCGCACGACAGCGTCATTCCCCGCGAAGGCAGCGCGGTCGGCTGGGTCTACGATCACCGGCGCTTACACGTGCGGCCGGAGCTGCAGCGCGAACAAGTGTTTTGGGAGGATCGTTACTATGTCCAGGAGGGCCTTGGGCGGATGATCAATCTACCCCTGCTCGTCCAGGAACATTGTCTCGGCACATTGAACATCGGCAGCATGCAACCGGGCGATCCCCATCCCGACGACTGCAAATTCCTTCAGCAGGTCGCGACCCAGATCGCCTATGCCATCGATCACGTGCGGGCCTACCAGCAAATCAAGCAACTCAGCGAGCAGTTGCGCCGCGAAAATGAATATCTCGCGGAAGAGGTCAAGGCCAGCCGCAACCTCCGATTGGTCGTCGGCACATCACCCGCCTTCACAAAGGTGGTCGACCTTGTCAAGGCGGTCGCTCCGACGGACACGACGGTCCTTCTTCTCGGAGAAACTGGAACAGGCAAGGAGGTGCTGGCTCAGGCCCTTCACGACTTGAGTGCCCGCAGCAATAAACCGTTTATTCGGGTCAACTGCGCTGCGCTTCCTGCAGGTCTGATAGAGAGCGAGTTGTTCGGGCATGAACGAGGGGCCTTTACCGGCGCGCAACTGCGGAGGGCCGGGCGCTTCGAATTGGCTCATTGCGGCACCTTATTTCTCGATGAAATCGGCGAAATGCCGATGGAGACACAGGCCAAGTTGCTGCGTGTTCTCCAAGACGGGATGGTGGATAGAATCGGCGGCACTCATCCCGTTCCGGTGGACGTTCGCTTGATCGCCGCCACCAATGCGGATCTATCCGCCGCAATTCAGCACGGCACCTTTCGAGCCGACCTCTACTACCGCCTCCATATTTTTCCCATTGCCTTACCCGCGCTTCGGGAGCGGCGGACAGATATTCCTCTCCTCGCGCAGCATTTTCTCGCTCAAGTTGGAGTCAAATTAAAACGGCCGCGGCTCGCGTTCGATCCTCAATCCATGGCCCGTCTACTCACCTATGACTGGCCCGGCAACGTGCGTGAACTTCACAATGTGATCGAACGGGCCGTCATTTTATCCGGATCATCACGCGTCACGGTGGACGAAATGCTTCTTCCGCCTCTCGAGGCTGGTTCGGACGTCTTCGGGAAACAGCCTGAAAACCTGGCTGTCGTGGAACGCAAGCACATCATGGAGGTATTGGAACGGACGAAATGGCGAATTTATGGGGATCAGGGAGCGGCTCATCTACTCGGACTCAATCCCGAAACATTACGGAGCCGCTTGAGAAAACTTGGCATTCGGAGACCGGCCACCAGGTCGTCGGAGCCCAGTCCCCTCCCCTAACCCGGTGGGAAGACCGGATAGATGGAGAGACTTCTGCCTGCAATCTGCGGCAGGAAGCGACACATGTCTTGCCTGGGACTCATGGCTCGCCCATTCGAAGCGCAGTCGGCTCATTGACCAGACCATCAAAAGCATGATAAATTGCCTCACCGTACGAGTTATGAGCAACGCCCGACGCTTCGCGTTTCTGAGACATTGCTACGCGATCGTACCCCTTCCGTCTGTTCCTCCTACGGCTCATTCATTCGACTTTGAAGGGCCGCGCATGGGGCGTGATGTCATCTTTGCCCCCATTGCACCCAGTTTGATGGCCTGGACATCGCCATCCTGTTGTTCGTCGAAAGGAGTGTACGATGAAAATTACGTCCGTTTGGCGGGGCAACAAACCTGCACATAAGAAAAAGCGAACCGTCCCGAAGCTGAGAATTCGCTGGACCCAACTTGGACTCGTGGACCCTTCGTTAGAATCCCAAGAGACTCCGATGGAAGATATCCGTCGTCAGGTCACCAACTTGGCAAGTTCAGGATTCGGAGCGGAAACTCGGGCGAGGTCGGAACAAACGCAGGCTCGTCCCGCACGAGCGCTTGCGCGGACCAGCGCGACTCGTACCGCCCGGCGGCCGTCCGGCTCCTAACGACACAAGGCTATTCGATTACCGCCCAGGGAACACGAATAGGAGGAGGCAACCATCGCAAGAGCAGGCAAAACCACCATCGCAAAACGCGATCGAGAAAAGGCCAAACAAGTTAAACAGCGAGAGAAAGAAGCCCGTCGTATGCAGCGCAAAGCGGATAAACCGATACGGCCCGCGACTTCAGAGGGAAATGATCCTGATCTGGAAGGGTTGCAATGGGGTCCCCAGGAACCCCTGTACTAAACAGGGGCTCCTGGGCTGTCCTAGCCTCACCTGACTAACCCGTCATCAGGCGGTCTTGACGAAACGGTCTTCTCCAAACACTCCACGCAGCTGCTTGTTCACCAGTGATCGGTATTCACCTTTTTCCTTCGCCATCTTCACCAACCCTTCGGCATCCGTCACGATCAGCAGATCCTCTTCCGCAATGAGCACCCGGTCGCCCTTCCCGACGTTGATCCGATACTGCGTGCGTCCATCAGGATTCCTGCTCGGGCCTGTCACAATCTCGGTCAATCCGTCGATATGCCCTTTTTGCCCGTCCAAACGATGTTGCACCATTGTTCCGTCAGGAATTCTGAGCCACTGACTCACTGCCCGGGGCGCATCTTGTTTCTGGTCACTCACCATCATTCCTCCCTTGCAACGTATGATCGGAAAAATTAAGACACCGGCCCAAGATCGCTTCCACGTTTGATTTCGCCCTTCGAATCCCGTGCGCTACCATCGGCAGTTTGCCTCCACCCTTGGGCTGATCCTCCGCGGCGGCGGCGGCGCTCCGGTTCGCTGCGTGGTGCCTGTCCCTCAGAAAGTCCCGCGGCACCAGATCCCGCCAGACTCCCCTCGGCCCGCGGCACCGCTTGACCCAACAAGCGCTCGATCGCGCGCAGTTGCTCGTGGTCTTCGGCGGTGACAAATGTCGTGGCGCGGCCGGTTGTTCTCATGCGAGCCGTCCTTCCTATACGGTGGACGTAGTCCTCAGGGCAATTAGGCACATCATAGTTGATGACGTGCGCAATATTTGCCACATCGATCCCGCGTGCGGCAATATCGGTCGCCACCAACACGCGAAACGTTCCCCGTCGAAACCCTTCTAAAGCTGCCCGGCGCTGGGGCAGCGTACGCCCGCCATGGAGCACCGCAACGCGATGGCCGGCTGTGTCGAGCATATTTCCCAATCGGTCCGCACGATGTTTCGTCCGCGCAAAGACGAGGATGGTATCGGACTCGGACTGAAGGAGCGACATCAAGAGCGCATTCTTACGGTCATGCGTCGTATGGTGCACGGCTTGTGAGACACCGTCGGCAGTCGTGGCAGACTTGGTGACCATGACACGCACGGGATTCTTCACGCTGGCTTGTGCCAAACGAGCAAGGTCAGTCGGTATAGTGGCGGAGAAGAGCAACGTCTGGCGCTCTTCCGGCATGGCATCGAGGATCTGATTGATCTGCTGTGAAAATCCCATGTCTAACATTCGGTCGGCCTCATCCAGGACCAAAATCGTCATGGCCAGGAGGCTGATTGTTCCATTCCACATGTGATCCAGCAAGCGTCCGGGAGTTGCAACAATAATATCCGGACGTTGGCGCAAGCCTCTGACTTGAGCCTGCATGTCCGCCCCACCCACCACCGTGGTCGCAAACAACTGTAGGTCGCGTCCCAACGTGTCAATGGTTCCTTGAATCTGGATCGCCAATTCACGGGTCGGCGCGAGAATCAGGGCACGAGGTTGACCTTTCGGCGTTCCACTGAGCCGCTCCAGCATGGGAATCACGAAAGCCGCAGTCTTTCCGGTTCCAGTCTGCGCACATCCGAGGACATCACGGCCCGCAAGCGCATGGGGAATGGCTTGCGCCTGGATGGCCGTCGGTTCGGCGAAACCGGCTTTGGTCAGGTTTCGCAGGAGGGTCGGAGACACACCAAGGGTGTCAAAACTCGTAAACGAAGTCGTCTGCACGGAGCTATCCTTTCGTTGTGATCGCATTAAGACGGGATCAGAGAACCGAGGGAATGCTGCACTATTCGACACTCTACCGCATGCCGGCACTGAGGGTCAACAGGTATACTGATACCAGCCGCATCATTTGCGGTCCCCCCTTAATCAATTTCACGTGGAGCCCCATTGCCCAACATCACATTCTCCGATATTATTCCGGAGAAACGAGGTTCACGATGCGTCTAGCGATTTGTCTCCCAACACTCCCGTTTCTCATGCTTGCCGCCTTGACCTCGGTATCATCCGCAGCGTCAGATACGACGGATACAACAAAGGTTGGATCCAACCAGGGTCTGACCCTCGAAAATATAGGACGAGGAATTAAGAGCGCTGCCAAGAACATTGAAGAAGAGATTCCAAAAATCGGACCGGCGATCGGCGACACATTCAAGAAGGTGACAGGAGGCGACAAAGAAAAAGACTCTCCGAAGACATCCCCTCAAAACTCAGGCAAATCTAAGAAATAGTTGTGGAATGGGCGGGGCATGATCTCCGCTACGCCGTGAAACTCAAAAGCTTCATAAGTGCTCTCTTCTCCATATGCTTCTGAATCCCGTCCTCTCTCTAGGCGCCGCGCTGTTCCTCCTCACAGGTTGTGGATTTCCCCGACCCCTCACTTGTTTGCCACGCGAGCGTGCTGTCATCACAGAAACACTTTATTTCGGCACGGCGAAACCAGGCGGGATTGTCACCGCGATGGAGTGGGAGTCTTTCGTCAATAACATCGTGATGCCGGCATTCCCCGAGGGATTGACCTCATGGGCAGCGTCTGGCCGATGGAAAATGGCAACCGGCATTGTCGAGCAGGAAACCTCGCACATCCTTCAATTGACGCATGAGGGAAATCAGCAGCATGACACGGCCATCCAACAGATCATGTGGAGATACAAAAGCGAATTTCAGCAGGAAGCAGTCATGAGAGTCCGATCAGAAGCCTGTCGCTCTTTCTAAAGGCTTCCCTACCTATTCGTGAGTTCACTTCTTCCCTCGACCCTTCGCCCCTTTTCCGACATCGTTCAGAATTTGCTGCAGGAGCCCGCTGGTGTTCAGGCCTCCGGACTGAGCGGACCCTATGCCGGCACCAGCGCCTTGAATCGGCGCAGCTACCGACGGAGAAAGAACAGGCGGCGACATAGACGGTGACGGGCCTCCTGTAGAATTTCCAACTGCGGCCGCTTGGAGGGTGCCGGGGATAAACGGTAAGCCGGTGCTGATCGACAGGATAGCCCCTTTGGCAGCCATACCGGGCAGCTCCTTCTCATGTTTCGCCCTCGCAGTTTGCTGGAGTTCTTTCTCCTCTTCAAGCGCGAGACCGACATGGGCGTTAGCGATTTGACGCATGATCGGATGCGGAAGCCCTCGATGTTCTTCGCTGACGACAAGCGGTTCCGTCAAGCGCTGACTCTGCCGTATCTCCGAGACGGAAGGAGCCCTCCCAGGTTTCAGTGAGATCTCTGATCCTGCCTTGAGGGAAAAAGGGGTGCCCTCTTCGGTCAAAGGCTCGACTCGCGCCTGCCCTTCAAACACCCGAAGCGTTTCCACCGGCGGCGTATTGATCAGGCGTGCAAAGAACGACCGCGACTCCCCTCCCATCACCGTGGCCTCCATAATCCCGCCCCGGCTCACCATTCGGGCGAACGGCGTCTGGAGCGTGAGTCTGTCGGTCATCCGCCCGGCATTATAGGACAAGGCGATCCGCACGGAACCATGGTGAAGACGCAATTCGGTTTGGCCATGATGGAGTTCCTGGATGCCCATTCGTGCTTCATCATGCAATGTCAGCAATGCGCGATGGTCCCACAATAGATCTACCCTCGCGCCGACGCCGGCGTGGATCTCCTCGCCGGCAACAATGAGATCACCCGCCTTCGCGATACGAGAAGAAGGTCCGGTGGAAACAATCGAAACCGATCCCCCGGCAACGCCCATCACCACCCCCACCGCACGCCTATCGCCGAAGGGAGGTCCCGGTGGATCCTCTGCCCAAAGCCCAGTCGTGGCACCTAATAAGAACGTGCTCGAACATGCGAGCACCCCTACACAGAAGCCGACCGTTCTCATAGACGCCACCCCTCGTTTGGAAACTGTTCAAAAACGAGCATCCCTCCGTTGAGAGCATGGCTGTAAACCGTTGCTGGCTGCCGCTTTCACGCCGTTCAGGCTCGGAAAATCAGCAGGAGGTATCGTATAGTAGAAGGCCGATCGCGCGGAGGTCAAGTCCTGAAAGAGACGCATGTGCGACGGTGAGATGGAGAACAATTCAATGAGCCGGCATCATGTCTGTAGAACCGATATCCCGAATCGATGGCGCCGTTTTCTCTCCTTGAGACACCTAGCAGCCATCTTCCTTATTCTCACGCTTATAGGATTGCCCAATCCTGTTCAGGCTCAGGAAGCGGACGCGGAAGTATTGGTCGCTGAAGGCATCTTTGCCTATGATGCCAAACGGTACGATGAGGCCATCTCACTGTTTTTGAGAGCCGTCGCGCTCAATCCGCGTCATGGCCGTGCCTTCTACTACCTAGCCCTCTGTCATCTGGCGAAGGGACAGGCAGAACAGGCGGTCGCTCCTCTCACGGCCTTGCATACCCTTCGCCCGTCTGATCTGGGAGTTACCTATCAACTGGGCACCACTCATTTTGCAGTCAGACAATATGATAAGGCCGCTCCTCTGCTCGAAGATGTATTTCGTCGGGAGCCAGACCGTGAGAACCTCGGGTTTTATGTGGGGTTTCTTCGCTATCGGCAGAAAGACTACGACCGCGCGGCGGCGGCATTGAGCGTGAACGTTTCATCCGATCCGGATCTCCGACAACTCGCATCGTTCTATCGGGGACTCGCGCTGGGAGTCCTCGGCCTCTCGGACCAGGCACAAGCCGAATTGGCCTCCGCGCAACGCGTGCAACCTAGCTCGCCGGTCACGGGCGCATCCGTGCGTGTTCAGGAGGCCCTCGCGGCGACTAAGCGGGGCCCGGAAACCCAACGCCTGCGTCTGCAAGTAGCCGTGGGGGGCTATTACGACGACAATGTCGCCGTCAATCCTCGCAAAAGTAACGATCCGGTGGCGGAGGCGCTCCGCTCGCGCACCACCCAGTCTCCGGGACTGGTGACCTCAGCCCGCGGCGATTACGCCTGGTATCGCGACGGGCCGGTCGAGTCGACCGTCACCTACTCTTACTATCAAACCGTGAATACCAACTCTGGTGTAGGAAGCTTTAATATTCAAGATCACTTAGCGGGCTTGGCCGGCGTCTATCGAGGGACCATCGGGACGATGCCGTACGAGGTCGGGGGGCAGTACAGTTACGACTATATGTTTCTCGACTTCACCGGCTTTCTCTCGCGGCACAGTCTCACCCTCCCCGTCACATTGGTCCCGCCTGCCGCTACACTTCCGGTCCTGGGCAGGATGGAAAACTTGACCACCATTCTTTATCGCTATCAGCGCAAGGAATTTTACGCGGAACCAGGCAATAACGACATTCGGTTCGGTCCCGAGTCACGAGATGCATTCAACAACATGATCGGATTTCTCCATGCCTTTCGGTTTCGGCAAGACAAATACATTGTGCGAGTGGGCTATCAGCATGATACCGACGCCGCTCGCGGGTCGAGCTTCGCCTATTCCGGCCATCGACTGCAGCTTGGGGGACAAACAACCCTCCCATGGTATGACCTGAATGTGCGGCTCGACTATGAAGTGCACTGGCGCGATTACAACCATGCGCAGGTGATTTTCTTAGATGACTCCGGCCAACTATCGCCACGTCGAGACACCGAGCAGGACGTCTTTTTCCAGATAGCGAAGGCCTTGCCCCGCAACCTCACATTGGCACTACAGTATCAAGGGGTGCTCAACGGCTCTAACATTCCTGTTTATAATTACAACAAAAATGTGTTTACGACTCTGCTTACTTGGACTTATTAGCGAGATCAGGGGCTTGGCGCGGTGCTTTGACCGCAGCGACGGCTTTCATTTACAACTCTCAGGAACTGCCGCCGCGCCTCCAGCCCGGCTTTCATCGCAATCACCACAAACAGCGACGCGGCTTAGATCAAAGTATACGGGGGCCGGCCGGTGAGAGAACTCGATTGGGCACACAACAGAACCACACACAGAAATTTGATTGGTACTATGGCTAAGTATATGCTCAGTAATCAGGTGGGAACAGAAGGAGATGAGCAGGGTCATCAGAAAAACGGTAACTGACCCTGCCCAAAGATTGACTGGAAAGGTCTAGGTGGATTCACCTTCAGAGAGCAGGTCTTCAACCTCTTCTTCATGACAGGTCAGACTTCCCATCTTTCGCATTTTAAGCCGCTTGCGAGAAACTATTGTGCAAGCCGTAACCGCCGACGAGCTGTGATTCGAATTCAAACCGGCGACAGGAATAACCGTTTCTGATGGCGTCATCGGGTTCAACTCCAGGTGCGATGTTGCTCGCTCACGTGCTCGCTTCCATTTGTTACGGCAATGACCCAAGGCACGTTATCAGGAATAGTGACCACCTTGAGTTCGGCACAGTGTCCATTGGCCTCTCCGCGCAACTCCTCCACCACTTGAACAAGCCTTTGATCATCCCGCGGAATCTGCACCCCACATTGATTGAGGCTCGGCTCCAGAGGACCAGCCGCAGAAGGCCAATAGGCCCCCAGATCCGTCTCCTTCAAGGCATCCGGTTGTCCCAACTCACGCAAGCGCAGGAACGCCTTGTGGCTCACGCAGAACCGATCATAACTTTTATTGATGACGATCTTCGCCATAGTACCGACTCTCTTTCTGTTTCTCACCGAAGCGGTGAGCGATAGACTTATCGGAATGTCTCAACTCTGTAACCGATGCAGATTAAGAAGCAGGTTGGGGATCTTTATACCCAAAATAGTTTCCGCTCCAATGGGCATGTCGGCGATCCGCCCAGATTCTCACTTCGTCCTTATTCGTATCGCCATAACGCTTCTGGAGAATGTCGGTGAACGACGCGAGATTCCCCTGGATCTCTCCAAGATCACCGTCGGTGATTTTCTCCCACTTGGCTTTCAAGGGAGCCTTGAGCTGTAACCAAAATTGCTGGAATTGTTCCTGTGTCATCGCATACTCCTTTGTAGGTGCCTACCGAAAGCGGCACTCTGTTGTGAAGGCAGACCTGCACGCATGCTCGGACCGGTGGTCTAAGACGGAGGATCTGGCGTAGAAGCAGCGAAGACCGGAGAATCAGACGCGCAGAAAACGGAGCGGCGCGAGAGATGGGACAGTCGGCGTGGTTCGAAACGTCATAGCCCACAGTACAGGGCACAAAGCGGCTGTGTCAACGGCCGCGCGGCCATTGAGAGGTCAAGCCATTGATTTCTTGCAACTTAATTATTTGAAGAGAAAGGCCCTAGTGTTGCGTCCCTGAAATACGTTCACAAAGTCGTTGAACCTTACCCAGGATGGAATCGGCCCTGGCGGTCCACCTGAAGGGCCGGGCCTTGGCGTTATAAGTTTGCACGAAATGATCAATCTTGCCAATCAGCTCCTTGACGCTACGGAAGGACCCACGACGAATGGCCGGTTGAGAGATCCGACGGAACCAGAGCTCCACCTGGTTGAGCCAGGAGGCGTACGTCGGCGTGTAGTGGACGTGGTAGCGAGGCCGCAGGGCCAGCCAGGTGCGGACCTTCGGATGTTTATGCGTCGCATAGTTATCGACGATGAGATGGATCGCCAGATCGCCGGACACACTGTCGTCGATGTGGCGCAGAAACGCGAGAAATTCCTGATGGCGGTGCCGCCGCCGACATTGGCTGATGATGGCGCCGGTGGCCACGTTCAGGGCGGCGAACAAGGTCGTGGTGCCGTGACGGATGTAGTCGTGCGTCACGCCCTCCACGTAGCCCAGCCCCAGGGGAAGGACCGGTTGTGTGCGATTCAGGGCCTGGACTTGAGTTTTCTCATCCACACACAACACGAGCGCCTTGTCCGGCGGATTGAGGTAGAGGCCCCCGATGTCGCGGACCTTTCCCCACAAAGAAGGGGTCAGTAGAGAGCTTACAGGTACGCTGTCGATGAGGCTGGAGCGCAAAGGCCTGTCAGATGCGATGGCCATGGATTGGGGAATCCCGGGGCCTCCGCCATCGTCCGACAACTCCAGTGCGGGCTGGCCGTGGGCGTCGTGCGGAGCGTCTTGGTGATCAAGGCGGCAATCGCCTCGTCGGCGCGCGAGCGCGGCCGGCCGAGGCGGAGCTCATCATGGAGGCCCGCCAGGCGATCATGGATGAATCGGTGACGCCACTTGCCCACCGTCGCCTTCGTCACGCCCAGCTTCTCGGCAATCGCCCCGTTGCTCAGGCCTTCATGCGACAACATGATCATACGGGCACGCGTCCCCAGGCTGTGGGGGATCGAGCGCGCGGTGATGAGGCTGTGCAACTGAGCCACTTCGTCGGTCGTCAAGGTCAAGGTCGCTTTCAGTCGGCCGGTCTTCATGGGGAGCACCTCCTTGTACGAGAGGCGCACCGAAGACGCAATACATATGCCTGCTACTTTTGGGACACTACACTAGCAGGATGGTGAAAAAGTCCGCCAGCTTTGTTCTCGCGTCGCTCCGAAGGCTCAACGTACCGCAAGGGTACGCCTCGCCTCCTCGCCTCGCTGCCGCCGCGCTAGACGACCTTTTTGACCATCCTGCGGGCGTTCTGAATAGCTCCCTCGACTCACGCATCACGTTTTTCAGGAACAGCGAAATGGTTTTTCAACAGCCTGCTAGAGGTTTGCCATCTGGGCGAATGGTTGCAGGTTATGGTGAAGATGCCCGCGTCTCTAAGTTCAAGGCGGATCATTCAGGCATCGGCATGAAGCTCAAAAAACGCGTCCACACTTTCAAGGAGCCGCGCTTTGATTTCTTCTGGCGTGCCATTGATGACGTGCAATGCCATGCCACCTTCTGTTCCGTCCGGTAACGGGACCGCGACATGAGGATGTGCGAACTCGGAAGCCGTCCCCCTATCCAATCTCATACCATAACTCAGGGTGTATTGAGTCTTGAGTAGTGTGAGCGTGGGTTTCTGTCCGGCCATGATTCCTCCTCCCTCCGAGGGGGCTTTCCGAAAAACCGCTGTACCCTAATCATTGGGCATGGCAGCCAGTACTCAGTCAGCACCGAGCCAATGGCGACGGGCGGGCAGGAGACTCAACTCCTCCCCGCCAGCGGCGCCCTAGACCATGTGTCCTGGATTCGAGTGGCTTGCCTTCTGACTATGCCGTCGTTACTGCAGCCGTCGCCTTAGGGATAAATTCTTTGTAACCGTAACGCTCTGCCAGATAAGCCTTCGCTTCATCGCTGACATATTCGGTGAACTTGTAGCGATCGTCCTCGACGGTCTTGGCATCTTCCATCACCTTATCCGTGGGAATCGCATATTCAATGTTGCAGGACGTATAGGCTTGAATATAGGTAGGGCCGATGTCTCGAGCGATCAACACCGCCTTCTTGATGACGCTTTCCACTCGCCGCGGGTTATTCGGCACGACCGTGGCAATGTAGGAGCAGCCAGCGACCTTGGCCATCGTGACCATGTCCATTTTTTCGAATTTCTTTCCCAACGGCGCCATCTTGAGCACTGCGCCTCGCGTCGTCATCCCACTTTCTTGTCCACCGGTGTTGCCATAGACCTCGTTGTCCAGCATGATGGTCGTAAATCGCTCCTTCCGGAACCAGGAGTGGAGGACCTGCTGGAACCCGATGTCGGCCGTTCCACCGTCACCCGCGATCACCACCACATCCTTTGGCTTATCTCCGAACCGCAGCCGCAAGCCCCGCGAGAGGCCACTGGCCACGCCATTTTGGTCGCCATAATTCCCATATACGAACGGAATCGCTGCCTGCGAAATCGCCAATCTGCCGCACCCTGCAGTCCCGACCGTAATGGTGTCTTCAGGATTCGGGAAGGCAATGATCGCCAAACGAATAAACAGCGTCATGGCACAACCCGCACACATCGGGTGCTCTTCCAGAATTTCCTTGAAGCTGCCCATTTGCGAGACCGTCGTCTTTTTCCCGAATGGTCCATGTTCGACCATGTCCCGGTATTCCTTCGGCATGAATTGCTCAAATCCCGGTGTGAATTTCACATAATCAAGACTCATCTCAAACCTCACTCTTTCTTAGCCGCGCGTGCGGTGGTGATATTGATGCCTCTCACGAAACCAATTGCTTCGCGGCGGCTTTCTTTTCTTTGGCCTTGGCATCGCGCTCAGCCAGAAGCTGCCTCGCTGGCTCGCTGATATATTCCTTGAAGGCAAACCGTTCGGCCGGTTTCTCGGAATCCCGCATTTCCTGCAGGCCTTCCATGCTGTTCTTACCGATTTCCAGGATGCAGGGCGTGTAGAGCTGAAGATAGGTCGGCCCGATTTCGCGGGCGATCAAGACCGCATTGCGAACGACCTTCTCGACCAGCGACGGCTTGCTCACCGTGCAGTTGACGACGTAGTGACAGCCGGACTCCCGCGCAATCTCGGGAAGGCGTACTTTGTCGAAGAGTTTTCCGACCGGAGCCATTTTGGCCACGAAACCCTTTTGCATCAGACCGCTTTCCTGGCCGCCGGTATTGGCGTACAGTTCGTTATCGAAGCAAATGGTGGTGAACTTTTCCTGCCGGAACCAGGCCTGCAGCGTCATATCCAAACCGATATCCACCGTCGCGCCATCGCCCGCAAGCACCACCACATCCTTGATGCGATCCGGGAAACGGACGCTCAACGCCCGCTTGAGCCCTGACGCGATGGCATTCTGGTTTCCGAAGAGGGAGTGAATGTTATGAACGGCCACCATCGGGAACACGAGACTCGTGCATCCGGTCGAGCCGACCATGACCGTGTCTTCAGGATTGGGGAGCGAAGCCAGGATATAACGAAACGCCATGGACTCTGGGCATCCGGCACAGAGCGAATGCTGTTCAATGAGTTCCTTTGACGTGCCGATGTCTTTCCAACCTCGGTCTTCCTTGCCATATGTAGCCTTGCTGACAAGGTCCTGGTAGTCCGACGGCATGATGTCATACAAATCCGGGGAAATGGTGATGCGTTCTTTACTCATGTCTTTCTCCTCTCAGCCCTGCTGAGGTTCACTCTGCGGTGATGTGTCGATACTATTTCTAAATGACTCCCTGCCCATCAACCACGGGCGGCGAGAGTAGTAGAGCGAACCCCGAGCGCACGCTTAATTTCTTCTACGATAATCTCCGGCGGCATCGTCATGCCACCGCACACCCGCGGACCGGCGACGACACGCTCGCTCCTCGGAATGGTCGCCTTTATTTCTTTCGCCATCCAACCGATGACATTGAATTCCGGGACAATGATATGCGTGGCGTGCTTGGTCGCTTCTTTAATTTCCTCTTCCGGCCAGGGCCGGAGCGTCTTGATCTTTACCAGCCCGACGCGAATCCCTTCATCGGCCAACAGACGGATGGCCTCCCGCCCCTGAGACACGGCCGTGCCGGAGGTGACGATGAGCACATCGGCGTCGATATCTTCAGTCTCGATCAAACCGTTCAGCCAGGCGATTGTATGCTTTCGCGACCGTTCGGCTGCGGCCCAGATTTCTTGCTGCCAACTCGCATGAGTGGCATAACTGATGTAATTACTCTTCATGATGAACGGATCACGCATCATCCGAACCGGCGGACATTCCATGTCCATGCAGGGAACCGGCGAACGGTAGGGATCATAGGGCGGGAGGCACATGTCGGTCGGTGTCAGGTCGACCACGTCTTTGGTATGTGTGACAAAAAATCCGTCACAGCAGAGCGCCAACGGCAAATGGACGTCCGGCTCCTCCGACACCATATAGCCCATCAGAATCCAGTCATAGAAGTCTTGCGCCGTCTCGGCATGCCAGACCAACATCCCCGTCTGCATGAGATAGGAGATCTCGATGGTATCAGGCTGAATCGATAATGGGGAATTGATGCCGCGGCAGGTCACGATACATTGAATCGGCAGACGAGCGCCGGCCCACATGGGAAAGTTTTCCATGGCTCGCATGGTTCCCGGTCCGGCCGTCGTCGTGAATACCCGGGCTCCGCCGAATGCGGCTCCCGCGCATTGCGACATGACGGCGAATTCACTTTCTCCCCGGAAGTAGTCACCGATATAACCCTCGGCAAAC
The DNA here is from genome assembly GCA_021323395.1 of Nitrospira sp. Taxonomy (GTDB): domain Bacteria; phylum Nitrospirota; class Nitrospiria; order Nitrospirales; family Nitrospiraceae; genus Nitrospira_A. Next base: position 116,989 of record JAJONL010000001.1, read on the forward strand.
AACTCGCCGATCAAGGCCGCCGCCTCGCTTTGCGGAGTAATCGGATAGGCGATCATGACGTCGATGCTGGCGCGCCTGATGGCTTCTTTAATGACTTCACTCCCGGTATAGAACGACGGCGTGCGCGGAGCCTCCCGCATCATGATGCGGGGATCCGTAAAAACCTGGTTTTTTTTATTCTTTGTTCCGATGACGGATGTGGGTTCCATAGCGGGCCTCCTTCAGTCTAAGTGACATTCGCGCAGACACCTGCCGTGATTACGCGCTGAATGAACTGCCGCATCCACAGGTCGTCTTCGCTTGGGGATTCTTGATCGCGAAGCCAGAGCCCTGCACACTATCTACATAATCGACTTCACAGCCGTTCAGCAGCGGAGCGCTTTGTGAATCCATGATTACTTTCACATCACCCTTTTCAATGACCGTATCGTCATCACTCATCTTGGATTCGAAAGCCATTCCGTACTGATACCCGTGACAGCCTCCACCCTTCACGTACACGCGTAAACCGAGAGTATCCTTTTCCTCGAGCATCAACTCCCGAATCTTTTCCTCAGCCATTGCCGTAATAGTGATCATAACGTTATCCCTTCTACCGCTATATGGACCAAATAGACTGTTCAACTAATCACTGGTGAGAGATGTTCTCTGCCGGAAGCGATCATCGCTCCGTACAAGGAGAAGCCATCAACGGTCTGCGCAGGACACTCTGGCGTAGGAAGCGACGAAGAACTGGACAATCAGTCGCGCGGGAAAGAAACAGGAAGCGCGAGGGAGCGAACAGTCGGCGGAGCTTGACACGTCATAGGTTCAAGCTAAGCGCTATAGCGTTCATAGTCAAGCGCTATTGAGGCCTATGTCAGAGCTCGGTAGTGAGTGAGACGTGAGACCAACAAGCACAGCAACGGGGCGCCGCTCCCGCTCAGGCCTGCGAGGCTGCTCCAATCGGCACAGGCTTCTCCTGTGGAGCAGTCTGCGTTGAGAGTTTCAGGGCTTGGATGGTTCGCGCCACGTCCTCTTCAGTGGATCCAAAGCGATCCCCCATCACCTTAATGGCCTGATTGATCGCCCTCGTCATGTTCGCAATTCTCTCTTCCTGTGACATGCTTCTCCTTTTGATTTTTCGCTTCTCCCTGCTGGGGTTCTCGTACGGCCAAAGTCAACGATTCACACGTCCGCTATCCAGTGCCGTGCGGACAAATGCCACACCCTTGCCGGTCATACACCAAAAATCTTTCGATATGTCGACACAACTCTCTCCATCACCAGACGCGGGCCGGTCGCCTAGTGATGACATGAACCACCATTAACACCATACCGCCCATCGTAAAGAACCAGTAAATCTGAGCCGGCATCTCGATCATTCCTGTCCAATTGAAAAGCCAGACCACGAGACCAAGCGTCAGACACATGAGGGCGGCATTCAGCATGACAAAACCCCTTAGTTGTTTCCAGCCAGCATCACTTCTACCGGTCGAGATAATGGCAACACTGATTCCTGTGTGTAGTGACTTCGAGGTCGTACGATTGATCCTCGGGGCAGATCAGCAGCCCAAGGGCATACGGCGATAGGAATACTCGGCGCAACAATCGACACAAGACATAGCATTGACTATCGTTTGATCGTTCTTCGTTTAGTTCACTACCTCAACAGCCTGTCGTTACTCGCCTCTCACACCCACTAACATGAGGCAACGGCTAAATGAGCCCACGTAGCGCGCGGCTCCAAATGCCACTGGCGGTGAATATCGATGAGGGAATCGATGACCGCGCCACATTGACGGCAGCCCCACCCATAGGCCATGCTTCCACTCACGATGTCCTTCATCTTGATCATCATCATAGGACCGTAACAGCGCGGACATCTCATTGCTCTCTCCATATACCCATGGCCACTGCTAACCTTGCCGGATGGCCACAATTCATGAACCACTCTTCTCAAACAGCTTCACGATCAGCGTCTTTGCTTTGATTCTTTCCATCAATTGCGCACATGAGGCTTCACGAATAATACTCGCAAATTGGGCATGATAACTTCCCACGAGGCTGGCTCCATCCATAACGGCGTCATACACCAACCAACGTCCGTCCTGGCTTAGCAGCCGGAAATCGATAAACGTGTCGACCTTATCCCCGACGAGCCTGGTCTTGACTTCTGCAAAGCCTGATTCTCGTCGCTCCGAAAGATAACTAATACGTTCTCCGGAATACTCAACCATCCGGTTTGCAAGAGCATCGCGAAGTAACTGCACGAAAAGCCCGACATATTCCCGCCGCGCGACATCACTTAATTGTGCCCAGGATGGCCCCAGCGACCGCTTTGCCATATCCTCGTAATGCACCCGGTGCCGGATCACTTGTTCGATCTCCCAGCGCCGCGCTTCAAAACGGCCGGGGTCTTTGAGTTCTTTCAGGATATACAAAAGGTCGGTGACCGTGCCCTTCACAGCCTCGGTCGGTCCCGGTTCAGGCCATGCCGAGTTCGCCGGAGTCAGGCTAATGAAACATGTCACTATGGCCACCGGCACCACTTTCCACCAACGCCTGAGTCGTGAGCTACAGCCTTGCGCTCTCCCCGCTCTCTCGCCGGTGTCTGCCATACGATCGTCCCTTCTCATCATGAGGTCTACAGTTCGAATCTTATGACAGCACGGGTTTCTCGCCTGCGTGGTCATCCTTCATGATTGCATTGACAATGCTCCGATGCACCGTCAAGCTCGCGCTATGACCCACTCGTGCAAAGCCGATCCATGATCCTGCCATAAATATAGTGCGGCAAGATGTGTCTGGTCAGCAATTCTTCTCGGTCGCGATACGGCCGACCCTCCACAATCTTCTTCGCGTAGTGCTCCCCGATACCGGTCAGTGATTTCAGCCGATGAAGATGAGCGGTGTTAATGTCTAACGCCATGTCACGGGTGGCTCGCACAGGAATTTCATCGGCCTCTTGGACGCTCCGTTCACCCAACGCCCCACGTCGGCCGGCCGACCTTGATCGAACACTGTGCTCCATTCGCATAAAACCCCTCTTCTTGCCCGATGATCACCTCGCGGATTCCTGCACGGCCAAGGTAGATGCGCCAGTACCGAGTGACCCAATCGGATCGCTCTTGGGCCGCGTAACACCCCGCTGCTGCCATGGGCAACCCCTTTAGCGGCCGGGTACAGCTTGCATCGAAGCTCGGCCAGACTCATCGCGTTGACAACTCTGTTCAGCGATTAACCGTTGCCCAGGAGTTGAAACTTGAGGGATTCTCGCCATACAAACCGTTAACGTATCCTCCACGGCTCCGGAGGCGACCACCTCGGTTCGAGTCGGTGCGACGATTGTGGCAAGCTTCTGATCCGCCGCTTGAACGGTCAATGGCAGTACGATCCCCCCAGCGATAGCAAGTACGAAATAGAGCGACATGATGCTGACCGTTTGATGTGTGTGCATGAAATAGACCTCCGTTATGAAAGGCTGCGTCGTAAGAGAAGGACTAGTGACTTTTTGCCGGTAACACGTAGTCATGCAGAAAGGTATATAGGGACGACCATGAGTGTAGTTCCACAGAAGCAAATTGCTGCTGCACCGAGTAAGTGATGTGAGGCCCATGTAAGAGCCGCTTCTGTGCTCATCTTCATCCTCTATGATCGGGCATGCCGAGCTTCAAGCCTGGTGTCGGCCTGGAAATGCGCCACTCCTAAACCCGTTCATGTAAACATCCTTCGACGCGAGCCGCATATCCCAAACACATGCTCTGCATGTATGGATCGACTGGTCGGCCCGTGATGGAGATCGCAGCGGCATGAACATGCCGACACGGTCGTCTCGTGGCGACGAAGCGGCGGAGACTTGAGACTTGCGCGCGCATCAACGAAGGAAGAGACGCGCGCGAAGGGGAAAGCCAGCGAGGCTCAGTACGTCATGGTTCTACCCTATAGAGGGCCGGCTCTACTGTCAATGTCTCGCATTGCTGCAATCGATGCAAAGGCACGATTGTACGTGGCAATAATTTATTATCTCCTTCTCCCGGTTGTTCCACTCCGATCCCTCTCCGTTATGGTTCAATGGCGTCCGGCGACAGAGTACTCTCCAAGCGGGTACTGAACAGGCTCGGATGATTTATAGTCACTGGTGGATAAACCAGTTCGTTGTTGTGTGCTAGAGTCTGGCCTAAACTTCCTACCAAGTCCTTACACCGCCGCGCATCAATTCGTGCTTGTTCGTCCCATTGTCAGCAGACTCAATCGCGACGCTTTCTAACGTCAAATCTCGCGCCTCAAACATCTGCCTCTGTAGTGGTTATCCACCTGTGCGGGACCAGCACTGAATCCTAAGAAAGCACGATTGACGGGCTGCTTATAGGACGGACGGGCGGAACTCGAAGTCAGATATCTGGGATCTGCCAATCAATCGGCGGGAGGGCCACCTCGATAAGCGCGTGATTCGTATGCGAAAAACAGCGGCATCCAAAAAATTTCCTTACCGAGAGGGGCGACGGATGGGCACAGGTAATCACCACATGGTGTGCGTTGGTGATCAGCGATCGTTTCTTCTTGGCCTCCCTCCCCCAAAGAATAAATACCACCCGAGTCGGCTTGGTATTGACGAGCCCGATGATGTGATCAGTCATGAGTTCCCACCCCCGCCCCCGATGGGAGTAGGGCGCGTGCGCCCGAACCGTCAATACTGCATTCAACATGAGCACTCCCTGGCGGGCCCAAGGTTCCAGGCATCCATTGTTTGGCGTCCGACATCCGACATCGTCACGGAGTTCGCGAAAGATGTTTTTGAGTGAAGGTGGTAAAGATCGGATATGAGACTGCACGGAAAAACACAGACCGTGCGCGATGCCAGGCGTGTGATAGGGATCTTGGCCGAGAAGCAAAACCTTGACCCTGTCATAGGGGGTCACTTGCAGAGCTCGGAAGACGTCTTCACGCGGAGGCAAGACCATCTGCCCTTCTGCCACTTCCTCTTCTAAGAAGATATCAAGGGCATGATAAACGGTCCTGATCGCCTCCGTCTCGAGCAATTGCATCCAGGCTGATGGAATCGGGGGCAGCATAAGGTTATGAACCGTACGACCGTAGTTGTCGCGAAGAGCGAATACGATATTTTCGCATGAAGAGATCGAGACTACGGCAAAGTCAGCGATCCAAAGCCGGGTTGGGTGGACCAATAATACAATTGAATCACGTTGCGTTCCAAAATACGGGATAGTATATAAGACTCGTCCCCGAGAACTAGAGCAATTACCTGTCGTTGAACTTCTAGACCAACCTATCTTCGTAGTTTGCGTGAAATCAATGCGTTGAAAAAGGCCCGTTACTCTCCCTTGAACAACTGAAAACCCTTGGGAGAATCACAGCCCGCCCTGCTACCGTCAAATCGACTCGCGCCATCATAATTTGCATCCCACAGAGCGAATACACAGGCGCGCAAAACGTTTTTCGCACTTCTTGGGAGGAAAAAACTCCAACACTTGGCCTAGTGTAAAAGCCACTTATTGTCTTATTCGGACCATAATAAAAAAGCCTGCCCGATTGCTCGAGCAGGCTCTTTTTGTAACCCGGCAGCGTCCTACTGTCCCACTGCCTCACGGCAGCAGTATCATCGGCCTTGGAGGGCTTAACTTCCGTGTTCGGTATGGGAACGGGTGTGACCCCTCCGGCAAGGCCACCGGGAACTTTTGAAGAATCAAACCTTTGAGCAACTACGCAAGGTGATCATGTAGGATTCCTCCCTGATCGGCCAAGACATAACTCGTCAAACCGTTCGTTCTTTGTAAGACCACGTCTATCAGGAGCAAAGGATGTTAAGCCGCACGGACGATTAGTACTGGTTAGCTACAGCCCTTACGAGCCTTCCACACCCAGCCTATCAAACTCGTAGTCTACAAGTGTCCTTTAGGGGGCTTGCGCCCCGGGAGAGCTTATCTTGAGGCAGGCTTCCCGCT
>JAJONL010000027.1 GCA_021323395.1 Nitrospira sp.
TCCCGCGATCCCAACTTCTCATACAGCAATCCCAATTCATATCGCACGAGCTGGGCATTTCCTCCCCGACAGCGCGAATCCGCAATGAGTTTTTCAAGCAATTGAATGGCCTGGTCGGACTGCCCCTGCTCTTTTAAACAGAGTCCCATCATCAGGCAGGAGTCGACGAAGAACCCTGAGTCTTTCATCGAGAGGAGAAATTCTTCTTTTGCCTCCTCCAACAATCCCATGTCTTTGTAGGCCATCCCCAGCGCATAGCGAGTTTCCGCATCGGCAATGTCGGCAGGAGGCTCGGCGGCGACAGGCGGAGCCTGAACGGGAGCTACCTGCTGCGCGGGAGGTGGAACCGAAGCCGGTGCAGCCGCTGCATGGCTCGGCTCAACAATGGCAGCAGGTCGTGCAATCGGAGCGCTAAGAGGAGCGGATGGATCCTGCAGCCTGAACGGCATCTCATCGGCCTGCTTCATACCGATCGGGGCTGAAACCGGCGCGGATGCGGCAGACTCGGTCGGATCGATCATCGGCGTATCCACTGCCGGTTGAACCGCCACAGAGAGCGCCTTTACATTCGGGTCGAACGCGGGCGCCAGTTTGCGCGCGATGGCGCTCCCAGGGGCCAGTGCTTGGACCTTTTCAAAAAGTTCTGCCGGGAGCGTCGGCATGCCCGGTTCCGGATGTTCCAATAAGATCTCCACGGCCTGGCCAAAATGCTGGGCCGCCGTAGCTGGATCTCCTTTCTCCTGGTACAACTCGCCCAGCAGCTCCAACATGGGCACTGACGCCGGCTCGACCTTCAGATACTCGCCGATGAGGGATTCGGCCATCGCATAGTCTTGCGCGCGAAGGGCTCCGCCGGCCAGAAAGCGATATTCCCCAAGGGCGACCTGAAGATTGCCCTGCAGCAGATGCAGGCGCGCGAGGAGCTGGCAGATATCAGGATTTCCCGGCTCACGGCTGAGCAACTGCGTCAGCATGGCCTCGGCGCCCGCATATTGCCCTTCTTCGATCCGCCGGGTGGCTTCTGCCATCAAGTCGCTGCCCTCGCCTGCCTTGGCAGATGCCGTGGCCGGTTTGGCGGCACGGGCCACATTCACGGGCGCGTCCCCGCCCGCCTCAATCATCGCGATGATCTCTTTGGCTTCGGCGTTCTGCGGATCCAGGCGCAAGGCTGCCGAATAGGCCTCCTTGGCTTCGCCGTACCGTTGAGAGGCCGACCGCTCGCGGCCCAGCTGGAGATAGACCCGGATAGCCTCATCCACCAGGTTTTCCTGAACACAGAGTTCGGCCACACGTTGCTGCGCATCCAGGTTGGAGGGATCCTGCGACACAATCTTTCGGTAGACTTCCAGGGCCTCCTTACTCCGCCCCTCCTTGAGAAAATGCTTGCCCAGGGTCAGATAATCCTGAACGGCGCTGCTCAACAACCCCCGCTCGGCGTTCAAATCGCCGAGGTGGCGATAGATATCCATCCGCGTCGGGTCGACCTTGAGTATCTTTTTATACGCGGCGATGGCCTTGAGGACGGACCCTTCGGCGCGAAAGGCGGTGGCGGCTTGAAGAAAGGCAGTGACGGCATCCCCCCCGGCGTTGCGCCGCAGGTGGAGATCCCCGATGGAGTTGAAAATGGTGCCGTCGGCTGGTGAGTCGGAAGTCAGCTTTCGCCACTCGACGATTGCAGCGTCGTACTGGCCCTTGGAGGCGAACAATTGCGCGTTCTGAAGAACTGTTCGGCGGTCGACAGCCAAGAGGACTCCTCACCCCGGCGTTGAGAGTCAACGCTAACAGTCTGTCTTTTCTTTGTCAAACAAATGGAAGAAAGCCAGATACCGTAAACGCGGCATCCAGAGCGGGGTTCAGCGAGGAAAAGCCCGCGGCCCTTCTCTACGACAGAAGGGCCGCGGATGTGCTTATCCTGGCCGTTTATGAAGCCGGTGCAAGATCCTTCAAGACGTTCGCCGCTTGGGGGCCCTTGGCTCCCTGCACGATGTCGAACTCGACATTCTCGCCCTCCTTGAGGGTCTTGAATCCGTCCCCCTGGAGAGCGGAGTAATGGACGAACACATCGTCCCCTCCATCGAGCCGAATAAATCCGAAACCCTTGCGATCATTGAACCATTTTACCGTTCCCTTAGTCTTCACACGGTCCTCCTTTCCTTAACGCACAACGATATTGGGCGCGTCAGCTCGTCTGCTGAATCGCATGGAATGATGACGATAAAAGGAGAAATAACGGCGCGAAACGCGGCGGCTTTTGCGGGGAGTTCAAACAATATTCAACCCGACCCATCATGACCTGCTGAAAAGTGCGGAGCGATGTACCATGGGGTGAACATCTTGTCAAGCGGATAGTTGGGGCAGCGACCACCTGAGCTGTTTACAAGGCCCGCCGACTCTTCTATAGTGCGGGAACTGAAGGCTCCGATGTAGGATCTCGACCGCCCTCGTGCTGCATACCATCCTCGATCGTTATATTTTTCGTGAGCTCCTGTCGCCGTTCTGCATCAGCTTGGCTGCGCTCTGTTTCGTGATGCTCACGAAAGAGCTGCTCCGGCTGGTGGAACTTCTGGTGACGAAGGGGATCGGTTTCCTCTCGGTCCTGAAAGTGTTCGCTCACTTGCTCCCCTCATTTCTGGTTCTCACCTTGCCCATCGCGGGGATCATCGCGTCCATTACTGCCTTCGGCCGCTTGTCCCTCGACAAGGAACTCGTGGCGATGCGCGCCGCCGGATTCAGTCTCTTGCGGCTCTCCCATTCCGTCTTTTTGTTTGCCGCGCTCGTCTGCGGCCTCACGCTCATGATGGCGCAGTGGGGGCAGCCCTGGAGCAATGTAAATCTCAAGAAGGTCGCGCTCAATCTTCTCCGCGACGAACTCGTGCTCGAACTCGATCGTGGCGTCTTCAATGAGGCCATTCCCAAAATGGTGATCTATGTGCCGGATGCGCAACAGGGACAGGACACCAAGGGCATTTTCGTGGCCGACGAGCGCAATCCCGCCGACCCCCGCATCATTGTCGCGCAGCAATATCATGTCATGACCGACCCCGCCAGCAGCCAGGTCGCGCTGCGGCTCATGAACGGAGTCATCCACAGCCGGCCTCAAAACACCGAGCAGTATCAAAAGATCTCTTTTACCGCGTACGACCTCAAGCTCAACGTCAGCGCGAGCCTCTACGGCGCGGAGGAGCGCACGCCGATGGAGGTCATACGGGCCAAACTGGAAAGTTCCGGCTGGACGGATACCAATGCCCTGCGACGCTTGATGGAATATTACAAAGATCTGGCCTTCCCGGCAGCCTCCTTGGTGTTCTGCATCCTGGGCGTTCCCGTCGGCATCGTCTCGAAACGATCGGGCAGCATCGGCGGATTTGCGGTCGGGGTGATCGTGGTCATCGTGTATTATGTGCTCAATGTAGCCTGCGAGTTTTTGGTCACCACCCTGTGGATTTCTCCCTTCGCCGGCGCCTGGTTGCCCAACGTGATGTTTGCGCTCGTCACCATCTTTTGGTTTTATCGCGTGAGCCGGCAGTAGCCCTATGACCATTCTGTTTCGATACATGCTGCGCGAGTACGTGAAGATCTTCGGCATGTGCTTCTCGGGACTCATGACGATCTATCTCGTCATCGACTTTTTTGAGAAGGTCCGCCGATTTCTCCGGTTCGACGCCCGTGTGCTCGATGTGCTGACCTACTTCGTGCTGAAGATGCCGGCCATTTCCTATCAAATCGCCCCGCTGGCGGTGTTGATGGCGACCCTGCTCACCATCGGCCTGTTGTCGCGCAGCCACGAAATCACCGCCATGCGCAGCTGCGGCATCAGTCTCTATTGGATCACCTCCCCGTTCTTGTTTTTTGGCACGGTGTTGGCCATGATCTTATTCCTCTTCAGCTCCACGGTCATTCCCCTCGCACTCGCGCGCGCGGAACAGATCAAGACCACACAGATCGAAAAACGAGCCGTCCCGGTCTCATTGAAAGCCGCGCAGCCCTGGGTGAGCCTCGGCGGCCAGACCCTGATGAACATCGACAGCATCGAACCGGGCGGCGCCGTGTTACGAAAAGTGCGTGTCTATCGCCTAAGCTCCACGTTTGAATTGCAGCAGATCGCGGAAGCGCAGCGGGCCGTGTACTCCTCGCAAGGCTGGGTCTTGGAAGACGGCCTCAAGCGGTCTTTTCGACCCGATGGCGTCGTGTCGGTGAGCGCCTTTCAGTCGGAACCGTTGCCCCTTGCGCAAATACCGGATGACTTTACGACCTGGGCGGAGCTGGACTCGGAAACGATGACGCTGCGCGATATCCGCGCCTATGTCGACCGGCTCCAGTTGAATGGGACCCTCTTGCCACGCCTGCTGACGGATTATTATGGACGCATCGCGTTTCCTTGCGTGACCTTCATCATGGTGGTCGTCGGCATTGCGTTGAGTCTGCGCCGAACCGGGGTGCGCGGCAGCGGCATGGCGATGGGGATCGGCCAGGCGATGGCGGTGGGATTTTTCTACTGGTCCACCCATTCCGTCGCGATCGCCCTGGGACGCGGCGGCGCGCTCTCACCGATGCTGGCAGGATGGATGGCCAATTTGGTATTTCTGACCTTCGGCTGTTACCTCTTGTTGAAGGTGCGCTACTGACCAAGAGGCTGAAAATGTCCGCCGGTAGCGTTCGCCTTGCCGACAATATTCACTTCACCCTGTTCAATGTTCTATTAAGATGGAGATCTGAACACTCAACATTCCCACTGCGCGTCTGCACGTCTCGATCACATGAATGCTTCCATCATTGACTGTGGCGTCACCTTCCGGTAAGTAGACAGGCCGCGCGAGTAACAGAGGCAACAACAGTTCCTATGCCGACTAGAGTCGTTATCACAGGTCTCGGAGTGGTTTCTCCCATCGGCATCGGTGTGCCGCAGTTCTGGAAGGCGGCGCTGGAAGGCCGGTCCGGCATCTCGGCGATTACGTCTTTCGATCCCTTTCCGTTGGAAGGCTATCGATCACGCGTCGCCGGAAGAATTGTGGACTTTGCGCCTGAACGATACCTGCCGGCCGGGCAAGGTGACCGTGTCGACCGTTACGCGCAATTCGCCCTCGTGGCCGCCAAGGAAGCCCTCGGGGACGCGCAGTTCCAGATGGAACGAGAGGAGCCACATCGCGTCGGCGTGATCGTCGGCGCCGGCATGGGCGGGATGGTCATGGGGGAGCGGGAAATCACCCAGCTGTACGAGCAAAAACGACCGCATCGGGTACACCCGAATTTCATTCCCGTGATTACCTTGAATTCCGCCTCCGGAATTGTCGCGATGGCGTACGGCGCCAAGGGCCCGAACGTCACCATTTCGACGGCCTGTTCTTCCAGCGCCCATGCCCTGGGCCAAGCCATGAATTGCATTCGCGCCGGCACGGCGGATGCGGTAATCGTGGTTGGGGCAGACGCCAGTATTACGCCGTTGGTTTTCGCCGGATTTTGCTCGCTTCGCGCCCTCTCGACAAAGTATAACGATGCGCCGCAACGGGCGTCGCGTCCCTTTGACCGAGGGCGGGATGGGTTCGTCATGGGTGAAGGCGCCGGGGCCTTAATTCTTGAATCACTGGCTCACGCGAAAAAACGCAAAGCCCGGATCTATGCGGAGGTGGCCGGTTACGCGGCGACCAGCGAGGCCTATCACATGGTGATTCCCCGGGAAGACGGGGTCGAAGTCGCCACGACCATGCGTCTGGCCCTGAAGGATGCGGGGGTCACTCCCGCGCAGGTCGACTACATCAATGCGCATGCCACCTCGACGACGGTGGGCGATGCGGTGGAGGTCAAGGCAATTCGCCTGTTGTTCAAGTCGCGAGCGGACAACATCGCTGTGAATGCGACAAAGTCGCTCGTCGGACATACGCTAGGCGCCGCCGGATCTCTGGCGGGAATCGTATCGGCCTTGACTCTTGACAGCGGACAGGTCCATCCGACGCTCAACCTTGAGGATCCGGACCCACACTGCACCCTCGCGGGACTGTCCCGAGCCTCTCAGGCCAAAAAGGCCAAGGTCGCGCTGGTCAATGCCTTTGGATTCGGCAGCAACAATGCGGCGGTCGTCTTAAAAAAATTCTCGACCTGACCCGCTTCAAGTGACCACGCGACCATGAAGAACCACGAAGGAACGGTTATGGCCAAGACGACAGAGGTCTCCGACAAGATCATTCAGGCATTAGCGGACTACCTGAAACGAGATGCGGCCTCCATCCATACGAACCATCACCTGCGGGATGATCTCGGATTGGATTCGATGGCGGTCATTGAAATGTTGTATCGGATCGAAGAAGTCTTCAATCTCCAAATCCCGGACGAGGATTTGGTCGACCTGACCACGGTCGGACACGTGATTGCCTATGTTCAGGGTCGTGTCGCGCCGGCCGCTCAGAAGAAATCCGCCACCACACGCTCGGCCAAAGGGAAAAAGGCTTAAGACGATGACGACTGCGCCCAGGCGGAACCCGCTGACACTTCGGCAACTCCACGAATTTCTGGGGGGAGAGCTGATTGGGTCGCCGGACGCCACGGTTATCGGCATCGCGAGCCTGGAACAAGCCGGACCGGACGATCTCGCCTTTTTGGCCTCAGAGCGCAGCAAGAAAACCATTCAGAGCGCATCCATTGGTGTGCTGCTCGTTGGAAAACGTCTGGCCGATGTCGCCTTCCCCCAACTTGTCGTAGACAATCCTGCCTATGCCTTTGCACGCGCCGCTCAACAATTTTTTGTACGCCCCGCCCGCAAGCGCGGGATCGCCCCCGAGGTCATCCGCGGCAACGATGTCACCCTCGGACCTGATGTTTCTATTTGGCCTGGCGTGACACTTGGAGATCGTGTCTCGATCGGCGCGCGGGTCACGCTCTACCCAGGCGTGTTCATTGGTGAGGACAGCATCATCGGCGATGATGCTGTCCTCTACCCCAACGTGGTAGTACGTGAAGGCTGCCGCTTGGGTAATCGGGTGATCGTGCACAGCGGCACCGTCATCGGCAGCGACGGATTCGGCTACGTCCAACATCAAGGACGACACCACAAAATCCCTCAGCTCGGAGGCGTGGTCATCGAAGACGACGTCGAATTAGGCGCCAATGTGGCGGTCGATCGGGCCACATTTGGAAATACCGTCATCAAGCGTGGCGCCAAGATCGACAATCTCGTACAGATCGCGCACAACGTTGTGGTCGGAGAACACACCATACTTGTGGCGCAGGTGGGCATCGCAGGGAGCACGACGTTGGGACGCTACGTGATGGTCGGCGGCCAAGCCGGTCTCGCCGACCATTTGCAAATCGGCGATCAGGTAATGATTGCGGCAAAATCCGGCGTCACCAGAAGCCTTGAATCCAATCAGGTTGTCTCCGGAGCCCCGGTTATGCCGCATGCCACGTTTCTCAAAGTGCAGGCGGTTATTCCGCAATTACCCGCATTGCGCCAACGGATGCGCGAGTTAGAAGAACGGCTTGCGACCGTCGAACAGGCCAAGGAACGTCCCGCCAGATCTCGTAAAGGGCCTCGCAAATAAGCGGGGCGCAGGCCGTCAATTCTTGAGAACAGTCCGCCAGAAAAACAGCTTGGCCCAGAAAAATCCTGCCCACGGCAGGAAATAGGCCGCGACCGGATACACCGCTCCATACACCACGGCCATTGTTGAGCCAAACAAGAGCAACGCCAGACCGGCCATGTAGGCGACGGGAGCCCAGGGGGACCCGCTGGGCGAGTCCTGGTTCGTCCCTGTGTCACGCTTAGGGCGCCCGCTCTTTTTGAGCATCGGCTGCCGCATGCGCGCGGCGAACACCTCGGGACGATAGCGAAGAATCCACCGATGATAGGTAGTCTGTACCCAACCCAGCACCCCTCCCAGCAGCAGCAACCCGGAACTTTGCAAAAAGGTCTCCCAGGTGTAGGTGTCGGTCGCAATAAGTTGGTATCCCAAGCCACCGACGCCCCCGGCCATGGAGATTAAGCCGAGAATACCGGCCGGGAATAACATGTAGGCTTTCACATAGGCAGTCGCTTTTGCCTCCAGCCCTTCTTGCTGTTTGACTGTCACAAGTTTTGGCATGGCCGTGATGGTCGTACAATCCCCACCTCAACCGCAAGGGGAAATACATGGCATGCGATGAATACCCGTGAAGCGTGCTATCCGATATGTTCAACCACGCGTCCCTGAACAAATTCAGAATGCGACCTGTCCACAAGAACTGTGGACGGACTGTGCGCAACCATGTGGATAGAGAGCCGACGCAAAGTCTACGCGAGGAGGCACGCGATCTGCCCAAGGATTAGGCGGAACGATCGCGAGTGGTCAGGGGCCTGCGCAACTCAACACGATAGCCTGACGAAACATCGCGACAACACTGAAGGGGTATGTCTTCCATCGTATCCAAGCCTGCTATGACAAAGGCAAGATGTCGAATATGGCCGCCCGTTCAACCCGGCCGACATCAACCCACTGTTGAGCCAATGGCACCAACGCGCTCACCCGTTCCTTCACCGCGTTCAAGCGTTCGCGCACGGCAGTCGGCTTCTGACGGATCGTAACACGGAGAAATGTGCGTAACCCGCTTAGAAACAGTGCGATGTTTGCGGCTGACACCCGCTCCGCCGAGTCAGACAGAATGTCGATCTCGTCAAAGATCGGCTCCAACGCCTGCGAAGGAAGAAGGGGTTCCCCGCCGGTGCGATCGATATGGGCCAGCGTGGCCAGCACAGCTGGAACATGCGCCTGAATCTGAGCAAGAAATCGTTCATCCAGCTCGTCCAGGTCTTTCAGAATACGGCCGATGGTCCGAGCATCGACAACCTCTTCGCCATGGTCTATCTTGCGCTCACACCATTGAATGACCGTCTCCAGCACGTCACGCACAGGTTGAATCGACCGTCCGCGCGCCGCATGCAATTGTCGCAAGGCATCGAAAATAGCCGGGGAAGATAGTACTCGATGAGTCGCATGTTGTTCGGGTTGCTCCCTCTGGCCAGGTGGTTCGTCGGTCATCAACTGTAAAGCGCCTTCGCGCTGTGTGCATGTCGATGCGGCGTCGGCGTGGACCACGTCTCCCTGCGTCACCTCCTCAACCTGCTCCAGGTCCTGCACCGTCTTGGTGATCTGGAGCAGTCCTTCGCGAAGCGAAGCCACATGATGCGCCGCGACGGTTCGTTCATGTTTACCGGCCGCTTGAAGGATCGGCAGCAGGGTCGTGGCCATGTCCTCCACGGCTGTTAAGCCTACGGCCGCGGCGGAGCGGGCGAGATTGCTTACACTCTGCCACACAATCGTAGCCAATTTGACGCGACGAGGCTGCTCGCTCGTCGTGTCCAATCGTTCTAACGCCGTCTGAATCTGGTTGAGCCATTCACGAGCCTCCAACACGAACAGGCCGAGGATTTCCCGTCTCACGTGTATGGCCTGATCAGTATGATCCTGTGCCGACGGAGTCTGATCGGCGGAAGCAGAAGCCGGAGATTTCTCCACCGCAGCCTGAATCACGCCGGCAATCGCATCAAGGCTTTCGAGTAATGCGGCAAACTGATCCGAGGCGCTTGGAGAAGACGGCGCCGCTTCAATCGCTGGCGGGAAAGACGCGAAGGTGATCCGCTCCGGGGTCGGCGGATCGACCGTCTCCGCGACGTACAGATGGGGCAACAGGCTCAGATCGAGATCACGCGGCACGGCGGTCGCAGCCTCCTCTCTCGTGACCCGGAGGACCGGGCGCGAAGGATAGAGGGGCGTGATACGGACGACCACTCCTTCCTCCCCGCTATTCAAACGAACTTTCGTTCCTAATGGATACACCGAGAGCTGTTCGACCAAGGCTTTCATGATTTCACGCGGAAACGCCGTACGTTCGGTGTTGAGTAATTCGCGGATGGCTTCGTGAGGGAGGAGGCGCCGCCGGTAGGGACGCGGACTGATGAGTGCATCGAAAATGTCGATGAGGCCGATGATTTGGGCCAGTTCGTTGATCTCTCGCCCCTTCAAGCGATTGGGATATCCCTGCCCTTTGCCCCGCTCATGGGCCTGCAGCACCACGTCAGCTAGCCAGGCGTATTCCGATCCGAGTTGTTCAATGATTCCGCATCCCAGACGAGGATGTTGTTCGACCAGGGCTCGCTCCTCCTGAGACAGGCGTCCGGTTTTGGTGAACAGGTCCTGCGGCACCGCGAAAATGCCGATATCGTGAACCAGTCCGGCCAATGCCAATCGCCGTAATTCCGTGCCATAGTAGCCGAGACCGATGCCCACCTTCGTGCCCAGAATGCTCACATTGATGAGATTCGTCATCAGGGGAGGGCCGGAGGGACTCGAGAGCGCCTCGACGACCAACTGATCGTTCTCTTGAATCGAATCGACGATGTTTCCGGCCCGCTGGATTAGCTCTGTAAGATCGATCCGTTCCCCTCCTTGAACGGCGCTTACCACCCCCATGAGGGCCATTTCAGCCTGTCGATATCGATTCTGTCCCGTCTCCTCCATTTCAATCCTTTTCCTTCGACGCTGCCCCGTCGTCAGCTCAAAAGGCAAGCCTGTTTTATCCTCACCATGGCGTCTCTGCTATCTCGACTCGTCAGTCGATATCGTCGCTTCATGGACGGCACAACGGATGCGACCTGAGGTTTCGACATCGGGACAAAGGGGCCGGCGCGAATACAGATGAGGTGTGAGTGTGGTCAAGCGACCGGCAGTAGTCTCCCCATCGCATCCCGTTCCTGTTCTCCGGCCGTGATCCATTCCTCGATGGTGACCAGTACGGCACGAATGCGTGTTTCCACCGCCTGTACACGCTGCGAAGAGATGACGATGCGATGTTGAACGATGAGCGACAAAAAACTTTGAAGTCCCGCCAGGAAGGTAACGAGTGGGGTGGCCTGCGCCTGCTTTGCAATACCTTGAAGATGTTCGATATTCAGCATGCATCTGTGCAGCATATGGCCAGGTTCCAGGGCCGTCAATCCCTCCGTGCGGAACTTGACGAGACTCTGAGCCACAACCGGCAATTGTTGTCGCAACGATTCCAGGCATTGCACATCAGCCACTTGAAGCTCCTGCAGCATCTGATGAAAGCTGACGGCCTGAATCTGATCGGCCCCTTGCCTGGCTTTATGTTCCAAACGCTGCATGACGTAAGGTATAAGGCTACGGGTCGACACTCCCTCCACCTTATAATCTTCCTGAAGAGTTCGCAGCGCATTCAGAAGGGTGAGAAGGTCCGCGGTCGGTGCTGCCTGCGTGGTCGGCTCTTGGGAAAACCCAAGATCAAGGGTAATGCCGGTAGCCGTCGTGACAGACGTTATGACGATGCTGAACTGCTCACGGACCGTCGCGTAGTCTTGTCTCGTGGCAGTGGTCCGGTCTTTGAGGGTGTCGATAAACGGCAGCAGAGAGAAGGTGGCCCGTTCCACCTCGGAAAGATTCACCGTGGCGGCAGACCCGCCGAGACTGGTAATCCCTCGTACGACGGCATCCACGAGTTGCGTGTGGCGATCGAGGTCCGGCTGGTTCTCAAGTTCGATCAACGCCGAATGGATTTGAATGAGCCACTCGTGGGCTTCTTGGCCGAACAGTTCGACCAATTCCTTTTGAAAGTCGTCGTCGGTTTTTTCCGGTTCGGCTGACACGATGGCATCCTGCCTCGACCCGCGCACTCGCCCGAGAGGGGACCGGGTGAAGGTCTGCTAGCGTTTCCCGTTCCCAAGTTGAGACGCAAGTCCCGCAATCTCGCCGAGTTTTCGCGCCATGTCTTCGAATCGTCGGTTAGACTGCTCAGCCAGATGTTCGGCTTCCGTCGCACGCTTCGTCAATTGCGATGAACGCTCTCGCTCTTCGGCCAGGGCAAGATCGAGACCGTGTGCATGCTCCACGGCAATTTCCAATTGTTTGACCTGTGTCACGACCACGGCTGCCGTTTCGCGCTCCGCCGCGAGAATGCCGTCAAGTTCCACAAGGCGTGCCCGCTCTTGCTCGAGAGCATGTTCGAGATCCGGGACCCGAGCAGCAAGAGTCTCGAATGCAGCGCTTTGCTTGCGGCAAGCCGCCGCCTGTTCCCGCTCATCTGCAAGCGTCGTTTCGAGTTCATGCGCCCGCCGTTCGATATGTTCGAGGGCGGTAATTTGCTGAACCAATTGAGCTGCCGCGCCACGTTCTGCCGCAAGATGCGACTCCAGATCAGCAATGCGAGACTCGTGGCGGGCATTGTCAGCGACAAGTGGTAAGAGCTCCTCTATGCGCCGATGAGCCTCGGCCAGCTGAGGTTCTAACTGATCGACCTTGCGAGCACGATCTGAGATCTCGTCGAGCTGTTCGGCGAGACGCGCACGCTGTGCGCGTTCCTCTGCCACGGATTGATCAAGGGCTTCAGTGCGTGCGTCTAACTCCGCGATGCGCTCCGTTTGTTTTTCCAACGCATTCTGCAGCTGCTGTACCTGTTCCTGACCCTGCCGACGTTCCGAAGCGAGCTGGTCCTCAAGTTCCGCAATTCGAGTCTCGCGTTGCGCCAAAAGGTCCGCCTGACAGGCAGCTTCCTTTGAAAACGTCGGCTCAACGGTCATCTGCCGTGCGACCGGCGAGAGCGCCTCAGAGCCGCTCTCCTCGACAGGCTTTACGTCCGGCTCTGAAAACGGCACGCTGCCACAGTCGCTCGATTCTTTGAGCTCACAGGCTGCCTCGATCGCCACTTCGGGCGCTGCCGCCACCTGTGCCATCGACGCACCGGGTTCCCTAACGACCGACGGTGCATGGTGGCTTGCTGAGGAGAGTGGCTCCGGCATCAGCGCAGGTTTGGACTGCCGTTTCATCAATAAATCGAGGACCCGATCTTTCAGCGAAGTACCCTGAAACGGCTTCTTCAATACGCCATCAGCTTTGCAGAAGTCCGCCTGCCGAGACACTTCGTCGTTCACTATTCCGCTGATCAACAGCACGGGAATGTCCGCAAGATTGGCCTGCGCGCGGATGAAGGCACACACCTCATACCCGCTCTTGTCCGGCATAATCACATCGGACACGATTAAATCCGGACGATCCTTACTGACAAGCGCCAGCGCCTCCGACCCATTGGCAGCCAAGGTGACGCCCATTCCGGCCTCGGTCAGCAGACGCTCGGCCACCTTACGAACTGCAATACTGTCATCGGCAATCAAAATCTTGGGCATGTCGTTCCTCTTGACGAGGCGGGGCTCATCGTGTCGACCGGATCGATGAGACTCCAAGAGTCGTCAGGTTGATGATGGGAAGCTCTTCTTCGCCGGCCACGCACGATCCGGCGATGTCGGGATCGTTCTCGGCTCGGTAGCGTATCGATGTGCGCGCCACCATGTGAAGTGAAGGTACTTGTGAATCGATACAAATTGCCATCGGGCCATCAATGTGTTTGACGATCAAACACAAGGGATCAGAATCATGCATGGTTCGGTTTAACTTGGCTGCTAGATCAAACACGGGGAGACAATGCTTCTCATGGCGGACAAGCGCGGCCACGAACGGCGTGTCACTGGGAACAGTGGTCGCCCCAGGCCAGGGCATGACCCCACCAATTTCGTCGGTCCTGGCAGCCATGCGTTGACCTGCCACCGAAAATACGACCAGGCCCTGCATCCGTGCTTCGGCGGTCTTTTTCGTGCTGGCTTGCGCCTGTCTTCGTAATTGAGCGCGTAACAACCTTCCTCCTCGAATTTTATTTCAACAGAGACATCCGTGCCGGCGCGGCGCTCTCGATGGGGGGCAAGGGCAGGCGAAGCCCGCTCTCAACTGCTCCCGCATGGCGTTCAGGAGCATGAAGGGCAAAGGCATCGAGAACGTTATTACGAAGCGGTAGCTCAAGGACCCAGAAAGGGTTCGCAATGAGAGCGACCCACGTCACATTGACAAAGAGGCCCAGCAACCGATTGCATTCTCCTCCTCGAAATTGCGCCGGGAGCGCCTGTATCTGCGCTCGACCCACGTCCACAAGTCCCACAACCCTCTCGACCATGAACGATCGAGACCGTTGGTCATTCCCGTACAGCACAACTCTAGTCTCCGCGGTAGGGATTTGGCCACCAATCGCGAAGCGGCCGGCGAGATCGGTCCGCTCATAGGTTGCATGGGCCCAGGTGACGAGCTCTTCACCTCCGGCCTCTGCAAGCGAGATGATACCGCGAACCCAATGGGCCGGAAAAGCGACGTGGGTAGGTCCGATGAGCACCACCAGAAACCTCACCGTCTGGCTACCTGAGACGATTTCGGTCTTATGTCCTCGAAGGCCCATGGTTGACCCTCATTCTGCCATCCAAACAGAGAAAGAAGAGAAATTCCTAATGTCTGACTCCGGCTTCACGACCCGTCCAGTGCTGGACTTCTTGGATCAAGGCCCGCTCTTCCACTGGTTTGGCGATATACCCAGATGCGCCGACACTAGCGGCCATCTGACGATGTTTTTCACCCGCCCGTGTGGTCATCACGAGAATGGGAGTCGCATGCGTCTGGGGTCTCGCACGCAGCGCCTGAATCACTTCGTATCCATTCAACTTGGGCATTTCAAGATCGGTGATGATCAGCTGATAAGAGTGCATCAGCGCTTTGCGGCAGCCTTCTTCTCCATCTGTTGCCGTATCCACTGTATAACCTGCCGCCTCAAGCATTCGCCCCACAAATTTTCTGATGCTGAGGGAGTCGTCGATCAACAAGAGCCGCTGTCGTTTGTCCGAATTTTGTGCGGTGAGCTCCTGTGGCGGCCCGTCGAGCGAGGAAGACAGGAGATCGCCCTGCCCTATCGACGGTCCCTCATGATATTCACGCGTTGTGAGCCGGCTTACATCCAGCACCAACACAATGCGTCCCTCGGGATCGATGGTGGCGCCTCCGAATACCGACCGCTCGTATGGCTTGAAGGATCCCAAGGACTTGATGACGATTTCTTGGCGTCCCAGTAGCTCATCGACCGCACAGCCGAGTGCACCTGTCGAGGTTCGGACGACAACGACTGGCTTCGAACCATCAATAGCGCCGGCTTCCCGACGAATGAGGCGTCCGAGCGGAAAGACCTCGATAGCCTCGTCGCCGATTTGCATCACGGAGCGATCTCCCATCTGCTGGATCGTCGAGGCGGTCGACATCGTGACCTCTCGGACACTGGGGAGCGGGATCGCGTAACGATCCTTTTCGACTCGGACGAGCAAAGCAGTCGCGATCAGGAGGGTGAGCGGCAAATGCATCGTGAACTTTGTGCCCTGCCCTCGCACCGATTCCACCTCGATGTGCCCGTTCATGGTCTCGATGACGCGTTTGACTACATCCATTCCGACACCGCGTCCGGCTTGATCACCGACCGTCTCCGCGGTAGAGAACCCGGGCAGGAAAATGAACTTGATCACTTCGGTCTCGGGTAATGATTCCGCCGCGTCCAGCCTCACTAATCCCAGCTTCACGGCCTTGGCCTTGATCTTCGCGATATCCAAACCAGCGCCGTCGTCTTCCACTTCGATAAGGACGGAATTACCGCGATGGGCCGCGTGAAGGTAAATCGTGCCGACGGCTGGTTTGCCCTGGCTCAGGCGGGTCTCTGCGGGCTCGATCCCATGGTAGACGGCATTCCGAACCAAGTGAACAAGGGGATCGACGAGACGCTCGACAACGCCGGTATCGATTTCGGTATGTTCACCCGACGTCACCAAATTGACTTCCTTGCCTGTGGCACGCGCCATTTCACGAGCGGCTCGCCGGAACCGCGTAAAGGGTGTCCCGATCGGGACCATCCGAGCACGGGCGATCTCATCGCGCATGCCCAACGTCAGCTGCTGCAACTGTCCCATATCGTCTTGGGCGCGATGGATCGAGCCTGTCAACTGCGACATGGATTCAGTAATGTCCGCCGTCACTTCGCTGATGCGCCGAGCCAAGATGTTGAAGTCGTCGTACTTGTCGAACTCCAAGCTTCCGAAATCACTCACCCCGGCAAGAGATTGCAGAACCTCGTCGCCCTGTGTCGCAGGAGACGGCTGAAAAGAAAACGTGTGCTTGTCCTCGAACGTCCGGACCGCGTCGGTTAATCGGTTTTTATTGGCCACGACCTGTGAGGCCAGCTGATCCAATGTCCGTAACCGCTGCTCCAGGCGTCCTCGATCAATAACCAATTCACCCACCAGATTCAGCAGACGCTCCAAGCGCTCACGGCTGACTCGGATCACCTCCCGCTCTTCTCCGGTCTTCCCCTCCCCGCCTCTGGATGATTCGGTCTCGACGGCGTCGCTCTTCTCTTCAGCGGGTGTTACTTCTGAAGCCATTGGTATAGTCGTGGATATGACGTCGGATGTCGATGGGTCTTTCCCCAGTTGCTTCAACTCCTGCAATGAAGCCGCAAAACGCTGGCGCGTCCGTCCTAGTATTGAGGAATCACGCCGCATGAGGGCACGAATCACGTCGATCGCCCGCAGCAGCACATCGGTGTGACCAGGCAGCAACTGAAGGTGCCCCTCGCGGACGGCTCCCATGAAGTCTTCGATATGATGCGTGAGATCACCGATCGCTTGAAAACCGACGGTATGCGCCGACCCCTTGAGGGTATGGGCGGTGCGAAATAATTGATGGATCGCTTCCGAATCGGGCACATTCTGATCGATCCGCAACAAATCGGCCTCGAGACTTTCCAAGTACTCCTGGGCTTCTGGCGCGAAATAGGACATTACTTCGGCGTCGAGACTGGGAATCAGATAATCTTCCGCAAGCACGCTCGAATCGTCCGCGTTCGGCGGTGGCGTGACAAGTCCAACGGGAGACGGGTCTGCCTGCCTGGTCTGGTGCACCGCTGTTCCCTCATCATGATCCGTCTGCGATACGATGGCCGAAGGGTGGCCCGTCCCCTCCTCCAATTCTCGAAGGAGAGTCTTGATGAGAGGCACATCCTGCTGCAAACGCGGCACTGAATGCGGATCTCGCCCCATAAGGGAGCGGATTACTTGAACAGCCTGCCTCATCACCGGGATCCAATGGGGAGCAATATTCGCGTGACCTTCTCGAACCGCGATCAGGCAGGCTTCGATCGGATGGGCGATATCTCCCACTACCTGAAACCCGACGGTATAGGCCGACCCTTTCAAAGTGTGAGCCACCCGGTAGAGCTGATGCGTCGTCTCAGGGTCCCGCAAATCGGCTTCCAACCTCTGAAGCAGCGTGTGAATGGTATTGAGATATTCGTCGGCTTCGGGAGAGAAGTACGACAGCACTTCGTCGTCGAGGGTAGGAATGAGGTAGTCCTCCGGCGGAGCGGCCAAAGAATCGCCATGCGGTTCCGTGGCATCGACGGAATGAGCAGGAATCAAGTCGCGGCATCGCCGTACGAAGCTCTCGACCACGGATGAGTCCTCACCTCCGCCTCGTCCAATGTGTTCCACTTGAGTTCGAAAGGAGGCGACGATGTCCCGAATCACTTGAAGAACCGCTGGCCACCGTTCGACAGGAACCTCTCTCACCTGTTCCAAGGTCTCTTCGAGCAACCCTCCAAGTTGGCCAAGCCCGGCAAATCCATACAGCAGCGCCGCTCCCTTCAACTTGTGGCCCACCGCGTGAAACTCCGCTACTTCTCTCGGTTCAGGATGCGCTTTGCCATCCGGATGCAAGGCTGTCCAGAACCGTTTCATATCGTCACCGGCCTCGGCGACGAAAATGTCCAGCAACTGGTCGCGATCAAATTCAGGGCTCATTGCTCACTCAACATCCGAGCGGACCACAGGGGTCTGCTCTTCAAGAGGTGCTCTCATGCAAGTTTGAACTGAGCGACCGATGAGTTGAGTCCCTCGGCCAATTTTGCCATGTCCTCGATCGTGAGCCGCGTAGAGTCGGTTTGCTTTTGCGTCGCTACCGCGCCGCCGGTGAACTCTTTAATGGCCCGGCCGACTTTTTCTGTCGATGCCGTCTGCTCGGACGCGGCGCTGGCGATGTTCTGAGCCAATTCGGAGGACCGTTTGGCAATGTCTGAAATTTCAGCGAACACGTCACCGGTTCGAAGGGCCGAGGCGGATCCCGCTTCCACGGCCTGGGTTTCATGTTCCATGGCGACGACCGCATCCTGCGTTTCGGTCTGAATCACTTTCACGAGATCGGCGATTTCGCGCGTGGCCTGCGTGGAGCTTTCCGCCAGTTTTCGAACCTGATCGGCGACGACGGCGAACCGCGCACCGGCCTCACCGGCACCGGCCGCCTCGATGGCGGCATTCAGGGCCAGCAAGTTCGTTTGATTAGCGATATCCCGAATCGTCGACACAATTTGAGAAATTTCGAGTGACCGATCGCCGAGTCCCTTAACCTGCTTGGACATGCGTTGTACGGCGGACCGAATACTCTGCATGTCGCGCACCGTTTCCTGCACCGCCACGTTGCCTCGTTCCGTCGCTGAGAGCACCTGTTTGGCTGAGTCCGAAGATGCGCCGGCGGTGGTCGCCACCTGTCGCATACCAGCGGCTAATTGTTCGACGGCGCCCAGCGTGCGCACGGACTCTTCGGCCTGTGTCCGAGCGGTGCCGGACATTTGGCCGGCTGAATCTCGAAGCGTACCCGCGGATTTATTGACGCGATCGGCTGCTTCACGCACCTGCTTCAGCAATTGTCCAAATCGCGCGATCATGAGGTTGAAACCGTCCGCGAGGTTGCCGAACATGTCCGCCGTCACCTCACCTCGTTTCGTCAGGTCTCCTTTACCGACTTCCGACACGAGCACCAGAAACTGCATCAGCCGTTTCTGCATGATATCGCGTTCTTCCTCGGTAGACACAAGGGTTGTAATACGGTCGAGCATGGAATTGAACGCCGTGGCCATCTGGCCCAGCTCGTCATGCGACTGAATTTTCGCGCGAGCTTGCAGGTTTCCGCCGGCGGCCTGAGTAGCCACGTTGGCAATGTGCGTAATGCCACGCGACAGGAACGTCGCCAGGACATAGCCGACGAAAATTCCGAGCGCCACGGCGACAAGACCGCCGACGACGAGGATGAATGTACCGGTGGACGCCAGGGTTTGCGCATCGTCGTTGAGATCCTTGGCGACCGCCTCGATGCTGGTGACCTGCTCATTGTGGCGCTTCACGGCAGTTTCGAAAGACGGCGTCAAGTTGACGGTCAGGGCTAATACACCCAGAGCCCGCATTTGTTCGGCCTGTCCCGAGGACAGGCTGTTACGGTCGAAGCTGTCCGCCATGGCGCTCAAGGCACCCTCTGCGTCTTGGAAGTATTTCTTCAGGGCCGGTTCAAACAACGTCAGGTCTCTGGTTTCATCGCGGCCGGAACGCGATGCCCGCAGAGTCGTGCTCTTATAGTTATTCAACACCTTCTCAATCTCCGCCTTCAGGGGGGCGAGCTTGGTCACTTCCTGCGCGAAGTCGCCCTGCTTCGTAGCAGACGCGACATCCAGCAAAATTTGGTGATGCTTGGTCAGCGCCGTTCCCATCTGCGCAAATTCGGCCAGCGGCACCGTATAATCGACGTAGACGGTTTGCGACTGGCTGCTGAGTTGCCGCAACGTAAACACACCGACGCTGGCCATCATCATGATGATGACGCTCACCAAGCCGAAACTGACCAGCAGTTTCGACTGGGTTTTCATATCTTGGAATCGATTCTTGACGCCTTGCCCGATCATGGTCCACTCCTCCTTGTTCGCTGCATCCCTCAACAGTCGGCGGCCCGTCGCAAAGCTCCGACGACGCTCGCCCGCCACGCTTCATATCATTGCTGGTTATGCCGCCGACAATGTGACACTGCCTCCATCGATTTGGGCGAACACTTGCGGCACCTCCAAGACCCCTCCCAGATGCTCGTCCAGTCGAAGTACCGCCGATATGCAGGGGCGGGAACCGGCTGGTCCGGCTTGCATGGCAGGCAACAGGTGCTCGCGAGAAACGGTATGAATTTCAGGAACATGATCGACCAGCAATCCGATGTGTCTTGCGCCTTGGCGAATCACGACCGCGAAGGGTAAAGCGGCGTGATTGATCGTCAGGCCCAGCATTCCTCGCAGGTCAATCAAGGACACGACGGTTCCTCGAAGATTCGTGACACCCGTCAATAAAGCGGGCATACCCGGAACAACGGTCACCGATTCCACCTCGAACACTTCGGTGACGTGGCGGAGATCAATGGCGAAGCGTTCCCCCCCCAGCGTCAACACGCACATGCGCAGGGTGCCTTCGGATACCGCAGAGGAGAATCTCGAGGAATGAGCCACTCCGTGAGCCGGGGTTGATTCGAGCGGTTGGAACTGAGTCGTCGGGACGTCACTCATGGGTTAATTCAGCGCCCGCTTTACGGCTGCGACCAAGTCTTCCGCCTTGAACGGTTTTACAACGTAGCCGTTCGCCCCCTGCTGCTGGCCCCAAAATTTGTCGCTTTCCTGCCCCTTGGAGGTGCAGAGCACGATAGGAATGCCCTTGAACCGGTCGTCACTCTTAAGGTCACGGCAAGTCTGAAAGCCGTTGCGCCCAGGCATGACGACATCCAAGACGATCAGGTCCGGCTTGTCGACCGCCAGTTTATCTTCGAGTTTATCCGTATTGGGATACGAGACTACGGTATGGTTGGCGGACTTCAAGTACCCTTCGATCAACTGCAATTCGGCATAGGAATCGTCGACGACAACAATCTTGCTCATGAATGCATCCTCCCCTTAACCCAGATAAATGTGCGAGTTTCAACTTGTCGGATGAGTGCCGGTTACCGCATGGGAATGACGATACTGATCGCGCCCGCCAAGTCGCCCTCATGCCACCCTTCCTTCTTGGCGCCTGTGATGTCTCGTTCCCCTTTCGGGCTGCCATGGCAACCCAGGCAGGTGGGCGCAGCGTACTCAGGATCCATCATTCGAAGCACCGGCTTTCCGTCCAGCATCGTGGCTTTGCTATAGGGCTGGCCCTTGGGATGACGTGAGTCGGCAAATACACGGAGCACTTCCGACTCGAAATCGTCCGGCCGATTACCCGGAAAGCGATAGTCGGTGCCCGTCAGCTTGACGCGAATGCCGGTCTTGCGATAGAAGCGCTCTCCCGCCTTACGGGCAAAAACGGCCGGAATCATCCCCTTGAACCCGACGTCTTTCTTATTGATAACCGGCTGGGCTTCGTCGATGACTTCCTTCTCTGATTCGACCATCGCGAGAAACAGCGGAGCTTGTGGGGAGCTATTAGGACGGATCAGATCGATCTTTGTCGCCTTGCGAAACCGTTCTATGATTTGATTGGCGACATAGTCGCCGGTAAAGCCTTTATCGCCTTTACTCGCATCGTTGATCGTCGCTTGATGTTCGGAGATGAGACCGCGGCCTACCTGCACGAGCTTAATCAATAACTCGGCGGTCTCGACCTCGGTATTGGCTAACGCGGGACCCGCTGCGCCAATACTGCTCACCATCAATGCGACCACCGCAGATGCTTTGATGAAATTGTTCGCCATGCCCCCTCCTCCTGCCTATTTCTGATCGTCCCGCAAGGACTTATGCCTCCGCAGATGACTCTCAGACAAAGATAGCGCAAAATTCCGCATTGACAATTTCGACGGCAGCGCTGAAGTCGTACCGGACGATGCTGACCCCGGCTAGCTGTGCAGGATCGGTGCCATACAAAATCAAATAGTTAGGATAGAAGAGGACGGTGGGAAAGGAAGTGAGGAAGTCTGTGATTTCGTAGGTGAATATGTGTGAGCGATCAACTATATCCACTATGCTCGAGAAGAGCAGCGCCTGTCATGCTGTTGTTCAAGATTCCGGCAGAGGCGCCAAAGTTTGGTCGTTTAAGGAGGCCGGCTGTCAGAAATTGCTCCAGAATCCTGGCGGAAGACCTTGCGAATGTGAAGACCTTTCTCGGTATTGTAACAACGCCATGAGCGGTCCGAGTTCGAGATGTTGCGCCACATGGTCTGCCCAGTGATCGAGCGCGTCCCGCCGCTGGTCGTTCACCAGCGCTGACACCATCTGAGCCAGCGCGGGACGCCCTTTGCGGGTTCGCAGCCTATTCAACCAAGCGCGGCGGAACGCAGGCTGATCGAACACCCCATGGATGTAGGTGCCCCACACCAGGCCGTCCGCACTCACCGCTCCATCTAGACCTCTTTCACCCTGTTCCGTGGCAACAGGGTGAAGCTCCTGCGCGTGAAATCGAAAACAAGGCCGATGGTCATGACGTTGCGTCCGTCCCACATGGATGAGATACCCGCGGACCGAAAATGCCGTGAGTTCACTCACATGCAGGGCCTGCGCCTGAACTTGTTCGGTAATCTTCTCTCGTTTTAAGACCGTCGTCACCTGCAAGAGGCCAAACCCCTCCCCCATTCCGCCTCCCTCGACGCCGTCAGGGTCGGCAATCTGTCGCCCCAACATTTGGTATCCTCCGCAAATGCCGACCACTTCTCCGCCTCGTTCAACATGACGATGCAACAACGGCTCAAACCCCTTATCGCGCAGATAGCCGAGATCCGCCAGCGTCGTCTTCGTGCCAGGGAGCAGAATCACATCGGCCCCTTCCGCGTCGCCTGGGTTCACGGCATAGCGCAGCCGCACGTCTTCCTCTTCGGCTAATGCGTTGAAGTCGGTAAAGTTGCTCAGGTGCGGCACGAGGAGAACCGCAATATTAATATGGTCGGCGGAAAAATGGACCTGCCGGCCCCGTTCCACGTCGAGACTATCCTCCTGATCGAGCGTGAGGTCTCGCAGAAACGGCACGACGCCAAACACAGGGATCCCGGTTCGATCCGTGAGAAATCGCACGCCGTCGGCGAACAATGTGACATCGCCTCGAAACTTGTTGATCACAATCCCGCAGACCCGCGCACGTTCCTGTGGTGCGATGAGATCGAGCGTTCCGATGACTTGAGCAAACACGCCCCCGCGATCAATGTCCGCTACCAATACCACTCGGGCATCCGCCATTTCGACGACCGGCCAATTCACCAGATCACGATCACGCAGGTTCACCTCCGCCGCGCTCCCGGCCCCTTCGATGATGATCACTTCATACTGCGCCGCCAACCGCTCGTAGCTTTCTCGCACCGCGCGAGACAAGTCGGAATCGTGCGTACGCGCCAAATAGGTCTGAGCGTCCAGCGTGGCCCACACCCGCCCCTGCACAATGACTTGCGACCGGGAATTTGATTCCGGTTTGAGCAAAATGGGATTCATATCCACATGGGGGGGAATCCCGCAGGCTTCGGCTTGAAGGGCCTGGGCCCGCCCGATCTCACCGCCCTCGGGAGTGACGAAGGAGTTCAAGGACATGTTCTGAGCCTTGAACGGCGCGACTCGAAAGCCGGCTCGGCGCAAAAGCCGACAGACCGCAGCCGTGATCAGGCTCTTTCCGACATCGGAAGCGGTCCCGAGAATCGCGATTGCAATGGCACGAACAGGATGCGGCATGAAACTTTGCCGGACGATGAAAATGTTTTTATGATTGAGATTGCAAGGCCCACTCGGCCGCGCGCGTCAAGCCTTGGCAGAGGCAGTCAGCGGTGACTCGTCCAATCAGGGAACCGATAATCGTGTGGGTCCCGGCATAGGGCTGCCAGACGGCGCCGACCAAGGCCGAAGCAGCCAGGCAGGCGTTGGTAATCAGAATGAGATTGATGGTCCCAGGCCTGCGATCAGCTCCCTGCTCCACGCTCTGAGGCAGCTCGCCGGCCCGCACGGCATTAGTCACCCCCACCGTTGCATAACACTCGACCCAGAGACCAGCTGCTGATTGACGACTGGTTGCCAGCTGCTTCATGGGAACAGCCGTCATCAGACCCACGCAGTCACCGTCTGCTCCGACAGTCAGCGCGATTCGTCGGAGGTACCGAGCCGGATCACTCCAACGTTGCTGCGAGACTTTCGCTTCCGAAGTCTGTAGCGGGACAGGATTGGGCAACACCTGATGATTCAGGATGTAGCGGGTCGTTCGGAACCCTCCCCCTTTCGGAGCCGAAGACAACACACGCATGCGAGTCCCAAGGTCGATGATGAGGGTCCCCTCGACGATACGATGCGAAGTTGAGAGACGAGCCTTCATAATCCACTGCCGTGAAGGACCGCGGCGAGGGCGCCTAGCAGACGATTATTCTCGGCCTTGGTTCGTACGGCCACCCGCACCGAGCGCACATTCAATCCTGGCACCCGCGAGCAATCCCGAACCAGGAGACCCTGACGACGAAGGGCGGACACTACCAACCCCGCCTTCTGTCCTCCCGGTAATTCCATCAAGATGAAATTGGCCTCAGAAGGAAAGACCGAACAACCGGGCAGCTGTTCAAGTCCCTTCCGCAACCGGGCTTTCTCCCGATCCATGAATCGGAGGCTTCGACCGGCATGCCGCACGTCGCGCAGCGCCGCCACAGCGGCTCGCTGGGCCAGCATGTTCACCGACCAGGGTGGCTGATGCGCCCCCATTTGTTCAATGATCGCCTTCCGTGCCACCGCATATCCCACGCGAAGTCCGGGCAACCCATAGAATTTGGTAAAGCTGCGCAGCACGATCGTTCGTGCAGGAAGCACGTGTGACAAAATCGACGAATCAGCACAATATTCGGCAAACGTTTCATCGACGATACACCAGATCCGGCGGCGAGTTGCCAGACGCGCCAGCCTCAAGACCGCCGCGGCAGTACAGGCATAACCGGTCGGACTATTCGGATTGCACAGCAATACCGCATCGATTGCGCGTCGACCGGTGACTGTCCCTACGGTGCCGGACATAGCAGCCATCACCTGTTCAAGCGGCGGCCGATAGGCTTCAGCCCGCTCACCCATGACCATGGTTACTCGCCCGCCGGATCGCCGCATGGCGGTGGCATATTCTGAAAATGTCGGACCGACCACCAGCAGGTGTCGAATCGGCAAGGCGTCCGGAAGCAGATGGATCAACTCAATTGAGCCGTTGCCGACAAGAAACTCTTCTGCCGGTCGCTGCCAATGGTTGGCGAGCGCCTGACGCACACCCCAACAGGCCGGATCGGGGTAGTGCTGAAGCAACGGCGCCGCGTCGTCAATGGCTCGCAAGGCGGCCGGCGAAGGCCCCAAGGGATTGATGCTGGCGCTGAAATCCAGGAGGTGCGGAACGCCGCGCCCTAGCTCCCGAGCCGCAGCATACACATCGCCGCCATGACCGGTCCGCGTCATGACTGCCATAGGGAGAACAAGGCAAAGATCAGTCCCAGAACACCGGTCACCACCATGATGCGCGTGGCCTGTGCGATATGATCAGGCGTCAGCGAAGTCGTGCCATCACCCATGAGCAAGCGGTCCTGAGGCACGCCGTCATAATAATTCCTGCCGCCGAGCTGAATGCCTAATGCGCCGGCCATCGCCGCTTCCGGTCTCCCACTGTTCGGGCTCGGATGTTTGTCTCCATCGCGATGCAGGATGTACCAGCTCTCTCGGACGCGATACCACAGGCCGGTCGTCACCCACGCCGCTAACGCGATGAAGCTGCCCGTCAGCCGGGCAGGAATCCAATTCAAGACATCATCGATCCGCGCGGAGGCCCAGCCGAAATATTCGTACCGAGCATCTCGGTGACCCACCATCGAATCGAGTGTGTTGACCGCCTTGTAGGCCAAGGCCAGGGGCGCACCACCCAACGTCAGGTACAGGAGCGGGGCAATAACGCCGTCTGATGTGCTCTCTGCAGTCGTCTCTACCGTGGCGCGCACAATCTCCGGCTCGGTTAGAGTGGCGCTGTCGCGGCCAACGATCATCGCAACTGCCTCACGAGCTTCCGAGAGATTGCCGGCGTTCAATTCTCGGCTGACCGCCTGAACATGGTCGAACAGATCACGCCCAGCGAGAGTCGTATAGGCCAGTCCGATTCCAACCACTTGTCCGAGCAAAGGCGAGACAGAGTCCGCTTGGGCGATGACCAAGCTCGCAGCAGCATAGACTCCCGCCGGCAGCCCTAGGGCCAAGCAGATACCGGCAATTCGCAAGGCCTGATCGGTACGGCAAAAGCGTCTGACCTGATCGTCGACCCAGGAGATGACCTTGCCCATTATCCTGACAGGATGGGGAAACCAGCGTGGATCTCCCAGTGCGGCATCAAGTGCCGCGGCAATCAATAGATCGTGCCCTGTCATCGTCCGATCACCAAGACCGGCACCAGCAACAGGAAGAGAATCTCGATCAATTCGTTCGTGGCGCCGAGGAGGTCTCCCGTCACCCCGCCGAACCATTTCCTGCAGCCGCTTCGCACCAGAACCACCAATCCCAATCCGGTTCCCATGGTCGCCAGCGCCGCGGGCGGACCCAACCCTGTTGCCAGCGCAGCGGCCAGCACGAGGCTCGACAGCAGCACATGGTGCAGGGACAGATGGGTGAGAAAAGACGCCGCCAGTCCACCCTCGCTCCTCGCAGAGGAAGAAGACCAAACGGGAAGTCGCAACGGCTGAGGAAGGGCGAGTAATCCGGCATAACGAAGCATGAGAGACAAAAACAATCCTGTGGCGCCGATCGCGCCCACCCGCGGATCCCGCATGATCGGCAACCGGTCCGCTGCGGTTCGACCGCCGGCCAATCCATCCAGCGTGTCAGCCAAGCCGTCTTGGTGCAACCCGCGCGTCAGCATCACCAGGAGCACGATCAGCAGCACATTCACGACTTCAGCCGTCAGAAACCAACGCAGGCCGATGTCGGCCAATGCGAGCAACCCGCCGATCATCAGGCCCACCGTGGAGTACCAGGCCATCGACGTGGCCAATTCGGCGGCCGTCGGTTCATGATGGCTGCGGCTGATCGGGATGGCCGTCAAGAAGTGCCAGGCGAAGACAAAGGGTCTCGCCAGGGCCATCATCTCAGTCACGCTGCGACACGCCCGCTTCATCGAAGGTGGCCATCTCGGTGAGGATTTTGATCGAGGCCTGCACGAGGCCCATACCGAGACAAGCTCCCGTCCCTTCACCGAGACGGAGATCGAGATCGAACAGCGGCTTGAGGCCAAGGTGATCCAGGATGGCCTGATGACCTCGTTCCACCGATCGATGCGAGGCGATCACATAGTCACGACATGGTGGCTGCAATCCAACGGCGATCATTGCCGCGGCCCCGGCAATGAATCCATCCAACACCACCGGCAGGCGTGCGGCAGCAGCGCCGAGCATGAGCCCGGCGAGACCGCCGATCTCCAAACCACCGACCTTGGCGAGCACATCGAGCGCATCGGCCTGATTCGGGCGATGCCGATCCAGCGCCTGTTGAATGACCGTGACCTTGTGCGCATGAACCACCTCATCGATGCCGGTTCCCCGCCCCGTCACCTCGGCCACTGGACGATTCGTCATTACCGCCGTGATCGCGGCGCTCGCGGTGGTGTTGCCGATGCCCATATCCCCCGTGCCGATCAAACCGATGCCTTCACGCGCGGCCTCGGTGGCCAAGTCGATCCCGACCTGCACGGCGTCCATGGCCTGCACCCGGCTCATGGCCGGTTCGACCAACAGATTCTTCGTCCCCAACATGACCTTCTTTTGAATGAGGCCCGGTACCACTCCAAATTCATAGGCCACGCCAATATCCACGACTCGCACCTCGACACCGACGTGACGCGCGAGCACATTCACGCCCGCCCCACCCCGAAGAAAATTCAGCACCATTTGCGGGGTGACCTCCCGCGGATAGGCGCTCACGCCTTCCGTCGCTACGCCATGATCGGCGGCAAAGGTAAACACGACTCCCCGCGGTACGTTGGGTTTCACCTCACCCGTGATCGTGGCATATCGGACGGCGGTTTCTTCCAGCCGTCCCAGGCTGCCCAGAGGTTTGGTCAATCGGTCAAGCCGAGCCTGGGCCAACGTCGCGATCTCGCAGTCAACCGGCTGAATACGCGCCAGCACCTCGTCAAGCGTCATTAAGTTTCCCCCATTTCATTTCAGTCTGAGCGATTGCCCGCTGATGACCACATACACCTCGTCGGCCGCCTCGGCGATCTGCTGATTCACCAGCCCGGCGAGATCGCGGAAGGCGCGCGCGCTGCGGTTCACCGGCACCAGCCCGAATCCCAGTTCATTACTCACCAGCACCACGTTGGCCGGAACGCTACGTATGGCTTCTAACAAATCACTCACCTCGCCGGTCACACCCGCCTTGGCGATACGACGCCCGCACAGATTGCTCAACCAGAGCGTGAGGCAATCGACGACGATCGTGCGATAGGCCTTGCCATTTGATCGAAACCAGGCCGCTAGCTCACGCGGCACTTCTGCCGTGTCCCAATCCTGAGATCTCGTCGCGCGATGCCGCGCAATGCGCGCCGTCATCTCCGCGTCTAGCCCCTGGCCGGTTGCCACAAAGGCCTTTGGCCCGATCCGTCCTGCTTTTTCCAGCGCCGCCTGGCTTTTTCCCGATGCGGCTCCGCCCAGCACGAGGATCACACGCGATGGCCTGCTGCTGCGCTTGCGTCTCATACCCGTCAGTCAGCGGTCGCGCTCGATTCGCGTTCCCACAAAAACTCAGGTTCGCCTTGGGTCTTCGCGACCCAGCGAGCGAGCACGAACAGGGCATCACTCAGCCGGTTGAGATACTTGTTGAGTTCTGCCTCCACCGTTTCCTCACGCGTCAATCGAATGCAGATCCGTTCGGCGCGGCGACAAATCGTTCTTGCCTGGTGCAGTGTGGCTGAGACTTTGCCTCCACCGGGCAGGATGAACTCTTTGAGCGGCGCAAGATCCTTCTGGCATCGATCGATCATACGCTCAAGCTTCGTGACATCCTTGGCCGTGACCGTCGGCATGTTGTTGAATGTTTGTCCCGGCGCCGTGGCGAGAATGCTGCCGACGTCGAACAGTTTGTTTTGCACCCAACGCAAGTCCTCTTCAAGTTGTGTCGAGGCAGAAGAGGTCGCGGCCGATTCGGCATTCATCGCTCGAACCAATCCGATCGACGCATTCAGTTCATCCACCGTTCCATAGGCCTCGACACGGAGACAATCCTTCCAGACCTGTTGCCCACCGGCCAGCCTCGTTTGACCTGCGTCGCCGGTCCTCGTATAGACTTTGGTGATTCGCATCTCCCGTTTTCTCTCCTTCGATGTTCGCGTCCTCGCCGGCGCCGGCCAGCAACCTCTGGTTGAGACGATCGTCATGCGTCCTCTGGATCCCGCGGCGAGACCACCGGACCGAGTTCCCCACTGGCGACTTGCTTCAGACAAGCAGGACAGAGGCAATCCTGAAAGCGCGCGGCAATCCAGTCCATTTGTTCTTCGGTGATGCCGACCGATCCGCACCAGCATTGGTAGCCGCCGCAGCTGAATGCCAGTCCGCAGGCTTCGCAGGTTTTGGAAACCGGACCTCTCATAATCGAAACAGGGGCTTCAAAATTCGACTCCCGGTTGGGCTTTGATCCCCTTGCGAAAGGGGTGTTTTATCTGTTTCATCTCGCTCACCAGGTCCGCGGCTTCGATCAACTCAGGCGGAGCGCCTCGACCGGTGATGACGACATGCTGCATAGGGGGGCGCGCCTGTAACCAGGGCAGGATCTCGTTCACGTCGATATACCCCTGGTCGAGCGCAATATTGAACTCGTCCAGAATCACCATGCCATAGGAAGGGTCGCCGAGGAACTCACAGGCCTTTGCCCATGCCTGCTGCGCAAATCCTGTGTCGCGCTCACGATCTTGTGTCTCCCAGGTATAGCCTTCCCCCATGCGGAGAAATGAGACGCGGTCGCCGAAGGACTTGAGGACTCGTTCCTCCGCTGTATCGATGGCGCCCTTGATGAACTGCACGACTGCGACCCGCATACCATGGCCGAGACAACGAAAGACCATGCCGAGCGCGGCAGTGGTTTTTCCCTTCCCCGCACCGGTATACACGATCAACAGGCCTTTTTCTTCCTGCGCCGCTTCGATTCGTCGATCCACCGACACTTTCAACCGCTGCATTTTTGCCTGGTGGTCGTCCCGATCCGTCATGTCACGCCTTTCCAATAGAAGCGCCTCGCGTGCGCGACCCACGGGCTGCTTCGACCAGCCTCGCCGCCACCTCCGGCCGGCTCGCGAAGTGCAGGTGACTGTACAGTGCGAGGGCGTTGTCCACGATTAGTCCATCTTGACCGACCGGTTTGCCCTCTGCATCTGCCAGACTGCAGGCATAGTGCAGCGGACCCTTCGGGTCGATCATGGAGTAATGGAATTCATGCCCACGTAATGACATGCCAGGCACGCCGAGTGCACAAAGCCGAGTCACCTCAACCGATCGATACCCCAACGTCATGCCGGCTTTGCGCATGACTGTTTCTGCCGGGAATAACCCGACCATCTCGTGCCGCAATCCATCACCATCTCGGATCGCCTGCGTCAGATACATCAGCCCGCCGCATTCGGCATAGATGGCGCCCTCTCGCTCAGCATACTGTCTGACAGCCGTGCGCATCGCCACGTTCCCAGCCAACGCTTCGCCATGGAGTTCCGGATAGCCTCCGCCAAAATAGAGCAGATCTACGACCGGCAGTTCGACATCGTGCAAGGGCGAAAACCTCACGATTTCCGCTCCCGCCGCTTCCAGCAAGTCCAGGTTGTCCTGATAATAAAAGCAAAAGGCCGCATCGTAGGCCACGCCGATGCGGATCGACTGCACCGGCGCCACCGGCCCCGGTGGCGCACTCTCTGGAAATTCGCCCACAGATCGGGCCAGGGCCTCTACCCGATCGAGATCAACCGTGTCTGAAGCGGACCGAGCCAGCCGCTCATACAGATCGCGCTGTCCCTGTTCGATGGCGGTCCTGAGGCCGAGGTGCCGGTCCGGGATCGTCACTGACGCATCGGGCCGCAGATAGCCGACGACCATGAGGTCCGTCTCCGCCTCCACGGCATCGCGCAGCAGTCGATAATGCCCTTCACTGGACACTCGGTTGAAGACCACGGCGCGAACTTGTACGGCAGGGTCAAACGTCGCATAACCCGACGCCATGGCCGCAGCCGAGCGAGCCATCTCGCTGCCGTCGATGACCAGGAGTACAGGTGCATTCAGCTGCTTCGCCAGTTCAGCCGTGCTCCCCTTTTCATGCACCGGTGAACTGCCGTCGAACAGCCCCATCATCCCTTCGATGATGGACAGGTCCGCGTCGGCTGACGCGCGTGAAAAGATGGTGCAGTTGACGGCCTCTCCCAGCATCCAGCCGTCCAGGTTGCGCGAGGGCCGCCCGGTTACAACCTGATGGTGTCCGGGATCGATAAAGTCCGGTCCGGCTTTGAAGGCTTGAACGAGCAGCCCCCTGGCCTTCAAGGCCGCCATCAGCGCCAACGTGACGGTCGTTTTTCCGGCGCCGCTATGGGTGCCGGCGATGACCAAACGAGGGCGTTGCATTAGGTTGCCGCTTTCATATCCGTCTCATGACTTCCCACCGAAGGTGACCCGCAGGCCGCCGAAAATAGAACGGATCGGCGTGCCGGCGCTGGCGACTTCTTCGTATTTCTCGTTGAACAAATTCTCGGCCCGGAGATAGGCCTGTAGCTGCTTGGTCACATCATAGGTCACGGCGAGTGACCAGACATCGAACGCAGGCAGGTTTTGCCGGTCGCCGGTGGTGTTGAAGCGCGACCCGACGTAACGGCCGGTCACGGTGATCCACAAGGGATCGATGGGCTGGTAGCTGACAATGACGCTCCATTGATCGGTCGGCCAGCGAGGAAGACGGCTTTGGGTCTCCAAATCGCGCGTGAGCGTATTGGTATATTGGGCTTGCAGAATCACGCTCTTCAAGAACGGCCTGTCGCTTGAATAGGTATAGGACAGGCCGGCCTCCCATCCCTTCGTGGAGGCATCCCCAAGCTGCTGCGGGCAGAACCCGAACGTGCTGAATGGCGCGCAAAACACGGGATCAAACGTGGTGACGATCAAGTTTCGATAGCGGTTCCAGAAAAATCCACCGGTCAATTTCAACTTTTTGGAGAAGAAATATTGATCGACCCCCATATCCATACTTTGGTTCTTTTCCGGCCCCAGATTGGGATTGCCGAAATTGGGAAAGAACAATTCGTTCATGCTGGGCGCCCGGAATCCGGTGGAGTAACCGGCCCGCAGTTTCGTGTCGGTCTCCTTATGGTAGTATCCGCCGGTGAATCGATAGGTGGTGGCATCACCGAACACGTTGTAACTGTCCTGTCGAATGCCCGCGGTCGCGAAAACCCGATCCCAGAGATTGAATTGCGCCTGCGCGAACCCGGCATTGGAACTCAGAATACTATTGACGAGCCCGCTGTCGTTCTCCCCCTGCTGTTCACGAAATTGATACCCGGCGCTGAGCAATAGGAGCTTGGTAACTTGGAAATTATGTTGCCACTCCAATCGATTGGACAGGACGCGAGTTTCGTTCGGAGACCCGAACGGCGTGCTGAAGGCACCGGTGACAAGATTGCGCTGGAGGGTCCCCGGCAGGAAAAGCGAATTTTCCTGCGAGCGCGCGAGCGTGAGCTTCTGAGACCACCAGCCAGTGATCGGCTGCTCGTAACTGCCGCTGAACACGTATTCTTGACTTCGAAGCTTCGACCCGTACACATCGCTCGGTGCGATCGCCGACAGATTGTCGAGCTGCTTATCCGAATTCATCCAGCGCATGTTGAAGTCCAGTCGCCCGTCATGCGGAAGGTCAACGCCGATCCGGCCTGATCCTTGCCAATTGCGATAGGAGTCGCGCTCAGTGGCGCCGCGCCGGTAATTGACCGCCGAAAAACTGGAGGTGTCCCAGCGGGAGAGCGAGAGACTGTAGTCGACGGCGCCCTGCTTTCCCGAGACCGTGCCCCCTTCGCGAAGGGAGGCGAAGGACCCATATTCGACGAACCCGCCGGCGGCAAACGGCCCCTGCCCTCGCTTCGTCACGATGTTGATGACACCTCCCATGGCGTCGGAGCCCCACAACATGCTCTGCGCGCCGCGAAGAATCTCGACCCGGTCGATATTGTCGGTGGTCAAATTGGCGAAGTTATAACTGCCCAAGGTCCCGCTGTTGACGATGGCGCCGTCGATGAGCACCAGCGTCTGACTGGAGCTGCCCCCGCGGATTCTGGCGTTGGCTTCCGTGCCTGGCCCTCCGTTCGAGAAGATCACCACGCCCTGGGCCAACTGAAGGGCTTCGACCACGGTCCTGATGTTTTGTTTTTTCATGTCCTCCGCAGTAATGACTTCGACAGCACTGGTCACCTGACTCGCCGGCACCGGGGTCTTGGTGGCCGATACCACGACTTCTTCGGCCTGCACGACCGGGTCCGGTTCAACCGGTTCTTCGGCCGAAGCCGCCACCATCCAGACTGACGGCGCACAGGTCACACACAAGAGGACCACAAGGACGGACCGCTCCCTGACAATAGACAACATGCTGACGCTCCCTTTCGCTCGAAGGGATCAGTTGAAACAACCGTCAGTTGGGTCTCCTGACTTGCGGCTCATGGCTTCCCTGCGCCTTCCCAACTGGAGCGTCAAACGTATCTCGTGAAACGTATCTCGCAAGCCCTCATGGTCCTGCGATTCACGTTTCACGAACGACGCTTCACGAACCGAGTCAGTGGCTCAATGCAGAGTGACTCCCCGCTTACAGTGGCGGCACCGTGATGGTTTTGCACCATCTTCCCCGACGCTGACGGCGTCTTCCTGACACTTCTCTCTCCAGTGATTGCGTGCCCTTTCTTTACACGGGTGGGCTGGGCACAAACCCCTCCCGCAACATCCCATTCCTCAGCGATGACACGGCGCGTCCTGTCTCGGCAGTGTGATCCGCGGGAGCCCTGACTCCGGATGGGCGTCGATCAACACGTCGCAGCCATAGACCTCGCGCAGCCTCTCGACCGACATCACTTCCGACGGGGTTCCCAAAGCTGAAACCCTGCCCTCCTTCAACATCACGACTCGATCGCAATACTGGCTGGCCAAATTCAGATCGTGCGAGACGATCACCACCGTCAAGCCTCGTTCGTCGCACAACCGGCGCAGCACCGAACAAATGTCGATCTGGTGCTGAAGATCGAGAAAGGCCGTCGGTTCATCCAGTAACATCACGCGTGGCGTTTGAGCCAGGGCGCGAGCGATTACAGTCCGCTGGCGTTCGCCGCCGGAGAGGTCGGTGATGGCGCGCGAAGCGAGATGCCCGATGTCCATGATGGCCATGGCCTGCGCCGCTGCCGCGCAATCTTCT
This sequence comes from Nitrospira sp., assembly GCA_021323395.1. Taxonomy (GTDB): domain Bacteria; phylum Nitrospirota; class Nitrospiria; order Nitrospirales; family Nitrospiraceae; genus Nitrospira_A. Next base: position 34,102 of record JAJONL010000027.1, read on the forward strand.
CGATCCTCCCATCCGAATCCTAAATTCCAACCTGTCCGCCGGCGATGGGGAAATCGCCCCATCAACACCGTCTCCGCCACCGTGAAGGGAAACATCTGCGCGCTTTCCTGAGGAACGAAGGCCACGGTTTTCGCCATTTCCTCTTGCGAGAGACGGGCGAGGCTGGTACCGAATAACGCGATCCCCCCCCGCTGAGGCACAGCCAGCTTGGCCAGGAGTTTCAGCAGTGATGTTTTCCCTGATCCGTTGGGGCCAACGATGCCGAGGATTCCACCTGGTTCGACATCGAGCGTGACATCTCGAAGAACCCAATTGAGCCCCTCTGTACGAGGTCTGCCGTAACAGAAGTGCAATCCCTGCACTTCGTAGGCATGGGCGGAGTTCCTGCCGGATGATAATGCTGCGTCCACGCTGGAGGCCGGCCCGCTGAGTCTGCTCATGCCAACCGATCCTTCCGCCAGACGAGGATGTAGACAAAAAACGGACCACCGGCCAGAGCCGTAATAACCCCCACCGGAACTTCCGAAGGCACAAACGCCGTTCTGGCGATCGTGTCCGCCACCATCAAGAACATTCCCCCGACCAAAGCCGAGGCAGGGAGGAGCAGTCGATGGTCCGCACCCACCACCAGACGCACGGCATGCGGAATGATCATGCCGATAAACCCGATCATGCCGCTGAACGACACCACCGCGCCGGTCACCAGCGCCGACAAGAGAAAGATGAACCGCTTGGTCCGTTCGGTGTCGATCCCCAACGACCGCGCCGGTTCTTCACCCAGGGCCAAAATATTCAACAGTCGGACCTGTTTAAAGAGCAGGACGACGCCGACGAACAAGTAGGCCGACAGCGCGGCCAGCACCGGATAGGCCGGCGCCGTGAGAGAACCCATCAGCCAGGCCATCATGCCGAACGAGCGATTCGGCTCCATGATGGAGGTGATGAACATAATGAGGGCGGAAAAGATCGCATTGAGGATAACACCGGCCAGCAGCACCGAATGAATCGGCAGTCGATCATAGGTTGCCGCCATGCGGTAAATGACGAACAGAGCCAGGAGGCCGCCCACGAACCCACAGACGGGCAACACCGACAGGGCGAGCACGGTGGTTCCGATTCCAAACAACACGGCCAATGCCACGCCCAGCGCCGCCCCGCTCGATACGCCAAGCACATAGGGATCCGCCAGCGGATTTCTAAGCATAGCTTGCAAGGCCACTCCGACCGACGCCAGGCAGCTCCCCACCAAGAACCCCAAGAAGACGCGTGGCAGTCGTACCTGTAGCAAAATAACGCTGGTCGTGGCATCCGCCTCTGTGCCACCCGCTGGAGAAGACAGCGCGGATGCGAACACCCGAACAATCTGGCCCAGCCCGATATATTGGGTCCCGAGTTGTAGACAGATAAGGACAAGCAGGAAGGCCGCGATCGACAGGCCGCTCATGAGAAGCCACCAGCGTGACGCGGTCAGGATCGCGCCGTGAAAGGACTGGTCATGACCGGCGATGTGACCAGATGATGCGGACAACGGTGGCGAGGCCAGAGTGGGAGCAGGCGACGGAGGATGGCCGGCAGAGGGCATCATGGTCGTACGGGAGCCACATTGGAAGAGAAGGCTTCAGGATGGATCACCTTGGCGAGTTCTTCCAATCCCTCCATGACACGCGGACCGGGACGATTCAGCGCATCGGCTGAGACTTCGCGCAGGCGATTCTGCTGCACGGCGGTCAGGGTGGTCCAGCGCCGCCATTCCAGCTGTTCGCTCCGGGGCACCGTTTCAACCGATCCTCTTGGAAAGATCAGGATTTCAGGATTTTCCTTCAACACGGTTTCCATCGTCAGGCGCGGATAGGCGGCCGAGGCTCCGGACGCGATATTGATCCCGCCGACGAGGCCGATCATCTGGTGGATGTAACTGCCGGGACCGACGGTGATCAACGGCTGGCTGTTGATGACATAGAGCACGCGCGTACGCGGCAGGTGTTCGGCGCGGCTGCTGATCTCGGCCATCCGTTGTCGCATGGCCTGGGTCATGGCATGAGCAGTCGTTGAGCGATCGAAAATCCGTCCGAGTTGATGAATGTGCGAAAAGATATTTTCCAACGAACTCGCCTCAAGCAAGAAAACCGGAATCTTCAGCTCGTCCAGCTTGGCGAGGACATTGGCGCGGTGAAACTCGCGCGGCGCCACGATCATATCGGGACGGAGGGCAATGAGAGATTCCAGGTTGGGGTTGGCATAGCCGATTTTTGGTTTGACCGACGCTGCCGCCGGAAAATCACAAAACTCCGTCACGCCGACGATCTGTTCATCCAACCCAAGCGCAAACAACATTTCCGTGATGCTCGGCGCCAGCGACACCACACGCGCGGGAGCTTTGGCGATATAAAGTTTTCTTCCGGCATCGTCCACGAAGGTGCGCGGGGTGATGTTCGCCATGAACGGCATGCCCGTAAGGATGCCCTGTTGACGACGTTTCATCACGGTTTGATCTCCCGGAGAATCCTCGAGCGCAACGGCAAGGCAGGCCAGCAGGACATAGCAGACGATTCCCGTCAATCCGGCGATCAACCGGCGTAAGCCGGCGGTTCGATGGGCGCGCAAATAAAAAAATCCCCAGGGCCTAATTGGAACCCTGAGGATTGCACCCGCAATATCATCCTCGCCTATTCCCCAGCCCACGAGGGAATAAAGGGTCTCTCCTTGGGCAGGTCTTCTGGCTTATGGTTCGTCCTACTCCCCGCGCCTTCCCGTTCCCAAGGCCTATGTGAACGACGGAACTCTAGGAGAGCATGGCGGATCTTGTCAAGTTGAAACTTGGCTCACCGAGATAGAGCCGCGCGGGATCGACCGATCCGGACCGCCACCGTACGCGCTACGGTCGGTATTGCACCTTCAAAATGAGAATTGCCAGGGTCAGTACCAAGGTAATGAGATTGGCAAGAATGATCGGAAGAGCGCCGAGCAGCAGCCCATAGATCAACCAGAGGAAGACTCCGACCGTGAAGGTCAGTAACATCCCCAGCGACACGTCCTTGGCTGAACGGGTACGCCAGGTCTGCTGAAGCTGCGGGATGAAGGCGATCGTGGTGAGGGTGCCCGCGAGCAATCCAATGAACGTCACGTGATCCATGTGCGAGACCTCGATGGGTTTGACGGCGGAGCCGGCGAGCGCTCCTCATGTCCTGAGAATTCAGCGCCGCGGCTTGTCATGACCTGCGACGCTATGGTAGCATCCCTTCGCATTCACGCACTAGTCGTTGAAAGACGCCGCAACAAAGGAGTAGGGCCGTGGCATTTGCCTGTGATCTCTGTGGGAAAAAGCATCAGACCGGAAACAACGTCAGCCACGCCAACAACAAGACGAAGCGCGTCTTCAATCCCAACCTGCAACGGGTGAAAGCACTCGTAAACGGGTCCGCCTTGCGCATCCGCGTCTGCACCCGTTGTCTGCGGTCCGGGTTGGTCAAGAAGGCCGTCTAATCTTCCCTCCTTCCCCCAGGTATCAATCGTGTGTCGTCACGCCTGACACTTGGGGTGTGTCTTCTTCAATCACCATCTTGCCGTGACGTTCTCCCGGCCTCTCAGGACGGATCCTCGTCCCAGGCTTCCCGTTGAACTCCATTTCTGCTTCCTTGGTCTCCCCTCGGTCGATGGCACATTCTCCCAGAGACCTATCGGCGCCGGCGGTGTACAATGCCGGGACAGACGCTCAGGGAACGCGGAAGTCACCGTCATCGGAGGGAGCATGATGAAGATCACATGGTCCGTCAGCATGTTGGTCGTCTCCATCCTGGCCACAGCCTGCAGCCATTTCCAAACCAAAGAAGCCGCCTTTCTGGACTCGGTCAAGGGACGAGGCACCGAGGCCGAAGTCCGGAAGGAGCTCGGAGCTCCCAAGGCTGTACGACAAGTGGAAGGTGGACAAACCGTATGGGTCTATGAACTGATGGACCAGCAGGCCGGGAATAGATTCACGGCCCCAGGGGTTTGGTGCGAGCAATATCTCCTCACCTTCGACGACAAAGCAGTCTTCCAGCGCTGGAGACAGTTCTCGCACTTTCACGCCGGCGAACTCATGCCGACGGAATGTATTCCGGGTTCGGAGAAGGTGAAATCGTCGTGACAAGACGAAGCCACGAGATGAGAGTGCTCACCTCCTTCATGGCTCGATGTCCGAGGAAGGCAGAAGAGGAATCGGATGAAATGGAGGGAAGGTGGCGGAGAGGCTTGCGGAGGAGGAATTTCTGCGGGAGCTGGCGAGTGATGGAAGATGTTTATAACAGAACTCGCATCAGAGACCATGGCCTTCACAGGAAGCTACGGATGACTCTGACGAATTGACTGGTGGCCTGGGATCCGATTCAAAACACCAACCTGTGGGCGACGCACACCTTCGGCTCAGATTCTGCGTGCACGCCACCGACCACTGAGAGGAGTCATCACGACGAGACAGACCTGAGTCCTCAGGCTCATACCGATGGACCGTGAGGAAACACACTCCGACGCGCTGATTAACATTCAGCCTTGGCCTGGGTTATCAGGGCTGTTCTGAGCGCATTGTAATCCATCGACAGTTCGGCCACCTTGCGCTTCAATTGACGATTTTCATTCTCCAGGCGCTGCAGCCGTTCAAGAGAACCAGTACCTTGAACTCTAAGCCTGCTCCGCCAGCGATAGACCGTCTGCGGCGAAACGTGGTGTCGTCGACAGACAGCCTTCACCGACGCGCCGGCGTCAAGCTCTTTAAGAATGCTCATCAGGATGGTCACAGTCACACGGGACAACGGCATGGCAACTCCTCACTCACCCGATCCTCCAATACGCACCGCCGGTCATGCGAACCAACGCCTTTACCCTGCATCCTCCGCTGGAGACGAGCCCAGTGAATCAACCCGATGGGTGGCCAAGCCCATCACAGACTCCAAGGGCTTGGAGACTTTCCGGAGGGTACGGAGGTCAGTTTGGCGTCATGTTTCGCCATGGCCCAGAGACGCGCGGAATGCTCACGGCCACAAGTCCATTGCCATCGTATGAGCCAACTCCCCCTTGGAAGACTCTAGAGAGCTGAGATTTAGCTCCCGGTGGTCAGCACCAAGCCTGATGTCTTCATGTTGGAGCTGGAATCGTTCCCAGGGGATCCGCACGATTTTCCCCGTGTCGACAATGACCACATCTGCATGCCTGATTTGCCTCGTGACCGAGTCCATGATCAAACGTTTGATGAAACCCCACTCCTCGCCTTCCAAGGTTCTGACGACCCAATTGTCGATACTCATGAATAACCTCCTTGCTACATATCGCTGCGGCTCGTGGACTCAGGCGCGCGATTCCCTTCGATTTCCTCCGTCAGCTGTCGCGGGATACCCATCGCGGGAATCAACCAGCCCCCTTGTCGTCTGTTTCATAACCAGAGGGCAGGTGAACGGCGCCACACGTGATGACTTGAACCTTCGGTTCTCAACGAAGAAGCCGCCGGGGTGGCGTCCGGTGAGGCCGAGCTCAGTCACACTCTCGGGACAGAACGGACGGGCCACTCTTTTACGAGGACGTGACTTTTCCCTGTGTATACGAATAGTCGTAGACATACGGCGGCAAGGCATCGCTTCCCACCCGATTGAGCAGGACGTGAAAGGGCGCTTCCGTGCGGAGCGATTTGACGGCGCGCCTCACCGTCTGATGGGGTGTTGAGTTGGCACCCACAACGAGCACAATGTGATCGACATGATTCGCGAGCACATTCATGGTTGCCAGAGGGAAAATAGGAGGCGTGTTGATGAGGACGATATCGAAGTGCTCAGCAAGGCACCTCGCCGAACCCGGCCAGGCAATTGCCCCACGGGACATCACTGGTGAGGCAATTCGCAAATCCCCATTCCGGAGCCGTATCGACATAGCGGTGCAGCATCGGCACGGTAAAATCACAATCCAGCAGCAGCGTCCTCTTGCCGAGGTCTCGAGCCATGGTATACCCGAGATTGATAACGGTCGTGGTCTTGCCTTCACCCTTGACGGCGCTGGTGACCGCCACGACCGTGCCGGAGCCATCGGCAGCGAACAGCGCCATTCTCGTCGCTCCTACGCGGTACTGTTCGGCGACGAACGAATGCGGAATCCATTTCACGATGAAATTGTCGTTCAACCACCCCGCGTCCGCGATAGGCTTCTGCTGAGCCTTGAACAGCGACCGTTGCCTGCTGGTGCTCGGCCCGCCGCCCGGCACCAACGCTACGACCGCATTGGCTGCCAAGCGCTTCTGCCGTCGCCATCGAAGATATTCGAGCCTGAAGTCCGGAATGATCGCGAGGAGATGGTATCCCAGTACCTGTTCGACATCTTCGGGGGATCGGAACTGCGGGCTGCGGTATTCCTTCAGGAGCGCCATCCCGACACCGACCGCACAGCCGAACAGGAATCCGAAAATCATGACGCGCGGTTGATTCGGCTTCTCCGGCCTGCGCGGGAAATTTGGGGTGTCGAGAATCCTGAATTGTGCGCCCTTTTGTCGTTTTTCCAGATTTTCAGACACCCTCGCGTTCAAACGCTTCTCGAGAAGGGCGCGGTAATTTTCCTTCATGTTCGCGTAGTCACGCTCGAGAATCAGCAAATCCTGTTCGACCTGCGGGGCCTTCTCCACTCGTTTTACATAATCTTTCTTCTCCGCATGAACCGCGAGTTGGCGCTGCTTGAGCAGCTCCAGCTCACTGTTGAGTTCGCTGCGCTGTCGTTTCAAATCCCGCAGATAGGGGTCGACCAGTTTCTCTCCCGGCTTGAAAATGTCCGGGCCGTACAGTTCCATCAATTTCGCTTCGACCTCGCGCATTTCATCACGGGTCAACGTGACTTCGGGATACGTGTCCCAGAATTCCGACTTCAGCTTGATGAGCTTCTCGCGCAGTTCCTTCAGCCGCCGGAACAACGGGTCCGGCTCTGACCCGCCCGGCACCAGGGTGGGATTCGCCAATCCGGTGCGCTGGTACTCTTGAATGGCCTTATCCACCAATGCCAGGCGATCGGAGGTACGGCGAATACCGTCGCTCCCCACGTTCAGTTCGCTTTGCAACCGATCCAAGGCGCGCAGGTTCGGCTCGATCTGCTGCGGGAGCTTGCCCATATAGATCGACTTGAACTGACTGATTTCATCTTCTTTGCGTTCCAATTCAGCTTTCGCGCGCACGACTTCCTCGTCGAAGAACTCGGTCGTCCCCTCGGCCGTCTCCTCGCGCATACGCAAGTTCTGCTCGATGAATTTTTCGGCGACCCGCGCGGTCACCTGCATCGCGATGGTCGGATCGTCATAGACGAAGGAGACGGTAAAGGCATCGAGACTCGTGCGTCCCACGAAATTGCCTTTGGGGCCCTTGCCCAGCATTTCGACCATGATGTTGCCGGCCAAGGATGCAATCGCCGACTCGATGCCCTCCGACTCCGTGACGTCCGGGTACAGATGAAATTCCTTGACGATCCCCGTCAGGATCGTTCGGCTCCGCACCTGTTTTTGAATCAGAAAGATACGTTGTTCCAAATGGCCTTCATCCACCCCCTTTACGAAATTTTCGGGAATCTTCTGATCTTCCACCAGGATCATCACCTCGGACCGGTATTGCTTCGGCGCGACGACGCAATAGATCGCTGCGACCGTCACGGACAGGGCGATGCAGGCTATGATCATCCACTTATGCTGCCGCGCGACCTTCAGGATATCCGTGGGAATGGCGGCTGCGCTTTGTATCGCGTGCGATTCAATGTCGAACGTACTCATCCAATACTCCCACCAATGAAGGGACCCGCCGGCCGGCCTGCACAGGGGTGCATGATCGGAACAGCATGATTACTGTCGACATGGCCGGCCCTGACAGGACGATCACAGCCATGCGCTTACCATCAACTGGCCACCCGCTCGTCGACGGTCGACAACGGAGCGGAGACCCTCAAGTCCGGAATCAGACAGGGTGACTGAAACTCTGGGATGAGTTCTCTCAACCGTTCGAGAGCCCAATCCGTCCTGTTCAAATGGGCCGCTGCCTCCAAGGCCATGAGATTGTCGTGCAGGACCGATAAATCGACCGGCACGACGGGCCGAATCCGCAAGATCTTGTCTATGGAGGAAGGCTCCGCGATTTCACCCTCACCCACGAGTTCCTCCTCGAGTTTTTCTCCCGGCCGCAAGCCGACAAACCGGATCTGGATCTCTTTGTCGGGAACGAATCCCGAGAGCCTGATCAAATGCCGAGCCAAGTCCAGCACGGGGATTTGTTCTCCCATATCCAAGATATAGGTGGCGCCCTGTTCCCCCAGCGAGGCCGCCTGCAGGACCAGGTGTACGGCTTCCGGAATCAGCATGAAATAGCGGCGCACACCCGGATGAGTGACCGTGACAGGACCGCCTGCCTGTATCTGCTCCTGAAACCTCAGCAGAACACTGCCGTTACTGCCCAGGACATTCCCGAACCGAACCGTAATAAAGCGCGTCTGGCTTCGCCTCGCAATGCTTTGGACGATCAATTCAGCCACCCGCTTCGTGGCTCCCATCACACTCGATGGGTTGACGGCCTTGTCGGTCGAAATCAACACGAAGCGCTCCACACCGAGGTTGTGGGCGACTTCCGCCGCGATGCGTGTGCCCAGACAGTTGTTTTTTAACGCCTCCGCCGGATTCAGCTCCACCATCGGGACATGTTTATGGGCCGCGGCATGGAAGAAAATGTTCGGCCGATACGCGCTCACTGTGGACGTCAGCCGCTGCACGTCGGTGACATCACCAAGGACCGGCACGGCACCGGAGGATGCGCGCTGATCTTCAAGTTCCTTAGCGATGGTGTAGAGGCTGTTCTCGTGACGCTCATACAGGATCAGCCGTTCAGGATTCAACGCGGCAACTTGTCGCACCAATTCCGACCCGATCGAGCCGCCGGCACCGGTAATCAGCACCCGCTTGCCGGTGATCATCTGCCGCATTCCATGGGCTTGTAGATTGATGGGGGCGCGCGACAACAGATCCGTCAAGGCCACGTTCCGCATTTGGCTGACGGCACTGCGGTCGTTGAGGAGTTCCTGCATGCCCGGCAAGGTCTTGATGGACACCTTGAATGGCTCAAGTGATGAGATGATTTCTCTCAGCAGCGCCGGCCGGGCATTGGACAGAGCCAGAATGACCTCTTCAGCCCGGCGCTCAGCGAGGACCTTCGGCAAGTCGCGCCGTGTGCCGCACACCTTGACGCCGTGGATTCGTTTGTTGAGCAGCGTCACTTCATCATCAATGAAGCCGACCGGTTCATAGGCCGACGACCGGTTCGTTTTCATTTCGCGCACGATGCGCTCGCCGCTGTCGCCGGCGCCGATAATCAGCACCTTCCTCTTCTGCCGATACATCACTCCTTCTCTCAGCAACCGGAACGGCAGGCGGATACCGGTGACAAAGCCGATCAACAGCAGCGCATCGATCATGAACACCGACCGTGGATATTGTGTCAGCCCCATCATCCCAGCGACCAAGCCGTAGAACGCCAACGAGCTCAGCAGGACGCCGCTGATAATGTTCTTCAGGTCCCAGATGCTGGTGTATCTCCACAAGCCCTCGTTCAGATTGAATAGCATGAAGGCCACGGCTCGAATCGCCACTAACCAGGGAAGGAGCATGACGAAAAGCCGGTATTCCTCGTCCGGGATGTTTCCGTCGAATCGAAGCCAAAAAGCCAGGAAATTCGCAAGGACGATCATGACGATGTCCAGCGCGACGACAATGAGTCGCCGCCATCGCAAGAGCCACGGAGGAATGCTGAACGCCCAATTCCATCCGCTCGAGCGGGTCGAACCCGACTCCGGCACTTCGCATAACAGGACCGGCAGACCGACTAGTCGCAATAACGTTTGGGACATAATAGCGAGATCAAAGCCGAATGATGCGTGGCGCAAGTACAGCCGCGCCAAACGGATTTTTTCGGGAAGCACCGTGCGCAGGTACGCCTCCTCCGCATCACCGGCCTGGGCAAGCACCTCGGCTTCGTCGATATATTGAATCGACGCCAGATCCGTCAGCCCCGGTCTTACTGAAAGAATTTCGGCATAGTCCGTTCGAAACTCATCCACATAGCGCTCGACTTCGGGCCGGGGTCCGACGAAGCTCATGTCGCCCTTCACGATGTTGAGCAGCTGAGGCCATTCATCGAGCTTGTATCGACGCAGAATGCGCCCCGCCCTCGTCACTCGCACGTCTTGGCCGACGGTCAACGGACCTCCCTTCGAGGGCGCGTCCCGGACCATGGTTCGGAACTTGTAAATGGCGAACGGGCGAAGCCCTCTGCCCACTCGCACCTGCGTGAAAATAACCGGCCCCGGGGAATCCAAACGGATCCACAGGCCGATGAGCAGGCCCAGCGGGAAAGCAAGGAGCAGCGCCAGCGACGCGAGAGACAGATCGAAGAGACGCTTGATCATCGGCGATACCGTTGAATGAGGTCGCGGACGACGGAGATGACGCGCTGCACATCGGATTCAGTCATTTTCGGATACAAGGGCAACGACACGATCGTTTCGTACATGGCCCCTGCCACCGGAAACTGCGACGGCACGTAGCCCCACGTCTCGCGATAATAGGGATGGAGATGCAGCGGAATGAAATGGACGCTGCACCCGATGTCATGCTGCTGAAGCTGCTCGATGAACTCGTTCCGCCCAATACGGAGCCGGTCCAGATCAAGCTGAATGACGTACAGATGCCAGGCATGTTGCACATGCGATTCGACCCTCGGCCTCATGAGCTCCTGGATGTCGGCAAATCCGGCATCATAGAGACCGGCATACCGCTCGCGCACTTTCCAAAACCGCTCCGATTTTTGCAGTTGCGAAATACCCAAGGCGGCCGCGATATCGGTCAAATTGTATTTGAACCCGGGCGACACGATTTCGTAATACCAGGAACCTTCCGCGGTATAACGTTTCCAGGCATCACGACTGAGCCCATGGAGGGCCATCATCCGCATCCGGGAGGCCCATTCCGGGTTGTCGGTGGTGATCATGCCCCCTTCGCCGGTCGTGATCGTTTTGGTGGCGTAGAAGCTAAAGCAGGTGATGTCCGCGATGGTACCCACCATCTTGCCTCGATATCGCGCCGGCAGGGCATGCGCCGCGTCATCGATGACCCGTAAATCATGCCGACGGGCCAGGTCCATGATCCGATCCATTTCGCAGGGATGTCCGGCGAAATGCACGGGGATGACCGCCTTGGTCCTGGCAGTGATGGCCCGCTCAATCCCGGCCGGGTCGATATTGAAGGTTCCCGGCATGCAATCCACCAACACCGGTGTCGCCTTGAAGTAAGTCACCACCTCCGCCGTCGCGGTGAAGGTCATCGTGGGGACGATGACCTCATCGCCTTCCCGCAGCCCGATGGCTTCCAGCGCCAAATGCAGCGCCGCAGTGCAGGAATTCACGGCGATCGCGTGCTGTGCCCCGACCATGGCGGCGAAGTCCTGTTCGAACTGCTTCGCTTTGGAACCCGTGGTCAGCCATCCCGAACGCAGGACCGACACGACGGCCTCGATTTCGTCTTCTCCAATTTCCGGGACGTGAAAGGGCAAGAATGTCGACATGGTCAGCTGCCTCTCAGGTGATGAAGCTACATTCCGCTCGCGACCGGATGAGGATGCCCCGTCGGCGCCGGTGCGGACGGACTAAGATGTGCGAAGGGAGACAAGGGAAGTGAACGGTGCGAACAGAGCGGACGCCGCGAGGCTCGCTACGAGCACCGTCCCGACCGACACGGCAATCAGTGCGCCTTCTGCGGGAGCATTCAAAATCAGGACTCGCGCCGCTTCCAGGACTCCCACTCCGGTCATGGCCGCGACAAGGGCTCTCCACATGGGTCGACCGTGGCTAAACGAGAGATAGCTGAGGACACCGAACGGAAAGAGCAGGGCCGACCGCACCCCCATCATGTAATCGGGACCGATCCCATCGACGACGGCGTCGAACAACCCCGGCTTTCTGTGCAACACCAAGCGAGCCTGTTCGATACCGTCGACGTACATCGCTGCGATCCGTGACGCATAGGTGATGACCAGGTGTTGGAGCGCTCCCGTCAGCGGCTGATGGAGGGTGCGTAGTTCCTCTTTTCTTCCATTCAGCCCGGTCAGGGGTGTGCGCAGCCACCACACCAGGTTGCCGGCATCCTGAGCTAAGGTGAAGTTGCGCAAGTCGACCCGGTTCGAGGAGGACAGAAACGGATTGGGCCCCGGTTGTCTCGCATCGGCCGGAACCAGCCACACCTCCAGGGACAGTGCACCTGCCGCAGAGAGTCGCTCCTGCAGGAGACCGGCCGAATCCAATACCGAGGCGATGGAGGTCGATCCCAGAATCGCCAATCCCTGCGGCCTGAGCCATCGAACGAGGAAAGGATCTTCAATGCGGAGGTCTACTGGATGGCTGGATCCAACCCGATCGTGGATGGTGATTCCAACACCTTCGGAGAAATCATACCGCGCCACGAGTCCTTCAGTGACCGGCGGGGTTCGCATCACGGCCGGAGGGCCGGCGAACAAATTGGCGCGTACCTCATCGCGGGATAACGCGCGTTCGTACAGGGCCACCCCGTGAAACTCTCCCTGCCACGGCCGGCTCAAAGTGGTTTCATTGCCCAGATTCAGACGAAGCGCCGTATCCCAGTTGCTGAAATCAGCGACGCGAGGCAGCGGAACGCAAAAGAGCAGGCAGAGCCCGGTCCAATAGACGAACAGAACCAGATGGCGAGAGCGGTTCTTCATGAGACGCGCCGGACCATCCACCCAGAGAGTCTTCCATGCGGGACGGATTTCGATGCCCAGGACGGCGCCGAAGATGGCTCCCAGGAGGTTGCAGGCGACATCGGCAATGGATGGCTGTCGAGGCAGGAGCGTCTGCGTCACCTCGATACCGATGCTCAGAAGTGCAGCAGTGCCCGCGACGAGGAGCATTTGCCTCATGGAACGCATGGATGCCACAGACGGCAGTAAGACCGCGAGCAACCCGAGCGGCATGAAGAAGAGGACATTGGTCCAGATGTCCCACGCTGTGAGGCGCCTCAGGCTGGACAGACCCTCCAACCTCAAATTGATCAGTTCCGAAAATGACAATGCGTCGTCGCGATGAAAAGTGAACGGCGCCAGGGCGAAGAACAACAGATAGGGCAGGTAGATCCCGAGGAGAATCAGAGTCGTCCTAAGTCCAAAGCGCATGCACATCCGGGAATTACTCGCCCCGCCGCCCGCCACGCCGCCTGGACGACTGTGACGGCGTACCCGGAATAGCTGAAACCGCTGTGTTCAGTATCATTGACGAGGCCGATAGGATCGCTTATCCCGCAGTGCGTCCCCTGGAGAGAGTGACCATGGATTTATGCGGTCGTTGACGAAGGAGCACGAAGTCCCAGATGCCTCGCAGAAACCCAAGACCGTACCCGAAGTGGTAGATGGCGAAGACCAGGGGAAGCAACGGCAGCAACCGCCAGCCGGTATTGCGCGCCGTTACTATCGACGCTCCGAGGTTACATGCCAGATAGAGGGTGACCAGGCCGATCCATCCCCACAAGGCCGGAAACCACCAGAGGGATACGAGCGGAAGTATAATCAGCGCGAGCAGGAACCCTCCCGGTACGAGGTGACGCAAGGAGGCGGGTACCTTATGCTTTTGGATCACCCGAACCTTCCAATACCCGTACTGGCGGTACTGTCGGAACAGACTTGGCAAGTGTCCTCTCGTGTGGTACCAACTTTTGATGCGCGGAGATTGCCAGATTTTTCCACCGGCCCTCGTGAGCCGCAAATTGAACTCATCGTCTTGATTCCGGACCAATTCCTCGTCGAACAGGCCGATGCGGTCGAAGACCTCTCGCG
>JAJONL010000028.1 GCA_021323395.1 Nitrospira sp.
GTTTTGTGTACCGCCTCATTTGTGGCCACATACAGGATGTTGGGATTCGAAGGATGGAGCGCGATCGACACGACGGCCGCTTCTCGCGTTCCGCAGGCCCAAAAGAACAGTCCGACGAGAAAAACTGTTCGTTTGAGGATGGGACGGGAGGGATGTTTGAGCGACATCACAATGGCCGGAGACCTAACCACAGCGCGGCGAGTGAGTCAAGGTCATGCATGGTTGAGTCGCAGGAATGGTTAGAGCCGTTGAATGAATCGCTCGGCATATCCAGTCAGTTCGACATAGCCTCGCCCGGTGACAGGCGCGCCGTGTATCTGGCCGGTGGCGGACACGGCCCCTTCCCAATAGATGACGCGGGTGCTGTGCGCCGTGTTGAGTTCTTGGTCGGCGAGCAACGACCTCACATCCAGATTCAGTCCAAGAGAAGGCGCGGAGAGCCGCCAACGCTGGGGGTACCGCGCGTTGGAACGTGGGCTTGTCCAATGGGCGAGTGGTTCGATGGTGACATCCTGCGCGCTGAGCGGCCGAGTCTGTCCGTCGGCCAAGACCAGCGTTCCGCTCGATACGGAATCTGCCGACCCATCGGCCCGTCGTAGGGAATACCACATCAGCTCGGTCGAGTCGCTCAGTTGCAGGCTGAACCAGTCCCATCCCACGATGTCTCGCCCGAGATCGGCTGATCCGAATTCATGATCCATCCAGCTGAGACCGGTGACTGGAAAGGTCTCGGTGCCCACCCGAATCTCTCCTTTGGTCGCGAGACGCGTGAGTGAATAGTAGTGCGAGGCCTGCTCCGGTGCGGCGCCCTTGTGACTGATTCCCTGTTGACCATGCAACGTGGGAGACTTTTTGGAAATCACCTGCAGGTCGATGGCGAATTCATCCGTCGCAGCCTGGAGCCGTTGGCCATCCGGCACTTGGTCATCCGTCGAGACCGACCAGCGGTCGATCCACACGCGCAATCGGTCCGTTGCGGCGCCGGCCTTGCCGAGTCCTTCACGACTGAGTTTGTCGGCGTAGAGGAATTGACCGCTACGAAGGTCGGTGAGGGCGAAGTGCGCGAGATAGAGTTGGTGAAGAGACCATGTGGAGGGATCGGTCTTGACTTGGTCCGGCGGAATGCCGCGGCGGAAAAAGGTGAGTTGAAACCCGAAGGCCCGGCCATCGCCTGCCGTGAGATGTCCGGTGTAGTACCACCATTCGGTGCGAAACCGTTCGTGCGCCCCGTGGTCCTCAGGAAAACGATAGTGATAACCAGGCGTGGCGATGGAAAAAGACTGAAGGGATGTGTCTGTCGCAATGGATTGGCTGCCGAATGCCAGCAGCACGAACGTCGTCACCCATGGCGTGAACAGGGTTCGCGGGATGATGGTCATCGTGGATTCGCTGATCGGCGCAGAGGGTAAGCCCACTGAAAATCCGCGACGCGATCCGTGGGTTCTCGATGGACAATTGTCTGAACGCTAGTATTCATCATGGTTTTCGGCTGATCCGGACTGACGCAAGGTGAGTGGGCGGCGTTGACAATTTTGCAAAGCATCAGCTATCGTGAACCATGTTTCTTGAACCGGAACGGGATCAGCCCAGTCGTGAACTCTCGGGAAAGGCTCAGCCGCTTCCTGTTCCAGAACGCATTCCGGTGTTTCCTCTCCCGAACGTGGTGTTTTTTCCCAAGACCTATTTACCGCTCCATGTGTTTGAGCCACGTTACCGTCAAATGGTAGCGGATGCGGCTACGGGAGGGCAATGCATCGGCATGGCGCTCCTGAAGGAGGGGTGGGAAGAACTCTATGATGGGAATCCACCGATTTTTTCGGTGGGCTGTGTCGGACGGCTCGCCAGTGTTCAAACATTGCCCGATGGACGCTCGAACATACTTCTCCAAGGCCTCGAGCGTTACGAAGTCCATGAGGAATTCTACGAAAAAAGTTACCGCGAAGCTCGCGTGAGTCTGAAACCTCACGCCCGAGATTTTTCGATGGACCCCCCGTTGCGGCGATATCTGATGGATATCCTCGATGAGTATCTTCAGGCGGACGAAGATGCCTCACCGCTTCATAGTCTCGTCCGTCCCGACGTCAGCGACGAGGTGTTCGTGAATTCCCTGTCGACCTACCTGGACTGTACGCCGCTTGAAAAGCAGTTTCTCCTAGAGGCCGAACACCTGGCGCAGCAGGCTCGAAGGCTCAGCGATTTGATCCAATTCAAGCTGGCGGAGCGACGTGGCGCCGGAGGATGGGGATAATGTCGCGGGCAGTCGCTATCGAAGTGTCGCATCTCGGCAAAACCTACGACAAGATCCAGGCTGTCGATGATCTGTCGTTTCAGGTCTTTACCGGGGAAATCTTCGGTCTGTTGGGCCCGAACGGTGCCGGCAAGAGCACGACCCTCCGTATTCTGATTACCCTGCTCCATCCGACCTCCGGGTCGGCCAAGATTTTCGGGCTGGACTCGGTGAAGGACGCGGACCGGGTGCGGCAGACGATCGGGTACGTGCCGCAGGAACGCGCCATCGATCGATTTCTGACCGGACGGGAACATCTCGAGCTGCTCGCGGATCTATATCATCTGTCGTCAGAAGCCGCGTCTACCCGCATTCCTCATTTGCTGAAGCTGGTCGAGTTGGAGCAGCATGCCGACCGTCCGGCCAAGACCTATTCCGGCGGCATGAAGCGGAAGCTGGACATCGCCTGTGGATTGTTGCCCGATCCCAAAATCCTCTTCCTCGATGAACCGACCCTCGGCCTGGATGTGCAAAGCCGCCTCCGTATTTGGGACCATGTGCGGGACATGCGGGACCGTGGCATTACCGTCGTCATGACGACCAACTATCTGGACGAGGCCGATCGGCTCTGTGATCGAATTGCCATCATCGACAGCGGACGGATCAAGGCGTTGGGATCTCCAACCGAGTTGAAAGTGGGATTGGGCGGCGATGTGGTGTCGTTGACGGTGGGCGAGCACGATCGGGTCGACGCGTTGGCGGCGGCCGTCAAAAATCTGCCGGCTATCCGCGCGGTGATGATCAAGCCGAACGGATTGGATATTCGAGTCGACTCCCCCGAGAAAGCCCTCCCGGCCATCCTTGAAGCAGCCAACCGCCTGACCTGCCAGCTCGAATTCATCGACTATCACCGGCCACGCCTGGATGACGTGTTTATCGCGCACACCGGGCGATCTATTAAAGATGACCAGCCGAAGGAAGACGATCAATAACGAGTACTGGGATCCGACGGAAATTTTCATGAAAGAATATTGGCAGGAAATTCGAGCCTTGACGATGCGATGGATCAGGCGGCTGAGCCGTGAAAAGTTCAGCATGCTCTTTACCCTGGTCCAGCCGATGTTGTTCTGGCTGATCTTTTTTGGGAATCTGTTCCAACGCGCGGCCGACATGCAGGTGACGCAAGCGTCGAGCTATATCAGTTTCCTCACCGCCGGCGTGGTGGTCATGACCGTGCTCAATAATGGATTGGCGGGAGGGGTCGATCTGCTGTTCGATAAGGAAAACGGATTTCTCGAACGACTGATGTCCACGCCCATTCATCGGAGTTCCGTCATTCTGAGTCGCTTCATTTTTGTGATGACCCTCACCTCGATGCAGGTGTTGGTCATTCTGGCCGTGGCTTGGTTGTTCGGCGTGCAGCCGGTCACGGGATTGTTGGGAGTGGCGACGATTCTGTTCATAGGCATGCTGTTCGGCGTCGGGCTGACGGCGATTTCGATGGCGATGGCCTTTTCGGTGAAAAGCCACGGCGACTTTTTTTCTGTGCTCGGCTTTCTCTCCTTGCCGATGATTTTCTTGAGTTCGGCATTGGTGCCTTTGTCTGCCATGCCCGGCTGGATGGGATTTCTAGCGCAGTTTAATCCCATGACCTGGGCCATCGATGCAGTGCGTCCGTTAATTCTGCAGGGCTGGACCGAAGCCTTGCCGCATGTCGGAATGGTGATCGTGGTGATGGTCATGTTCGATGCGCTGTGCCTTTATGGGGGCGCCCGTGCGTTCCGCCGGGCGATCGGATGAGTCGTTTGTTGCGGCAAGGATCATCCATGTTCGTGAATGAAAGCCAAATTCGAGCCTTGATCCGGCTCCTCGGCGATGAGGATGAACGGATCGTCAAAACGATCAGTGGAAAACTCATCGATTTCGGCGACTCCGCCGTGCCTCTGCTGCAAGAGGCGGAGATCGAACAACCCGACATGGCGGATCGCATCGTCACTGTCTTGGAGGAAATCCGAGGCACCAAGCTGGAGGAGGAGCTACGGGATCTCATTGCGCTGACGGACGACCATGTCGATCTCGAAACGGGGGCTTTTCTACTCGCCCGTTATGCCTATCCGACGCTCGACGTGCAGGCCTACCGGCGGCAATTGGATCGCATGGCTCAAGACGTGCGGGAACAGATCGGGTCCCGCGTCTCGGGCGAAGAAACGGTCAAGGCGCTGAACCGCTATTTGTTTGCGCAAGCGGGTTTCAAAGGGAACACCAAGAATTACTATGAGGTCGAGAACAGCTATCTCAATTGTGTGATCGATCGACGAACCGGGATTCCCATCAGCCTGTCGACGGTCTATCTCCTCATCGGACGCCGATTGCAGCTGCCGGTGCAGGGGATCGGTATGCCTGGGCATTTCCTCGTCAAATTTGACTCGGACAAGTATAAAATCTTTATCGACTGCTTCAACGGGGGCGCCCTCCTCACGGAAAAAAACTGCGCTCGGTTCCTCACCGAAGCCGGTTATGGATTCGAGGACCGATTCCTTCAAAGGAGTCCGACACGCGCGATTCTGGCCCGCATGATCAAGAATCTCCTGGCCATTTACAACAAACTCGATGAACCGTTGAAGAAGACCCGCCTGCCCCGGTTTCTTGAGATCTTGGGTTGTGAACAGCGAGAAGAGGGACTCTAGCCCGGACTATTCATGAATACCTGCTCCGTCGTCCGATCCTCTCGCCCGGCGGGGCTTTTCTCCTTCGGCCTCCTCGACGGACTGCAAGTACGCCTGCGTCGGCCTTACTTGCGAGAAGCCCGGCGGGCTTCAGTCTCGAACGCCTCGCGACGGCATTCATGAATAATCCGGGCTAGCAGGAATGTTGCAAAAGGCCGCTGGCTTTTGGTTCGACAACCGTGAATCGTGAAGCGTATCTCGTTGGGGATAGGAGCGTATCGCTTATAGCGTAGAGTTGGCAGCACAGACGCTCACTCTCCATGTCGGCCCCACGATATGAGCGACATGCTATAGGCTCTTTTTTTCAGACGAGCGACGAACCAACCTAACCACCCAGCTTGAGCAGGTCCCGCGCCATCCTGATACGTCCCGTGAAGTAGTTCCCTGCCTGTGCGCGCACATCGTACCGTTCGGCAATCGGATAAAAGTGGGACAGCACGAGCTGGTTGACTCCCGCTTCCTGCGCCACCAGGCCGCAGAGGCCGGCATGCAGATGTCCTGCCCCTGGGCGGTTTTCTGGAAAGGAACAGTCCAAGATGGCGAGGTCCGCTCCACCACAGAGTCGAACGAGACTCTCGCAGTAGAGCGAATCGCCCGAGTAGGCCACGGTGTGACCTTGATACTCAATCCGGTAGCCTACGCAGTGAAGGCGTGGCGCATGCGTGACCGTGGCGGGGCTGATGCGGGTCTCGCCCAGCCGGAAGCTGCGATCGGCAACTTCCCGAATCGTGACGCGAAACGGGGCCTTGTCGAAGCTGGGGAACGTGCTGAGCATGGCTCGCATGAGCCTGGTCGTGCCGCGCGGTCCCATGAGTGTCAGCGGCGGCCGGGCGCCACCCTGGTACTTACAGAAAATGACGGCATCGAAAAAAAACGGGATGAAGTCGGCGAAATGGTCGGCGTGGAAATGGGAGAACAGAATGTGTGTGATGCGGTGGCGATCGACGCCGGTTTTGATCAGGTTGAAGAGGGTGCGCGGACCGAAGTCGAGGAGGAACGTGTGGTCGGTTTCAATCAGATAACCGGCGGCGGCCCTGGTGGGATGGAGGTTCGTGCCGGAGCCCAGAACGGTAACCCGGATCATGACACCGTCGCTCCCTGAAAACTCTGCCGTAAACGGATGAGCAGCCGGCGCAATTGTTCCGCTTCCGCATCGCTGAGCGCGCGCTCAAAGTAGGGGCGAATGAAGGCGATGTGTGCGGCGAAGGTTTTTCGGAACAGGCGATCGCCTTTGTCGGTCAGGCAGATGCGAGTGCTGCGCCGGTCCGCCGCCACCGGAATGCGCTTGATCAATCCCTTCCCCTCCAGGCGATCCAGGACTCCGGTCAAGGTTCCCTTTGTGACCAACGTGGCAGTCGACAGCTCGGCACAGGTCAGGCCTTCGGTGTCGCCCAAGGTGGCGATGACGTCGAACTGCGACGGCGTGAGCCGCAATGAACGCACATGGCGACTGTCCGTGCGCCAGAAGGCCAGGTAGGCCTCGACCAACGGGCGCAGGACCTTGAGGTGTGGATCGTCTTGGAGGTCGGGAAGTTCCACTGCGGGCGCAGCCTAGTCATCCCATCGAGTGCCTGTCAAGAGATGACGGCGGTTACGTTGACGCCGTGAGGACCGGCCCCCTATCATGTCGCCTGCCATGCACCGTCACCCGCAATCCGGCCAAGCCAATCTGACGGCCATACTGCTCTTCCTGGGCCTCATCGTCTCCGGCGTATGGGCGTGGAAGCGGCTGTCCCCGGACATGCAGGATCTCATCATCGATCAGGCCCTTCCCTTGGCCGCGCTGGTCCTGATGGCTCTCGTCTCGGTCTGGCTCATCGTCGGCAAGGTCAGGAAACGCCTCCACCGTCGCGCCGAACGCGCCCGTTTGATCACGTTGCTCGAGAAACAGACCTCGGCCGAGAAACGGTTGGAACTGGCGTTCGCGATAATCGAAGTGAATGAGTATCGCCGCCGTGGCCTCGAGACGATCGCGCCACAGCTCCAGGAATTATTCGTCACGACGTTGCAGCGGGCATTAGGAGATAAGCAGCATCGGGTGCGGGGGATGGCGGCCAGCCACCTGGGAGTCATCGGGGATGACACGGCGGTGTCCCATCTGTTGGCGGCATTGGAGGATGACCACGCCTATGTGCGGTCCAGCGCGGCTCTGGGCCTCGGGCGCTTGCGCGCATCCTCCGCCAAAGACAAGTTGGCCTTTGTGAGCAAGGAGGACTGGGACCAAACGGTGCGGAGTCGAGCGCGTGAGGCGCTGGAACGAATTCGATGAAAGTGATCCGGAGAGAAACTCGCGCAGACGGATCACGCGGTCCAGTTGAGGACGACGATTTCCGGCGCGCAATTCAGCCGGATGGGAATCCCAGACCAGCCCAAACCGCGATTGACGTAGAGACGGTGATGACCCTTGCGGTACAGGCCGTCGGTCCGTCCATGACAACCTGGCGGTAGCCAGAACGTTGGAATGTAAGGAATTCGCCACTGACCGGCATGGCTATGTCCGCAGAGCGTGAGGTCGACATGGTGCTCAGGCGTCAGTTGGTCCAGAATTATGGGCGCATGAGCCAGTACGAGCGTGAAGCGCCCAGGCTGCGGCGACGGGATACAACGGAGATCGGCGCGGTGTAGTGAAGGGTCGTCGAGCCCCACGATTGCCAGCTCCCCTGTCTCCATGGGGAGGAACGTCACCTCGTTGACCAGCAGCGTGACCTTGCGACGATCGAACTGCTCGGCGAATTCATCGATGCGGACGCCGCTGTAGTGGTCGTGGTTGCCGAGCGTGACGAACACTGGAGCCACGCGCCGTAATTCAGTAAGAAAGCGAAGGACATGGGGCAGGCCGTCTCGCACGTTCAAAAGATCACCGGTAATGAAGATCCAGTCGGGCGCCAAATCGGCCACGCGGCGCACGACGGCGCGATGCCGAGGCAGGTACCGGTCCAAATGCAAGTCGCTCAGGTGTACGGCCCGACGGCCGGCCAGCGGCTTGTGGACGAGGGGAAGGTGAGTAAGTGCGGGATTGGACAGACCGGCTTCGAGGCCGGGCATGAGGTTGAACAGATGGTGAAAGGGGCGGCTCAGCCAGTGGCCGATCCACACCCGCGCCAATTCCTGCCATCGAATCAAAGTGGCGATCATTCCATCACCTGATTCAGACGAGCCTTGTCTTGAATGGTGACGCGATAGCCTTGATCATAGAGTTTGCCCATGCCGGCCATCAGCGCTTCCATGCCGCGGGCCGCGTGCAGCGTATCGAACTTCGAGGTGAGGGCAAGCAGATGCGCAGCGGCTCCCAACGATGGTTCGGGCGAGAGGTCCAGGGCGATAAGGATATCTCTGAGCTCACGGCTGTTGTACGCGGCATTATCGTCGCCATCACCCACCAAGGCAAACTCATAAAAGGTCAGGCTGAGGGACAGGAGCGCCTGGGTACGCTGAAAGTCGGTTCGGACGCTATCGATCCCACCCGGGTAACGAGCTCGGCAGTCGGATGCCTCCTGGTCCGAGGAGCCCGCGGCAGGCCGAGGTGACTGACTCTGCCGGGTCCAGTCGATACGCTGCACTTCGGGCGGAGCAGGTCGCTGGCGCTGTTGTTTATAAAACCAGTTCATGCATTGACTCGCGACGGCGAAAGCTTGCTTGTCTGTCTCAGCCTGTCGCTGGATATGCTGGGTAAAGCGACCGAAGATATCGATAGCAGCTAGTTGGGGCGCAGCCCACGAAGACGTGGTCGAAAGCGCGGCGATCGAACAGAACCATATCCCGGCCGCGAGACATTTATGGGTATATGTCGATTGCATCAGGTTCATTCTGGATGATGACGGAGGCCACCCCGGAGCCTCTAGCGAGTATAACATGGGTGGTCATCAGGACTACCCATCGCCGGCACAAACAACATGATAAGGAATGCGCATGCCTAGCCTGTCTTGGCTCGATGAGACCCTGCCGTACCTGACTGCCGCCGTTCCCGCGCTCGGCGGCCGGATTCGCACTGTCCCGGAAGATTTTTGTGTCGAAGAACGGCCGCTTTATTTGCCCTGCGGGGAGGGCGAGCATTTGTATATTCGAGTCACGAAGCGAGGATTGTCCACGCCGGATCTCCTTCTGCGACTGTCTTCGCAGCTCCATGTGAAGGCGCAATCCATCGGGGTGGCCGGGCTGAAGGACGCCCAGGCCGTTACGACCCAAATGATTTCGTTGCAGGGGGTCAAGGCCGAGGCGGCAGCGGCGCTGCCGACCGACGAGCGCCTCCTTGTCCTGGAGGTATTAGGGCGTCACCGCAATCGACTCCGTAAGGGACACCATGCAGGTAATCATTTCCGGTTAGTCATACGGGACATTCGAGAGGGAGCGAAGGAGCAGGTGAGCCAGCTGTTCGATCAGCTACTACGCCGAGGCGTGCCGAATTACTTCGGTTCTCAACGGCAAGGCAGATCTGGGACGAATTTTCAGGTGGGCGTCGAGTTGCTCAAGGACGCCGCGCGTCGCAACAAGATGAGCCGCGCCAAGCGCATGTGGTTCATGAATGCCTATCAATCCCACGTATTCAATTTGATCCTGGCTAAACGGATCGAGAGCATCGACCGGGTATTTCTTGGCGACTGGGCTATGAAAACGGACAATGGAGCCTGCTTTCCTGTCGAACAGCCTGAGGTCGAGCAAGGACGAGCCGATCGGTTCGAAATCAGCCCTACCGGGCCGCTCTTCGGTTCCCGTGCGCCCTGGGCCACGGGAGTCCCCGGTGACATTGAACAAGCCGTGGCGGCCGACCTGGGGAACACCCCGGAATCATTGTCGAAGGCCGGCGCCGAGTGCGGATTCCGCGGTGAACGACGGGCCTTGAGAGTCCGTCTCAATGAACTCACCTGGTCGCTGGAGGATTCGGTGCTGACCATGGCGTTTTGGTTGCCCCCCGGTTCTTACGCCACCAGTGTGCTCCGGGAAGTCGTGAAGACAAGCAGGTAGCGTTCAGGCATCATCTCCTTCGGCAGATGGTAGAATCTCTATACCAACGCACATTCGTTTCAGGGTCTTCGCTTTCCGGATAGCACAATTTTACGAAAGGCCGCTCATGACAGGATCGCAAGAAACGGTTTTCCTGCAGGGCCACATCATCGATTCCTTGATCCTGGCCAAGGTCTTGGACACGATTTTGATGATGGGTGGCACCTTTGACCTGCAGGACGTGACAATCGGTGCCACCAGAGAAGCCACATCTCAGGCGCGCATCGTGGTCCGGGCGCCGTCCAGCCGCGTGCTGACCGAGATTCTTCAGGCCATCCAGCCCCATGGGGCCGCCATCGAACGTGAGGAGGATTGCCGATTCGCGCCCGCTCCGGCGGCGGGGGTATTTCCCGAGGAGTTTTATGCGACGACGCATCTTCCGACTCAAATTCGCCTCGACGGTGAATGGGTGGAGGTCGAGGGCATGGAGATGGATCTCGGCATCTCGGTCGATCCGGCCAAAGCGCGCGCTCGAACCGTTCCCATGGGAGGGGTGGCGGCCGGTGAACTGGTTGTGACCGGTCGAGACGGCATCAGGGTGACGCCGCTTGCTCGGCCGACCGAACGCGATGTGTTTGGCTTCATGGAATCCGTAGTGTCGTCGGAGCGTCCGCATCAACCGGTCATTGCCGATATCGCCCGACGGATGCAGAAACTAGGCGCGTGGTATCGAGAAGGCCGCGCGGACTCAAAGGTGCTGCTTGCAGGAGGGCCGGCGATCGTGCATGCGGGCGGTCGAGACGCATTGGCCTGGCTGATCGAGGCCGGCTACATTCAGCTGTTGTTCTGCGGCAATGCCCTCGCTGCGCATGATATGGAAGCGGGCCTCTACGGCACGTCTCTTGGTTATGGATTGGCGGGTGGGCGCTCGGTGCCGCATGGCCATGAGCACCATCTCAGGACCATCAACCGGATTCGCGCGATCGGCAGCATTCAAGCGGCAGTACGGTCCGGGGTCGTGACCGACGGGATCATGGCGGCATGTGTGCGACGCGACGTCAAGATGGTGATGGCAGGGACGATTCGTGACGATGGTCCGCTGCCCGGTGTGTTGACCGACTCCATGGAGGCCCAACAGGCCATGCGCGCGGAAATTCAGGGTGTCGGATTCGCCTTGCTGGTGGCATCGACCCTCCATGCGATCGCCACCGGTAATCTGTTGCCGGCCACGATCCCGACCGTTTGCGTGGATGTCAATCCGGCGGTGCCGACGAAATTGGCCGACCGCGGCAGCTTCCAAGCCGTCGGGCTCGTGATGGATGCCGCCTCATTTCTCACAGAACTTGCGCGTGAGCTGGGGTGGCGGCCATGAGCCGGCTGTTGGTCTGTTCCCCCGACTATTTCCAGATCGATTATGAAATCAATCCTTGGATGCGGCGCGCGAATGCGGTGAATCCGGCACGCGCGGCTGGTCAATGGCAAGCGTTGATGCATGTCTTGGCCCATGATGTCGGAGCAGGCATCGAACGGATGCCGCCCGTCGAAGGCCTTCCCGACATGGTTTTCACGGCCAATGCGGGCATCGTCGCCGGCCGCAGAGCGTTGGTAAGTCGCTTTCGTTACCCGGAGCGACAACGTGAAGAAGTCTACTTCGAACGGTGGTTTCGCGAGCAGGGCTACGAGGTGTTGACGCTCGACAAGACCCTCTACTTCGAAGGGGCCGGCGACCTGCTGGGATTTCCGGACACGTGGTTCGGCGGCTATCGGCAACGGTCGGATATCCGAGCCTTTCCCAGAGTCGGCGACCTGTTTCAGCGGGAAATCATTCCCCTCGAGTTGATTGATCGCCGGTTTTATCATTTGGATACCTGTTTCTGCCCGCTCAGCGGCGGAGACCTGCTCTATTTTCCCGCGGCGTTCGACTCTTACGGTCAGGCCGTGATCGCGCAACGGATTCCTGAAGATCGCCGTCTGGCCGTGCCCGAAGAGGAGGCGTTACGATTTGCCTGTAACGCGGTTTCTGTCGGGAAATATGTCGTGATCCCGGCCGATTGTCCCCGGACCTCGCAGTTGCTGGAAGCCCGTGGTTATCGCACGTTCGCCGTCCACCTGGACGAATTTATGAAGTCCGGCGGCGCCGCCAAGTGTCTTACCCTTGCCCTCGACTGATTCCTGTCTAGCAGGCTGCTGAAAAAGGCCGCCAGCGGCGTTCTCGCGTCGTTCAGGTCCTCACCGTACCGCTTATGGGAAAAGCGCCTGTCCTGGCGGGCGCGGGGGGTAGACCGTGACGTCTCGGCATAAGACACGGCCGGCTCACCGTCTCGCCGGCGTGCGCAAACATGACGCTCATTATTCTTCGCGTCGCGGACCTCGCTGCGGCCTTGCTGGACGGTCTTTTTGAGCAGCCTGGGGGAAATTGATGCGTGATTGGGGTGGCCGACAGGTCGCGTTCACAGGGGTACAGGATAGTTTTCCCGCAACCTGCTGGGAGCCCTCGCCTACCGCCTGCGAAACAGAAAGGAGAGATAGAGACCGGCGATGGCGGTGGTGGTGAGCTCAATCGTGAGCAGCATGCGACTGACGATGGCGTCCGATTGCGGTGGCGAGAGAATAAAATGGAACCCGAGGAATGCAGCAGGTTGAGAGGGAGGAGATTCCCATGGTGGCATGAGGATGGAGATCACCAGCAGGGTCACCATGGCGTACAAAATGTGCAGGTTCAGTTGCTCCGTCGCCGACGTGCTGTTCTTCGGCGCGGCAGAGGGTGGGACGTGGGGGCCGAGCGCGGCGCCGCAGTTGGTGCAGTAGCGGTTGATTTCAGGAAGGGCGCGTCCGCAGGAGGGGCAGGGTTGCATGACAGAGATTTCCAATGGAACGCGCAGCCTACCGCGAGCGCGGGAAGAATTCCAGCGGCAAAATTACCCGGATCCGAAGCGTTGAGGACGACGGGCGACGGATCGATTCGTTGACAGCTTTCAAAGCCCCTTCCTATAATCCGCGTCCATGACGAGTTCATCCCTTCAACGTGTGGCAGTCATCGGCGCGGGAGCCTGGGGAACGGCGTTGGCTCGGCACCTGGCCGAGAAGCGGATATCTGTCCGACTGTGGGCACACGAGCCCGATGTCGTCCGCGGGATCGAAAGCAAGCGCGAGAACGAGCTGTTTTTGCCGGGTGTCTCTCTTCCAGCCAGCTTGTCTGCGACCAATAGTCTGGCGGAAGCCTTAGAGGGCGCCGATTGTCTGATCTTTGCCGTGCCCTCCCATGTCGCGCGGCCACTCTTACGACAGATCGCGTTAATCCTTCCGCAGCCGATTCCGTTGGTGAGTGCCACCAAGGGGATTGAAGAGGACACACTCGACCTCATCACGCAGGTCATGAAAGATGTGTTGCCGTCGGATATGCATGGGTCGTTATTGGTGTTGTCGGGGCCGAGTTTTGCAGCCGAGGTCAGCCGCGGGCAGCCGGCCGCACTCTGTCTCGCGGGGCAGGATGCTCAAGTCGTGAAGACGATCCAGACACTTTTCATGACGCCGAATTTCCGAGTCTATGCGGACGATGACCTGATCGGAGTGCAACTGGGCGGCGCGTTGAAAAATGTGATGGCATTGGCGGCCGGGGTGGTTGATGGACTCGAACTCGGGCATAACGCTCGCGCGGCGCTCATCACTCGAGGATTGACGGAGATGGTTCGGCTCGGCACGGCTATGGGGGCGGATCCACGCACGTTCTACGGCCTGTCCGGCGTCGGCGATCTCATCCTCACCTGCACGGGCCCTCTCAGCCGCAACCATTCGGTGGGGTTGCGACTGGGAAAGGGCGAACGTCTCGATGCGATTCTTGCCGGCATGCAGGCTGTGGCGGAAGGCGTGCGCACGGCAAAGGCGGCGCTGGGACTTGCCCTGCGCTGCGGCGTGGATATGCCGATCGTGCGGGAAGTGAATGCGGTGCTTTTTGCCGACAAGACGTGCCGGCAAGCGGTCGGGGACCTCATGGAACGCGAAGCCAAGGAAGAAAAAAGCCTGTCATGAATCAAGACCAACTCCAAGCGTTACTCACCCAAGTTCAGCGGGGTGTCCTCGACGTGCCGGCTGCACTGCATCGGCTGCGGACCTTACCGTACGAAGATTTGGGGTTTGCGTCGCTCGATCACCATCGGGCGCTTCGCCAGGGATTTCCTGAGGTGATTTTTTGCGAAGGGAAGACCGAACGGCAGGTCGTCGCCATTGCCAAAACGCTGCTCCGGACTACCAACTCGTTGCTCGCGACCAGGGTGGAGCGGTCGGCCGCGCGGGCGCTGCTCCGCCTCAGCAAGCGAGCGGTCTATCATGAGGCGGCGCGAGTGGTGGCGATTGTGCCTCCCAAGTTGCTGCGGCGTGGGTCGGTGTTGATCGTGACGGCGGGCACCGCCGATATCCCGGTGGCGGAAGAGGCGCGCGTGACGGCCGATATTATGGGAAGCCGAACCGACACCCTCTACGATGTGGGCGTGGCCGGCTTACATCGTTTGCTGGGCCAACAGGATCGGTTGCATGAGGCGAGAGCGTTGGTGGTGGTGGCCGGGATGGATGGCGTGCTGCCGAGTGTCGTCGGTGGCCTTGTGCGGCAGCCGGTCATCGCGGTGCCCACAAGCCGGGGTTATGGCGCTCATTTCGGCGGCTTGGCGGCGTTGCTGACCATGTTGAATTCCTGCGCCGCAGGTGTCGGCGTGATGAACATCGATAATGGTTTCGGGGCCGGCTGCATGGCCCATCGGATCAACATGATAGGAGAACTGCCGACAGCTGCTGCACGCAAGAATGATTGAGTCTGCGGCGTTTCCTCGACCGACTAACAGGCCGTTGAAAAACCATTTCGCTGTCCCTGAAAAAGTGAGGCGTGAGTTGGAAGAAGATTCAGAACGCTCGCAGGATGGTCAAAAAGGTCGTCCAGCGCGGCCGCAGCGATGCGAGGGGGCGAGGCGTCACGTTCTCTACCCGCCCCCGCCTGCCAAGACAGGCTCTTTTCCCATTGGCGGTACGTCGAGCCTCGGAGGTTCACGACGCGCTGAATAAAGCGCGTCACGTGTGTGAACGCCGCCGAGATAGTGAGGCGGCAGTGTCTCGCGAGAACAAAGCTGGCGGACTTTTTCAACATCCGGCTATTCCTTGACCGAGAATTTGCCGCGTTTGGGCCACGACAACATTTGAGTGCGCTGGCCCTTCTCCCCATTACTGAGCAATTTCACCCGCACTTCGTATTCGTACGACCCAACCGGGACTTGCAATTTATTGTGGTCGAGTCCGTCCCAGGCGAGATCGATGTGCACTCGCTTCTGAAAGGGATCTCCGCCGGCAGCGGTATTCGACACAGCATGTTTGTTCACCGGTTGGCGAATCGAAAGGAAGCGCAAAGATGTCATCGAAGAGGACATCACCAGTGCGGAGACCTCCAACATCAATTGTTCATCGATGTCTTTGGGCAATTGCACCGTGGCGATGAAATGAAACGGGCCGTCTTGCGGTCGGTAGGGCATCGGAGCGGCATGTAGCGCGAGGATCTTCAATTCCGGTTCAGGCCGTGGGACCAGTTTGCTTTTGGTCCTGGCCAGCACGTCCTCACTGTGCCCTGCCAGTATGACGAAGATACTCAGCGCGACGCATAAGCCGAAACCTCTGCCCTGTGGCAGGCGCGGGTCGGTTGTGTGGCTGAGTCCCGGCGAGTGGATCATGGATGTCGAGGTCGCACGAAGTGAGTCGGTGAACTGGTCGGATGCGTATCCTGATTGGGGATAACACAGCGTCGCCAAGCTGTCAACGAACGAGTGGAATGATTGCTGTCCGGATGCGGCTCCGGTAAGATGCCGCTCGATTGCGCGCGTTGTGAAGAATTGTGAAGAGCGGGAGTCACGTGGTGAAGCATCTGCACTTCGACTGTTTCTCGGGCGTCAGCGGCGACATGATTTTGGGCGCGCTGGTGGGTGCAGGCCTGCCCTTCAAGGATCTGGTCCGTGGTCTTGCCCAGTTGAACGTCGAAGGGTTTCGACTCGCGCAGAAGCGGGTGGAGCGAGGATCGGTCACCGCGACGAAGGTCGACGTGCTGATCGACAAGGGGTTTCGGGCGCCATTGACGCTGGCGCAGATCACACGAATTCTTCTCAAAAGCGGATTGCCTCCTCCTGTCAAAGAACAGAGCCAGGCCGTGTTCGACCGATTGGCGGATGCCGAGGGCAAGGCCCATGGGGTCGACCCGTCGCATGTGCACTTCCACGAGGTCGGTGTGATCGATTCGTTCGTCGATGTCGTCGGCGGGGTTCTGGGTTTGCACCTGATGGGGATTCAGCGCGTGACGGCCTCGGCGATCAATGTAGGCTCCGGCGCTGTCATGTCCGCGCACGGTTCATTGCCTGTGCCCGGACCAGCGGTGGCTGCGCTGGCGGTTGGATTACCCATCTACGCTCAGGGCCCCTCGCTGGAGCTCGCGACGCCGACCGGCGTGGCATTGGTTCGCACGCTGGCCAAGGAATTTGGAGCGTTGCCTCGGATGGAGGTGCGCCATGTCGGGTACGGGGCGGGGACAGCCGATCCGGCCCAGTGGCCGAACGTGTTGCGGGTCTTTGTCGGCGAGGGAACGGCGACGGCCATCGGTTCAGTGGAAACCATCATGGAACTCCAGACCAATATCGACGATCTCAATCCGCAAATCTACGAGACCGTGTTCGATCGCGTATTTGCGGCCGGGGCAGTTGATGCCACGTTGGCCCCTGTGACGATGAAAAAGGGTCGCCCCGGCAATGTGCTTTCCGTGTTAGCGCCTCGCGAGAAAGCAGAGGCGGTGTTAGCGGTGATGTTTGCCGACACGACGGCGCTGGGCATCCGAATCCAAGAGGTGCAGCGACGAATCTTGCCGCGTCGTTTCACATCCGTTCGAGTCGATGGGCGGGACGTGCGCATCAAGCTGGCGGATTACTCGCCTGGGACCAGCAAAGCGTCCCCTGAATATGAGGATTGCAGGCGTATCGCCGAACAGAGCGGGCGGCCCGTGAAAGAGGTGTGGGAGACCGCAATGTTGATGTACCGCCGATCTCAGGAGAAACGACGAAGGGTCAAAGTGAGCAAGTGAGCATTGATCACCTGGTCCCGCCCCTGTGCCTCTGCCGCCGTTTTCCGCGAGGCCTCCTGTGACGATCCTTCTCTATGCGGGATTGTTTCTGGCCTCGGTCATCATCACCCTGGGAGGATGCCATCTCTTCACCAACGGAATCGAGTGGCTCGGGAAGCGCCTGAATATTTCCGAAGGCGCGGTCGGGAGTGTATTTGCGGCCGTCGGTACGACCCTTCCGGAGACCTCGATTCCAATCATCGCCATATTTTTTGGCGCGGGCCGCGAGCAGATCGAGGTGGGGTTGGGGGCGATCCTGGGAGCGCCCTTCATGTTGAGTACGCTGGTCTTGCCGATTCTGGCGCTGTTGTTGTTGCTCTATGCCAAAGTTGGAAAACGTACGGCGACCTTCAGGCTCAACTATGGTGAAGTCCGGGTCGATATCCTATTTTTTCTGATCAGCTATGTCCTCGCGTTGACCTGCGCCGTCATTCCCTCGCGTCTCTTTCATGGAGCCATCGCCGTCGTCCTGATCGGGCTCTATGTTTATTACATGAAGCTCAAATTTTCAGCGGATGACGAGGACGCCGAGGGGGAGAGCGCGATTGAACCCTTGCTGTTCGCTCGCCGGTCGCACCGTCCCTCCTATCTCATGATCGGCGCGCAAGGAATTGTAGGGTTGCTGGGATTGATCGGGGGCGCGCATCTGTTCGTGACGGCCGCAAATTCCATTTCAGCGGAAATGCAGGTGTCGCCATTGATTCTCGCCTTGCTCATCGCACCGTTGGCAACGGAGTTGCCGGAGATGTCCAATAGTTTCCTCTGGCTCTATCGCAAGAAAGATCGTCTGGCGGTCGGGAATGTCACCGGCGCCATGGTCTTTCAGGGCACGTTTCCCGTCTCCGTCGGGTTGCTGGGCACGGAATGGGTCTTGGGAACGACCGCGCTGGCCACGATGGTGCTGGCGGTTTTCG
Source organism: Nitrospira sp. (assembly GCA_021323395.1). Lineage (GTDB taxonomy): Bacteria > Nitrospirota > Nitrospiria > Nitrospirales > Nitrospiraceae > Nitrospira_A. The sequence goes on from JAJONL010000028.1 coordinate 17,947, forward strand.
CCATGGGCATGGGTTTGCTCCAAGTCCTCTGGTCCGGCCACTGGCGCCCCTGGTTGCTGAGCGGCAGCGCCTTGCTGTACCTTGGCTATACGTTGTTTCTCTATACGCATGGGTCTTAAACACACCACTGGCATAGAGCGCCCGGTCCTAGGGCTCACCATGGGAGATCCGGCCGGTATTGGCCCGGAGGTCATTGCTAAGGCCTTGGCCGATAGGGCTCTGGCGCGTATGTGCCGCCCGGTGGTCGTGGGCTCTCGTGCCGTCATGGAACGGACCATCAGATCGTTGAAGCTGCCGTTGCAGGTCGTGGAGTTCGATCCGACCAGCAGCCCGCGGCTAAAAGCCGGGCAGGTGGCGGTGGTCGATGCGCTGAAGAGTCCCTTGCCGAAATTTCGCATGGGTGTGGCGGCGGATGTGACGGGAGCCGCCTCCATTGATTTCATCAAGCGCGCGGTTCAGATGGCGCAGGCCGGCAACTTGGGCGGAATCGTCACGGCGCCCATCAATAAGGAAGCGATGAACATGGCCGGGTATCATTACCCTGGCCATACGGAATTGTTGGCCGATCTGACGCAGACCAAAGAATTCGGCATGATGATTGTCGGCGGGCCGTTGAAAATCATGTTCACCACCACGCATGTGGCGATCAATCAGCTGTCCTCGATGTTGACCACGGAGCGGATCACGAAGGCGATTCGTCTCGCGCATCTCGGGCTGACGCGTTACTTCGGTATTGCGCGACCGAAGATCGGCGTGGCGGCGCTGAATCCGCATGCGGGTGAACATGGATTATTCGGCAATGAAGAGGCCACCAGCATCGCCCCCGCCGTGCAACTGGCCCGTGCCGCCGGGATCAAGGCCAGCGACCCGCTGCCCGCCGACACCCTGTTCGGGAAGGCGGCAAGAGGCGGATATGACGGCGTGGTCGCCATGTATCATGATCAAGGCCTGATCCCGCTGAAGCTGCTGGCGTTCGGCACCTGCGTGAACTTGACGGTGGGCCTGCCCATCATTCGGACCTCGGTGGACCATGGAACGGCCTATGATATTGCCGGCAAAGGAGTGGCCGAACATGGCAGTCTGCTGGCAGCCGTGAAGGTCGCGGCCCGGTTGGCCCAATCGTGGTCGCCTACTCGGGGCCAGTCTCGGTAACCAAAGGGGAGTACGCACTGCCATGTCAGAGAAGGCCGCATTGATCATCGATCAGCAAGTGAAGGAATTGGACGCGATCGCCACAAGGACGGTGCAGGATTTTAATACCGTGTTGGGGGCCGAACGCATGGGCCAGTGGAAGGTCCGGACAGTGACCTTGCTTCAGCAACTCGCGGGACAGAAAGAGGCTGATGAGCTGGCGCGCAAGAATCCGGGCATGGCCTTCACCAACGATCTGATCGAAGAATTCACCGACGAGGTGGAGTGTTACCGATCCTATCTCGTGGCGCTCGCCAAGCGTCTCCGGACAGCGGTTCCTCCGACGTCCGGGTAGGCGCAGCGCGACGATGCCTTCCCCCTTCCCACCAGCCCTGAAGCGACTCGGCCAGAATTTCCTCATCGATCCGAACATCATCCGCAAAATTGTGGCCCTGGCGGCCCTCAGTCCCGATGATCAGGTGCTGGAGATCGGCCCTGGTCGAGGCGCCTTGACGGCAGGTCTATGTGCCGGAGCAGGCCGCGTCATTGCCGTCGAGATCGATCCACAGTTGCAGCCCCACCTCCAGGAAAGTCTGGGACATTGCCGAAATCTGGACCTCCGGTTCGGGGATGCATTGGAGTTTCCCTTCGACAGCCTGCCGTCCCGCACGGTGGTCGTGGCGAACCTCCCCTACTATGCCTCCACGCCGCTCCTGTTCGCGCTGTTGGATGCCCGCGCGCATCTCGGCCGCATGGTCCTGATGCTGCAGACGGAAGTGGCCCTTCGATTGACGGCCAAGCCAAACAGCAAAGATTACGGAATTCTCTCGGTGCTGACGCAAGAGGCCGCAGACGTGGAATTGGCCTTCCGCGTCTCCGCCAATTGCTTTCGTCCGCGTCCGACCGTGGGATCCGCCGTGGTGCGCCTGACCATCAAATCTCATGAAGGGTTTGATTTAATCCGTCACGAGCGATTTCGCAGCTTGGTCCGGGCCTCGTTCGCCCATCGCCGAAAGACCCTGGTCAACTCGTTGCGGGATGAAGGGTATCCCGCGGACCAAATCGCGAGCGCGATGGAGGCGGCCGAGATTCCATCACAGGCGAGGGCCGAAATGTTGAGCCTCGAAACCTATCAGAGGCTCGCGCGCTCATTACGACGCTGCCCTTCGTGAGCCCTGATTCATACGCTTCCAAGGGGTCGGCTTCGACAATCTGTGCAACATGTTCCCTTTGTTTGAAAAGGCCTTTTCCCTGTGCTACGATCCGCCGCATGGGTGTATCCACCACGGCAAAGCGCGGTGACGCCCGCTCAGCCCCTTCCCGTTCCCCACATGTGAAGCGTGAAGTGATCGGGGTCCTCCTGATCGCCGCCGGCCTCTTGATCCTGCTCAGCCTGGTGTCGTTCTTTCCCGGCGATGCCAAGTCGATCGGGACATCGGGATCAGCCGGCCATCAGCCCAAGAACATGATCGGGTCGGTGGGAGCGTTGGTGGCGGCGGCGTCCTTTTATATGGTCGGCGGAGCCGCCTATCTGTTTCCCATCCTGCTCGGGCTGCTCGGCGCCCGCTGTTTCATGCCCATTCCGCTTACAGTTCGACTCCGAAACGCCGCGAGCGGAGTGGCGGCGATGGTCTGTCTGAGCGCGTTGCTTCATTTGGAGGTGACTGCGGTGCCGACCATTTCGAGCGGATGGGTAAACCGCGGCATGGCCGGTGGCATAATCGGCCAAGTATTAGCCGACGGCCTCCGGAGCTATTTCGCCAATACCGGCGCGCATATCGTGATCCTCACCGGCCTGGTGGTAGCGTTGCTCTCCACCCTGCCCATTTCGCTGACTTTGCTGGTTCAGCGATTTCCCGACTGGTGGGCCACAACCCGCGAGCAGATGTCGGGTTGGTGGCCTGAGTGGCCGACCGGTCACGACAGCCTGTCCAAACGGTCTCGTGTGAAGCCATCCCGGCCGCCGCGCGAGACGGAAGAGCAAGCATTGGACCGCGAGGTGCAGGTCGTGGCCGAGGCGGTGGACCAGATTGCAGTCCCCATGATTCCACCCAAAATTCAGCCGCCTATCAAGGTGGAAAAACGTGTCGTGCCTGTTGAGGAACCGGCTGCTGCCGTGGCGACGAGCCCTTCCGTGTCGGACGGATATGTGTTGCCCGACCCGCAAGAACTCTTGAGCGACCCATCCGGGCCGCTGGCCCGTCTCAGCGACGAAGAGATTACCCAGCAATCCGAGATTCTGACCAAGGCCCTGAAAAGTTTCATGATCGATGGCCGGGTGACGGAAGTGCGACCTGGACCGGTCGTGACCATGTATGAGTTCGAGCCGGCGCCCGGCACCAAGGTCGCCCGTATCGTCAACCTCGCGGATGATTTGGCCCTAGCCTTGAAAGCCATCAGCTTGCGCATCGTGGCGCCGCTTCCCGGGAAGTCGGTCGTGGGAATCGAAGTGCCCAACCCGCACCGCGAGACGGTGTCGCTTAAGGAAGTCGTCACCAGTGATTCATTCACCCGCTCGCGCTCCAAGCTGAGTCTGGCCCTGGGAAAAGATATTTTCGGCGGCGCCGTCAGCGCGGATCTCCAAAAGATGCCCCATCTTCTGGTCGCGGGGGCCACGGGGGCCGGCAAGAGCGTGAGTTTGAACACGATGTTACTCAGCATTCTGTTCAGCGCCAGGCCGAACGAGGTGAAGCTCCTTCTCATCGACCCCAAGATGCTGGAGTTCCAAAGTTACGACGGCATCCCGCATTTGCTCCGCCCGGTCATCACCGATCCCAAATCGGCTGCCCGCGGATTGGGGTGGGTGGTGCAGGAGATGGAACGACGATACAAACTCCTGGCCGAGGCGGGAGTGCGCAGCATCGACGCCTACAATCGGAGAATCTCCGAGGTGCATGGAGCGGTCTCGGATGTCTGGCAATCCGGCAAAGCGGAACAGGTGGAACTCACGTTTCTCTCCGAAGAGGAACGGCTCTCAAAGGGAGAGAACGCCGAAGCAGCCGGCGACAATGGGCCGGCTGATTCGATCAAGCCCACTCCGCCGGAACCCTTGCCCTACATCATGGTGATGATCGACGAATTGGCGGACTTGATGATGGTGGCGCCGAAAGATGTCGAAGACAAGATTGCGCGACTGGCCCAAATGGCGCGCGCCTCCGGAATTCACCTGGTGTTGGCCACTCAGCGTCCGTCGGTGGATGTGTTGACGGGTCTCATCAAAGCCAACTTTCCTGCGCGCATCGCGTTTCAGGTGTCGTCCAAAACCGATTCTCGCACGATCCTCGATGCCAACGGCGCAGAAGCCTTGCTCGGTCGCGGTGACATGTTGTATCTCGCCTCCGGTACGGGAAAATTGATGCGTATCCACGGGTCCTATGTGTCGGACGACGATGTGCGACGGGTTGTGGAATTCGTCAAGAAGCAGGCGCTGCCCTCCTATTGCAGAGAACTGCAATCGCTCAAGCTGGACGAGGCGGAAGAGGAAGAGGCCAAGGATGATGTCTACGAGCAGGCCAAGGATTTGGTGTTGTCGACCGGGCAGGCCTCGGCTTCCTTGATTCAACGACGGTTGCGTGTGGGGTATCCTCGGGCCGCGCGCATGATCGAGCAGATGGAGGCAGAAGGCGTGGTCGGAGCGGCAGGTCGGGATGGACGTCGAGAAGTGCTGGGCCGTCGCGGACCAGTCGGAGGAGACGAAGCATGAGACGGATGTTCCCAGTGATCGCATTGTTGCTTGTCATCGGCATTCCGGGGATTTCACGACCGGTGATAGCGGATGAACCGCCGGTCGATGCCCAGGCGCTTGAGGAAGTCCGGGACGTGGTAAAGAAGATTCAAATTCGGTATGAAAAGACCAATGACCTGCAAGCAACGTTCACGCAAAAGACGAGAATCGAAGGATTTTCCACGCCGGTGATTTCAACCGGCCATTTCTACATCAAGAAGCCTGGCCGTTTGCGTTGGGACTATATCGAGCCGGCGACGGAAGAAATCTACGTCAATAAAGACGACGTCAAAATGTATGTTCCCGAGCATAAACAGGTGCTGGTCGGGAAACTCACCTACATGGCTGCGTCCCAAGCGCCGCTGCAATTGTTGCAGGGCGTGGCCAAGCTGGATGAAGAATTCGATATCGAGCCGACGGCGAACAAAGAGCGCGGGGCGGGGGGGATTCCGCTGGTGTCCCTGACCCCCAAGCAGGGTCGCGCCGAACCGGAGCGGGCCATTCAGAAAATTGTGATCGAAGTGCAACCCAAGACCTACTTCCTCAAGACCATCGCGTTGCATGAAGTGAGCGGCAATATCGCCACCTTCGAATTTTCTGAACTGAAGCCGAACAGCGGATTGAAGGATGACCTATTTGATTTCAAGGCGCCGGCCGATGTAGAA
>JAJONL010000029.1 GCA_021323395.1 Nitrospira sp.
TCTTCCGGCGTTCGAGGAGGACACTCAGCTCCATCATGGCGCCACCTCCTCGTAGACGGCCAGCGGCCGCCGTTCGACTTCCAGGGTCTGCGCCCACAGGGCCTCATGATGCGCCGGGACCGTGACCCAGCCCAACTCCCCGGCGACCACGTGATGACTCGCCACAAGGTGCTCGCCCTCGGAGACCGTCAGCGCACCCTCGAGCGTGAGCCGGATCTGGACTGGGCGGCCGGCCAAGTGGGCGGGCACACTGTAGCGGCGACCGCGGACGTCAACGTAGGCATCCCAGCTCACCTGCCGGATCTCGCGATAGGCGGTGTCGTAGCGGTGCGCCGGCAGCGGGTGCAGCGTCGGTACCTCACGGGCGAAGCGGTCGGCGACAATCTCCTGGACCGTCCCGTGGCGCCGTTGGTCGGCCTCCTCCCGCAGCCACTGTTCGGCGAGCTGATTGAGATGGGCCCAACTCTCGAAGGCGCGGTAGCGTACAAAGAAGTGGTGCTTGATGTAGCCCACCATCCGTTCATCCTTGCCCTTCGTCTGCGCCCGAGCCGGACGACAGGCCCGCGGCACAAAGCCGTAGTGACCGGCCAGATCAAGAAACCGTGGATGGAACCGGGCGGGCCCTCCCACGGGATGCTCGAGGACCGCCGTCTTCTGATTGTCCACTAAGACCTCTCCCGGCACACCGCCGAACCAGTCGAAGCTCCGGATCAGCCCTTCATAGGTATGCTCCGCATCCTGGCAGTCCGTGCACCAGAAATGGAACCGCCGCGAGAACCCAGCGTGTTGACGATCACGTGGACCGTGATCTCCCGTCCGGCAATCCGCGTCCGATGGTCAGCCCAATCGCTCTGCAGCTGCCGACCCGGAGCCGTCTCAAACCGCACGGTGGCCCGGCGGACGCGCAGCGCTCGCTTCGGTCGGATGTAGTCCCGCAAGATCGAGAGCCGGCCCGTATACCCTTTGGCCTGCAACTCCCGAAAGATCACCACGGCGTTCCAGACATCTTCGGCCAGGAGCCGGTCGATGTCCGCCCGATAGCGATCCAGCCGACTGCCCCGCCGGCTGGCCCGGGCGGCGGGCGCCCCACCACGGGCGAGCGCCCGGCGGATTGTCCGGGGATGCACGCCCACCTGTTTGGCGATGTCGCACAGATACAGTCCCCGTTTGGCCCACGCGTGAATCATCATGAAGTCCTCCCTTCGCAGCATCCGTCCCTCCTCCGTCTGGATGATCGGTGAAGGGACATTGTCGTCGGTGTTCGGAGGACTTTTCAGTTCGGTCTAAGTAAAGTACCCACGAGAGCACAGCATGGGCCAGCAGGGGACGCAAGGGGACAAATTATGGGGCAACTCGATAAGGAAGGAAAGTACGCGTATGTATGCGTACGGATGTTTTAGTGCGCAGATAGCTGCAATTCTGCTCAGCGTCTTATCACCGGCCAGGGATCAATGGATGGAGTACGCGATTAGCCAACAAAAAAACTTCACAGCTCACTTGAACGAACAGATCTTCTCATGAGCAGCATTTAATTATTCCGCACAGCAGCTGAATCGCGCGTCAGATAAGGAGTGGAGGACAGACCGGAAACGTCGGTGCTCGCCGGCGAACCGCCAATGGCTATCAGAAGGCTGACTCCTCGGAGCATGCGACGGTTGATGGAAGCATCGTGCGGGCCGCCCAGCTCTGCCCGCCCTGTGAAACACCTTGATACGTTTAGACCATCGACAATGCCCTTATAGCATCGACGAAGTTCTTGGACAGCAAGGACCTTTGGTTCACACAGGTGCCGCCAAGTGTGCTGACCTCGGTCATGGTGTTTGGAGGATGGGGCTGTCAGCGTAGGGGAGGTCGGACGATGGCTCACGATGGTCGCTCATTTTTCGGATGTGTCATCGTCCGTCGGGTTGTCTTTGGAATTAAGTCTCTGGAGGGGGATGGTTGCGGAATTGCCAAGCAACGCAGCTAAAGTTATCCAGAAGGAGGGAACATTCCGATACTTTTACGCAACTCATTATTGATAGTGAGAATAGATATCATGTACGGTATCATTCTAATGCGCTCTGGTAGAGTCATCAATGCGAGGAGGCCGAGCATGGCATTGGTCCTCACATAAGGGAGTTTCGTCGCCGACCATGCCGTCAGGCCGATAGAACAGCGTGCCCGGACTCGCTGGACGGAATAACGGAAGGGCAGCTCTCCGACCATTGCTTCCCGACGGCTTTCCGTTAACCGTTGCTATGAACGGCAATGGGGGTAAAGGACGACCGCGGATGATGCCCACGCATGAAGTGTAGCTTAGCGTTCTCGATGATTGCGGCGCGACGTATCTAGGAATGGGTGCAGCGATTCATTGTTAGCTAGCGGGAAGTGCCGAAGGCGGTAATCCTCAGGCATCTTCGGAGAAAATCTGTCGGTAGGATAGGCGGAGCGCCGCAGTTATTGTAGGCCAGGGATTCTTTGTTTGAGCCCAAGCTGAGCAGTGGGCTTTTTTAGCGCACGAGCATAAGGCAGGCAGGAGCATGGACGAAAGTGACCAGACCGATCTTGTCCTTGAGTTGGAATCACACGTCTCTGATTTGTACCGACTTCTATCGCGTCTTTTGACGGAGCCGAGCGACGTGTCGGACGTTATCCAGGAACTATGGTTGAGAGTCTTGACGCTTCGTTCCACGCACTTTATTCATCATCCACGCGCCTTCCTTTTTCGCATGACAAAAAATCTTGCCGTTGATCGGTTGCGGCGTCGGTCGGCCCATTTAAAGGGGCATGCGGAGCTGGAGGAGGTCAGTGATCGGTTATCAGTTTCGCCAAATCAGGAGGCGACGCTGCAAGCGCGGCAGGAGTTAACATTGCTGCACCACGCAATTAATGAACTTCCGCCGAAATGTCGCCAGGTGTTCGTGCTTCATAAGTTGAAAAACTGGTCCCACGAAGAAATCGCTCAGCACATGGGCATTAGCCGAAATATGGTCGAAAAACATGTGATGAAAGGACTCTCCTTTTGCCGGAAGCGTCTTGATGCCGCTACATAACTTCGGACCGCTCCTCCGTTAGTCATTTGTCAAAGCTTTAAAAAAAATAGCTCTAGAGGTCAGGTAACGAGGGCAGTCATTCGTCTTAGTTATAGATGATAGCGAGAACTAATATCAAAAAGGACTAGGCATGCTTTCGAGTATTGTTTGGAATTGCGCACTCACCGTCAGTCTCTTTACCTCCTTAGGGCTTGATGTTGCTATGGCTCAACCAATGGGGCAACCTAATCTCGAAAGGCCTGAGACACCTTCCACGAGGGATGGCACCACAGCGCCCAGGCCAGAAGAGATGGTAGTCGTGCCCGAGGTAGCCGTCACCGCGACGAGGAGTGAACGCCCCGTGGCATCGATTCCTGAGGCTGTGACCGTCATCACACGCGAGGATATCGAAAAACAGGTCGTCCTCACGCGTGATATTGGCGAATTGCTGGGCAAGTTGACTCCGGGCTTGGCCCCCGGCAACCAATCGCTGAGCAATTTCGGCCAAGTGCTCCGCGGCCGCAATGCCCTCGTCATCATCGACGGCGTACCGCAAGGCACGGCGCGCAATGCCGGGCGAGACCTACGAACTATCGATCCTTCCGCCATTGAACGTATTGAAATTGTGCGAGGTGCGACGTCCATTTACGGAGACGGTGCGACTGGCGGCATCATACACATCATCACGAAGAAACCGGTGGAAGGCAAGCCGACCTTTACAACTGACCTGCTGAGCAGCACAGCGGCGACCAATCCGACCGCGGGAATTGGCGGTCGGGTTGTGCAATCGGTGGCGGGGAAGAAAGGCGCGCTCGATTACTCATTGAGTGGGGCCTATGAGAGAACCGGGGGATATTTCGATGCGGCCGGCAGTCGCATTCCCCCTGATCTTCAAAGTGCCCAGGGGGGCCTGTCGGATCTGAATACGTATAATCTATTTGGCAAGCTAGGATACGAATTCGGTAAGCAGCGTATTCAACTGACGGCCAATCGCTTCGTCAGCTCTCAGGACACGGATTACGCCACGGATCCTTCTGTCAACGCCTTTCCCCCAAAAACCCAGAAGGCGCTAGCGCGTAGAGGCCTGCTCCTGAACGACCAGCCTGGGATTCTCAACACCCTCGTTAGTGCGGATTATAACCACACTGACGTGTGGGGCAGCCGGCTCCATGCGCAGGCGTACTACAGAGATTATTCAACGCGCTTCTTCCCTTTCGATGGGCGCACGTTTCCAGCTAACCCATTCATCTTTCAGTCCCGCGTCGAGTCCGAAAAGCTTGGAAGCCGACTAGAAATCGATACTCCAGTACCCGTGCCGGGCATTCCTGCGCCCCGGCTTCTATGGGGAATGGATTTTATTCGTGAAGTCACTGCGCAGCGGGTCGCAATCATGGACCCTGCAGCGTATGACAGCAGTGGGGGCCTGGTGTTCAATCAATTCGGCGATCGCGTTTGGGTGCCTCCCATGACTCAGCACAACATAGGACTATTCACCCAGTTAGAATGGAGCCCCTTTTCCAGGTGGATACTCCGAGGGGGTGTGCGACATGAGCGCGTTGACCTCGACGTCTCTGCCTTTACGACGCTGGGAGGAAACTCGATTACCAGCGGGGGCCGAACCTTCAACGCCACACTGTTTAACGCCGGTACCGTGGTTTATCTCACAGACGAAGTCAATGTATTTGGCAGTTTTTCCCAGGGATTCTCCATCCCAGATACCGGCCTTATTCTGCGCGCCGCGCCCGCTGGATTTCAGTTCTCGTCGTCACTGCTGGCCCCGATTAAAGTCAACCACTATGAGGTTGGAATTCGTGGCGAGTGGAGCCATGTTCAACCGTCTCTCTCTGTTTATTACAACGAATCCGATCTCGGCGTGACCTCAGGAGGGTTCTTCGCAACAGTCATCCGAGCGCCTGAGCGAGTGTATGGCCTTGAAGGAACGCTCGATATCCAGCCGATCGAGCGCTGGCGGCTAGGCGGTACTTTCACATGGACGGATGGGGAGAATGATCCGGATCTGAATGGCGACTATACGGCACTTAACGGTTTCAGAATCGCCCCCCTCAAACTGACGGGGTATATCGAGAATGTCACTGTACCGGCATGGGAATGGCGGAACCGCCTACAGGTGCTATATGTCGGCGGGCGCGACCCGGGGCTCCCCCCAGCCGTGTTCGGCGGTCGGCCTGTCGACGATTATCTCCTGGTTGATTTGATCAGCACAGCAAGGGTCGGCCCAGGGATGTTGCAGTTTGGAATTGAGAATCTATTAAACAATCAATACTTCAACACCGTCTCCCAGTTGCTGCGGACAGGTCGAAACGACAGCTATACCGCCGCCAGGGGTATGGTCGTTTCACTCGGCTACACCTTCAAATACTAGGCACATAAGCCATGGAGCAAGTAAAGGAGACAAACGATGGTGCACGATTCGGTGGTGAGTTGTATTGGCGGAACCCCGCTTGTTCGGTTGAGCCGGCTATTCCCGAGAGAGGGGCTTTCGGTACTGGGTAAACTGGAATTATGCAATCCGGGTGGCAGCGTGAAAGATCGACCGGCTCGATACATCGTGGAATCGGGTCTCCGCGACGGTACGATCACGTCGTGCACGCATCTGGTTGAAAGCAGTTCAGGGAACCTTGGGATCGCCCTGGCTATGGTCGCACGGGTGTATGGTCTGCGGTTCACGTGCGTGGTCGACCCCAAAATCGCGTCGGCAAATCTGGCCATTCTGCGGCGCCTCGGCGCGACTGTGGACATGGTGCAGGACCGCGACGACCAAGGCGGGTATTTGAAGACGCGGATCCGTCGCGTGCATGAATTGATCAACCGCATGCCTAGCAGTATGTGGGTCAACCAGTATGCGAACCGCAAGAACTGGCAAGCCCATTTCCATGGGACCGCCGGGGAAATCATAACGGACGTCGGAGAAGATCTGGACGCCCTGGTCGTCGGCGTCAGCACATCGGGCACGATCATGGGATTGTCACGCCGCCTTCGCGAAGTGTTTCCGAAATTGCGCGTGATCGGCGTCGACGCTGTGGGCTCAGTCATCTTTGGTGCGCCGGCCGGTCCAAGACAGCTTCCTGGCATCGGGGCGAGCCGGGCCCCAGAACTGCTCTCGCTTGAAGAAATTGACGAGGTCATCCATGTGAGCGATCTGGAATCCGTCCATGGCTGCCGAGATCTGGCTCTCATGGAAGGCATCTTTGCCGGGGGCTCCTCCGGCGCCGTCGTGGCGGCAATCCGAAAGCTGGCCTCCTCCTTCTCGGCTGGCTCGACGGTCCTGACGCTGCTCCCTGACCGCGGTGACCGGTACTTGGACCTTGTCTATAGCGACGAATGGGTGGCGGGCCTTCCTCCAGGGCAGAACGCAACGTCATCGGCCGCGATTGCAGGGGTATGACGCGAATAACGACGACTGTGGAGGTGATCATGGATCAACGACGACTGGTGGAAAACCCGACACTTTTATATTTGAGCAGAGCCGATCTCGTCCGCGTAGGAGGCAACAGCCCATTAGTGTACATGGAGGCCGTACGGCAGGCGCTGTCCTTACATGCGGTGGGGAACACGGTCCAACCGCTCAAGCCATATCTGCGTTGGGGCGATGGTCATATTGCAGACCGTCTCATCGCCATGCCGGCCTATGTTGGCGGAACGGGCGCGGTGGCCGGACTGAAGTGGATTGGGAGCAATTACGCCAACCGGAGTGCCCGGGGCCTGGAGCGAGCGAGCGCTCTCATCATTCTTAATGACCCTATCAGCAAATATCCTGTCGCCTTACTTGAAGGTTCGTTGATCAGCGGCATGCGGACAGCGGCGGTGACGGCGTTAGGCGTTCAGCATCTGGCCCGCTCAGGATGCGAGCACGTGGCCTGCATTGGATGCGGCCCGATTGCTCGCTTCCAGTTGCTCACTCTGTTGGACCGTTTCTCATCCATTCAGACTGTACATCTGTTTGATCTACAGGAGGATGCTTCGCGGGGTTTAGCGGACGAATTACAGGGCCAGATTCGGCGTATCGATGTCCGCATAGCGGCCTCCGCGGAAAAGGCTGTCCGCGCCGGTGAAGTCGTCGTGACTTGTACAGTCACCGATCGTCCCTATCTGCGCTATGAATGGCTCCAGCGCGGTGCGTTTCTGAGCAATGTCTCCATTATGGATGTTGAGAAGGATGTTTTCCTAATGGCTGACAAGGTCGTGGTCGATGATTGGGATCAGTGCAATCGAGACAAGAAGATCATCAACCAGCTCGTTCTTGAGGGGCGATTCTCCAGGGAGCGGCTGCATGCCGAATTGGGGGATATCCTGATCGGCCGCAAGCCAGGACGAGAATCGGATGACGAGACAATTGTGCTGAATCCGATGGGCCTCGCGATCGAAGACATCGCAAGCGCCGCCGCCTTGTACCAGTGTGCGGTCGATCAGGGCATAGGCGTCCGGTTGCCGCTGTATGAGACGACGGAGTCGTTATGGTCGGATGCGCCTGCGACGGTCGTTGAATTATAGCTACGTCCTCTTGTGCCTTGGCCGATTCTTGACAACGGTGGGCCTGACTGTACTCGTCCCGTTCTTGCCGGTGTACCTGGCGGAACTCGGTCGGAGCGATGTGGGATCGGTCACACGGTGGGCCGGGTGGTGCATCGCCGCGCCAGCGGTGATGCCCCTGTGGACCGCCCCGATGTGGGGTCGGTGTAGCGATCAATGGAGCCGAAAATGGATGGTCATTCGTGCTTTGATCGGGATTGCGTTCAGCCTCGTCTTGATGGGACTGGCACAGCATGCGTGGCAACTTTTGTGTTGCCGACTGCTGCAAGGGGCGTGTGGCGGGGTGGAGGAAGCGGCTGCTGCCTATGTCGGGTCGGAACCGAACGAGCGTCGTCAGTCGCGGCGACTAGGTGGGCTGTACAGCGCCATGGCGGGAGGCGCCCTGCTCGGACCGCTGCTCGGCGCATGGGCGATTGCTGCCGTGGGATTTCGCCCGGTCCTCATCACGCTGGGAGCTCTGATCGCCGTGCTGGCCTTTGTGATGATACTTATGCTGCCGGAGGCTCAGCCCCGTGGGTTAAACGCGTACAAAGGCGCCTCGCTGTGGCGGACAAGCCTGCTGCTGCTGAATCATCGTCGTCGCGGAGCCGTACTTGTGTCCGTGTTATGCGGGCAACTGGCGCTGTATAGAATGGTGACGGTCTTCGCATCCCTGCTGGAGCAGGCCCTCCAGGACGCTTCGAGCATTCCGATGTGGATCGGCACGCTCCAAGCGACGCTCTGGGGAGCCGCCATGATAGGCGGCCGTTGGTGGAGCCGATGGAACGAGAGACAGCCGGCAGAAGTCTCTCTACTCTACGCCATGGTAGGAGCGGGCGCGGCGCTGCTCTTCCAGGCTATCCCCCAAGAATGCCTCTGGCTCTTTCCAGCGCGGCTCGTACAGGGATTCTGTGTGGGCGCGCTGATCCCTTCTCTCCAACTCCTGGTGCTGGAAGAAGCTGCAAACCGGGATCAAGGGACCTGGATGGGAATGACCGCAAGCACGATCACGCTTGGCCAGATCCTTGGATCGGTGGTAGCCGGTGTGGCGGCAGAAATGATCTCCCCGAGAGAGATTGTCGCGCTCATGGGGTGCGTATCTCTCATCGGAGCAGCGGTGCTCGTGTTTTCTCCATGCGTGTGGATGGCCAAGAAGGCCAGTGTGTGAATCCTATACCAACGGACAGGAGTGATGATGAACATTATTGATGGTGAAGTGCCTTCGCCGGCGGCAGGTGACCTTTCCGTTGTCCGTGCCGAGCGCGCGGCCATCCAACGGCTGCTCAATACGTATCTCCGGGAAACAGGACAGTACGATTCGCGATGTCCGGATACGGTGGAGATACCGTCCGAGGTGGCCACTGTGGGCGTGTGTCGGCCGGGAACCAGCGTATTGCGAATGGTGTTGCCCAGGACGAATCAAATACTGTGGGGCACTATGACGGCCGCCTCTCCTTCCGGATATCATAGATACGGTAACCTGTTCTATCTCCACCAGCAGACTATACCGCCGCAGTACATCTCCGTCTGGTCATGGAAGGACATCGCCGGTGTCATTCTTGAGGAATTGGGAGAAGGACACCCAGATCCCATGATCGGCGAAGAGCAAGCTCGGGCGCTCTTCGGGCGTCTGAAAAACTCGGTCGAAAAAACGATTTGTTATGTCGATCAGCAGGTGGAAAGCCATCGCTCCTCCTTTCTCTCCTTCCATGGACCACGAAGATTTCAGCTGGCCGAGCAGTCCCTTATATTCGGACATCCGCTGCATCCTACCCCAAAAAGCTCCGAAGGCTTCTCGGCAGACGATGTCTCGCGATACGCACCTGAACTCGGTGCCGAGTTCACCTTGTCCTATTTTGCCGTATCTCAAGATCTTTGCGTCGAATCTCCTTCTTTTACGGACCACCACTTCTTTCCAACGGATGTTCTTGCAGCGGCGGCGCACAGACTAGGCGCGCGCCGGGATCATTATCGGCTCATTCCTTGCCATCCGTGGCAAGCCGATCATCTCCGTCACTGGCCAGAGGTACAGGCATTACTTCAGACAGAACAGCTCGTGGATATGGGATCCCAAGGCGCCCCTGTGTTTCCTACTTCATCCGTCCGAACAGTCTGGAGTCCGACACACCCGTATGGCTTTAAGCTGCCGCTCAACGTCCGCATCACCAACTTTATTCGTACGAATCCACTCGAGCACCTCCAGCGCGCGGTCGACGCCGGCCGTGTCCTCGTTGCCTTGCGTAGCAGTGGTAGATGCGCAGACATCACAATTCTTTTGGAGCGAGGCTATAGGACCGTCATGCCCCCGGGTCTGGGAGAGGAACAGCGGTCACGTTTTGCCGAGAGCTGGGGCGTATTGCTTCGTGAAAATCCCTTCATCGATGAATCGAAAGACTGTCCCATCGTCGTCGCCGCTTTGCTGGAGTGCGAGCCCGAGCCTGAACGGCCTCGATTGAAAGACATCATGGACGATCTGCGGACACGTGACGCAGGGTCGGACGTTCCGATCCTTTGGACTCGTCGCTATCTCAACATTGTCATTGTCCCTCTTCTGAAACTGTTCCTGGAGCATGGAGTCAGCCTTGAAGGGCATGTCCAAAACACCTTGTTGCTTCTTCGCGGCGGATGGCCCGAGCGCTTATACATCCGCGACCTGGAAGGTGTGGCCATCGGCCGTTCACGCGCCACCGAGCAACGGTGGTTCGAGGGATGTCTGGCCGAGACCAGCCCGGCTTTAATGGCTGATGACGAGGCCTGGAAGCGCCTCAAGTACTACGTCTTCGTTAATCACCTTGGCCACATGCTCTACTCTCTTGCGTGGTGCACCGGCCGGTCCGAGATGGAGCTGTGGCGGATCGTTGCCGACACGTTGGAGGCGTCACCGGAGCGCAGTCGCTACCCCGCTGAGTTCGATGATCTGTTGGACGGAAATACGCTTCCGGCCAAGGCGAATCTCACCAGTTGCTTCCTGGGGAGAGGCGAAAAACCGTTGTATGTCGCAGTCCCGAACCTTATCCGCGAGGCCCGGCGATGTTTGGCATGAGGATAGCTCCAGCAGACGATGCCAAACCGGGTCAGGTAGACTCGCAAGCAGAAGCCGAAGCGACGGTGCTGGTTGATCTGGTCAATGCCTTACTGACCGAAAATCTGTTCAACCTGGCCGCGCGACTCACAATGCAGACATCCGTGAAACCGCACAAAGGAAAGGACGCCTGCGATCCGGCTCTTGGAGAAACCTTTGCTTCGGTCCAGGCTGCTCGAAGCGCATGGACCATCGTCTTCCCAGCCAGTTTATGGACGGGTGGCAGCTGCCGCATGACCCGTGGACCTCTCTTCTATTTTGATCACCCCGAAAGCCCGGTTGAGGAGTCGCTTGGTCCTCTCGAATTGATGCAGCTGTTGATGGAGGACATCCCCGATAGGGAGAGAATGGCGCTCCGAGGGCTTCCGATGTTTCTGGAGGATCTGCGCTTGGCGCTGCGTCACGCGAGCCTCGCACTCGATGCGGCGTCATGCGTTGTGCGAACCTTTTGCAGCATCATGGTTCCGCACTTACGCGATTGGGAACGACTCGCGGCTCTTCGTGACCGGCCCTTCCATCCAACTGCACGGGCTCGCCGGGGTTGGGACGATGAGACGTATCGACGTTATAGCCCCGAGTACGGAAGAACGGTCACACTCGAATGGGTGGCGGTGCATAAGGAATGGGTTCACCAGAGTCTGGAGGCCGGGCTTACGACCCCGGCCGCTCTCTTGCTGTCGCACGCTGACCAAGTCCATCTCAACCATATCCTCGTTGCGGATAAGCTGAAAACCCATATCCCCATCCCGGTCCATCCCTGGCAAATGGTGCATGGCCTTCGTCACCAATTTGCAAAGGAAATCAAAGCAGATATCGTCAGGGTGCTCGATGCCCCACTCGGTGAGTTCATTCCGACCTCTTCCATCCGGACCCTGGCCCCCGTTGCAGGGAACGGCTATCACGTCAAATTGCCGCTGGCGATCGGATCGTTGGGAGCGCTCCGGATCTTGCCACCGCACTACCTTCACAACGGCGAGCAGGCCCAGTCGTACTTGGAAATGATTCTGCAGCGCGACACTCGCCTCTCGCAACGGCTCTTGTTATGCAATGAACGGCGATGGTGGTCCTATCTGCCTCCAGGCAAAGGACTGACGAACCCTGAAGCCGGTCATCTCGGGTGTCTCATTCGGGACTATCCGATCATCCCGGCTTGTCATGCCACGGTGCTACCGCTTTCGGCTCTGACCGTTCAAACTCAGGATCAACAGGTGCCCGCCCTCGTGGCCTTGATCGGCCCAGGGTGCTCATTGCACCGGGTTTTACAATTCTTCTCTGATGTCGTGACAATCGTGAGTGAGGTTGCCTTTGTCTGTTTGGAGTATGGCGTTATGCCGGAGTTGCACGGCCAAAACGTGCTGCTCGTCCATGAACCTGGAGGCCGTCTCAGGCTTCTCCTACGAGATCACGATACGCTCCGGATGTACCCACAAGCCGTGGAGCAGAGTGGCATGCCGGTATTGAGGTATCTGCTGCGCCCTGGTCACAATACGCTCATCACGGCCAGTCGTGAAGAACTCCTGTCGTACTTTCAGACCCTCGCGGTCCAGGTCATGCTCGCCTCCATA
The DNA here is from genome assembly GCA_021323395.1 of Nitrospira sp. Lineage (GTDB taxonomy): Bacteria > Nitrospirota > Nitrospiria > Nitrospirales > Nitrospiraceae > Nitrospira_A. Next base: position 12,192 of record JAJONL010000029.1, read on the forward strand.
GGAAAGACGCTTGCACAGACGTACCACCCAGAAGAATTTTCCTTCTGGCGCATCATCCGTGAGGGGATTGAACGGGCCCACGCGTCGCTGGCTCTTTCCTGGGAACTGCGGAAACTGCTGCGCACCCAGGTGCTGGAGTCCGAGACATGGCCAAGTAAGCTGATCTTGTCGCCTTTGTTCCAACACCCCGCGTGTGAGGGGCCTGGAATGCCGAGCGCCCAAGGAATCACCGCCAACCCGCTTCGAGACATCAATGGTCGTAAAAGGGAGACGAGAAGATGAGGGTTATGCAAGCTGAAACTACGGCGAGGATGTGGGCCGGTGCGGCGGCCATGCAAGAAGCGCTGCCATCCGAGGTGTATGTCAATGTTCGTCGTCGAGTGTTTCGCCAGCTCATTGAGTCGTTGCTCTACGAGGGATTGTTAGCGGCGCCAATGCAATCTTCTGAAACCTTCTGTCCTGTAGTTATTGAAGGGCGTGACGATCGCAATGAGCTCATCACCTATGAACTCTCCGCGAAGCGCCGGTTCAGCTTCAACCGCATAAGGCTCGGCCTAGAGCCGGTCATCCGGCGAGACGGGCATGCAGCAGCCGAGGCCGAGTCTGTAACGCAATTCTTGAAGGAGGTTCATGAGGCGCTTGGCACAGACCCGCAACGGCTCCTCAGCTTCGCGCATGAGCTGGAGCAAACCGTGCTGAAAGATACCCTGGCACAGAGTTATCGCCGGCAGCTCGTGGGATCGCTTCACAATTCAGAGTATGACGAATTGGAGGCCTTGGTCATGGATGGCCATCTCTATCATCCGTCCTACAAGTCTCGAATCGGGTTCGACTGCTGTGACCATGCCGATTATGGGCCGGAGTTCAGACCGGCATTAAACCCAATATGGCTCGGGGTGGACCGCCGATATGCCCTCATGGCGGTGTCGCAACGCCTTGAAGTCAACTTGTTCATCAAGGAGGAGCTTGGAGCGGCCTACCCGCGGTTTGTCGCAGCACTTCCCGAGGGGCGCAACTTCCCGGAGGACTATCTCTTCGTCCCCGTGCACCCCTGGCAATGGCGCGAACGGGTGCTGCCACTTTTTCACAATGATCTCATGGGAGGGCGCCTCATTGCAGTCGGATCGTCCGGCGAGCACTTCCAGCCGCAACAATCGGTGCGGACGCTGGGGAACCGTTCGGCGCCGGCAAAGTGTGCGCTGAAATTGCCGCTCAGCATTCTCAATACCTCCACGATGAGGGTTTTGGCGCCACACACAGTCCTCAATGCTCCATTGATCACTGACTGGCTGCAGCGCCTTCATGCGGGAGACGATTTCTTTAGCCGGTTCGCGCCCTGCAGCCTCTTGGGCGAAGTCCTTGGCATGGTCTATGAGGGCCCTCCATCACGACGCGACGAGCTGACGTATGGGATCCTCGGTTGTATTTGGAGGGAAAGTGTGACCCGATATGTGACCCCGCCGCAGTGCGCGGTTCCGCTGACGGCGCTCTGCGCGCTGGATCTCAGCGGTGAGCCCTTCATCCAACCGTGGCTGACGAAATATGGCGTGGAGCGATGGCTACAGCAACTCCTTCGCGTCTGCATTATGCCGGCCATACATTTCCTATATGGGCACGGCATCGCGCTGGAGGCCCATGCCCAAAACATGATTCTGGTTCATGAACAGGGCCATCCAGTCAAGGTAGTCTTTCGCGATTTCCATGACGGCGTGCGCTTCTGCCCACGATTACTCGCGCAACCGGAGAAGCGGCCTGCACTTAGTCCGTTGCCGCCTCAGCATGCCCGTGTGAATCCGAACTCGTATATTGAGACGGACTCTGCCGAAGAGGTCCGAGATTTTCTTGCCGATTCCCTTTTTTTCATCAACCTATCCCAGCTTGCCATCTTTTTGGCTGATCGGTTCAGCTACCCCGAGGAGCAGTTCTGGGATCTCGCGCGTGGGGTGATTCAGGCCTATCACGCGCGCATAGGCCCGCAGAGCAACCGACTCAATGAGTTTAATCTGCTCGTGCCGATGCTCTCGGTTGAGCAATTGACGGCAAGGCGGTTGCTTCCTGAAACCTCGGTCAGAGTGCATGCGGTTCCGAACCCGTTGTGCTCACCATCCATGATGAGTCCGTCGTGACGGGTGGGTCACTCAAGCGCGCAATTCGCAACCGAGACCCACTACTGGGATTGTTTTGTTCGACTCCGGCGCCGATCGCGGTGGAGCTGATTGCGCACGCCGGATTTGATTTCGCTGTGATCGACACTGAGCACACGTTGGTTAACCCAGAAACACTCGAGCAAATGATCAGGGCCGCCCATGCCGCATCACTCGCAGTACTCGTCCGCGTGGACGGGGCGTCTCCCGCGGCGATCGGGCGAGTACTTGATGCGGGCGCGTCCGGCATCCTTGTCCCAAGGATTCGGGGAGCCATCGTGGCGCGAGCGGTGGTGCGGGCCGCCCTGTATGGACCGCAAGGGGAGCGTGGTTTGAATGCGGGGCGATCGGCTTCCTATGGAGCGACTTCGCTGATTAAGTATGTGGAGAGGGCCAACGATGACACGGTGGTGGGAGTCATGATTGAAGATCAGGAAGGGTTGGGCAATGCAGAGGAGATCCTCGGTGTATCTGGATTGGATTTTGTCATGGAAGGCGCGGCGGACTTATCGCAATCGCTGGAGTTGCCATGGCAGACACGCCATCCCACTGTCATCGAGGCCATCACCTCCCTACAGGCCTCGTCAGCGACACGACATGTCCCATTTTGCGCGGTTCCACGCGTACTAGAGGATTTCGGAATGTGGTGGGGCCTCGGCGTACGACTCTTCGTGCTGGGTGATGAGCGTGGTGTGGCGTTGAGAGCGTTGCAGGCCCATATTCAGCGGTTCCGTGCAGAGATCCCCAAAGAGGTCAACCAATGAATCTGCCGTCACGGATTGAATGCGCGGTTCGGCGGGCGGTGGCTACCCATGATGGCCCAATGTGCGCCTATGTGTATGATCTGGGAGCTTTGCGGGCCCACGCTCGGCGTCTAGTCTCCACGCTTCCTGAACGCTGTCGACTTTTTTATGCGATCAAAGCAAATTCCGATCCATCGATTCTTCGTACACTGTCCGGGCTGGTAAGCGGATTCGAGGTAGCCTCCATAGGTGAAGCGAGGGAGGCCCGCGAGGCCAAGGCAAGCATACCCATTATGTTCGGAGGGCCTGGCAAGACGGACGATGAGCTCGCTGCGGCGATCCGGCTCGGCATACAGACGCTCCATGTCGAGAGTCTCCATGAGCTTCGGCGCGCCCAATACATTGCGGCTCGTTTGAATCAGCAGGTGCCGGTGCTCTTGCGAGTCAATATACGAGGGGCGTTGCCGACCAGCACGCTTCGCATGGGAGGGGGCGCTACCCAATTCGGACTTGATGAGGCCGATGTGCCGGAGGCCATCGCGCTGGCCCAAGCCTCCCCGCAAAGTCTCCTACGTGGGTTCCACTTTCATTCCGTCTCAAATAACCTGGATGCGGCATCTCACGTCGCGCTGATACGCGACTATCTGCGGCGGGCAGAGCATTGGGCACGCGTCTTTGGATTGACGGTGGACTGCATTAATGCCGGGGGCGGTATCGGCGTCAACTACGGCGGGACCCAGCAGCAATTCGATTGGCTGGCCTTTGTCCAGGGGTTAAAAGAGGTGGTCGAGGGGAAGGGGTTTGTTCAAGACGTCTCGATACTATTCGAGTGCGGGCGCTATCTGACCGCCTTTTGCGGATATTATGCCGCCGAGGTGTTGGATCTGAAACGGAACCACGGGAAAGCTTTCGCGATCGTGCGCGGGGGTACACACCATTGTCGCCTTCCAGCATCGTGGCAGCATTCCCAGCCCTTCACCGTGCTCCCAGTGGACTCGTGGTCTCCTCCGATTTCTCGACCGGAGATTCGCGGTGAGGCGATCACCATCGCCGGTCAGTTGTGTACACCCAAAGATATCCTTGCTCGTGACTGTTTGATTGACCGAGTCCGGGTGGGGGATATCATTGTCTTTCACCTCGTGGGCGCCTATGGCTGGTCTATTTCACACCATAATTTTTTGAGTCATCCGCACCCAGCGCGCCTGTATGTCGATGAAGGGGAGATCGAAATGGCGAAGGTCGGTGTGTCTGGAATGATGGACGGAACATCATCATGACCTCCGCGACTCGCCGCCTGTCCAAAACCCATACGATACTTGGTGCAGTCCTCATGGCTCCCCTCCTCGTCACGACAGTGACGGGAATCATGTTGGGCTGGTACGATCAATTGCGGTACGCGACCGAGCCGTATGGCCTGTCATCTCCTTCGGAAGCCCGACTCTCAGCGACGGCACTTGTCACTGTGATCCAGAACCACTATCCCAATCATCGACTTGAGACCCTGTTTATGGCAGTAGAGTCGTCCAGAGCTGCCCGTGCCAAGCTTGGGTCCCCCTCGCCTCTGACCGTGTTTCTCCATCCGGCGAGTGGCTCCATTTTGGGCACTCGGACACTCGCTCAGCGCGATTGGGTCGATCTCCTGTATGATTTGCATCCGGGCAAAACCTTCGGTGTTGCAGGCCAGGTGACGACCGCAGTGACCGCGTTCGGCATAGCGGTGTTGTGGGGGCTCGGGATAGCCATGTGGTACGGCCGTCGTGCCAGTGCCGTGAAAACCATCCCCGCGCTCTCATGGCGAATAATTGGCTTTCATCGATGGGCTGGGTTCTGGCTCGGTTTGCCATTTATCGCCCTTACCGGGTTGGGCGCGGCACTCAACTTCGCCGGCTCGCTCATCGCCACTTTTGATCCTCCTCCCAAAGTCATTCCCATAGGGCCTCGGCCCAGCCCCTTGGGTCTAGCTTCGCTGGCCGAAACCCATGCTCCGCTGTATCGGCCTGCGGCGTTGGAACGCATCGTCTTTCCTAAACAAGACACTGATCCGGTTCAATTGCGGTATGCCGACGGAGGATGGGTGTTCCTCGACGGATATCGAGGGCGTGTCCTGGACCTCAAAAGACCTCTCGATCACTGGGCAAGGAGCTTGTATACCTTGCATAGCGGCCGGTTCTTCGGCGTTGGCGGCCCTTGGCTGGTGGCCTGTTTGGGTCTCGTGCTTCTGGCGGCCGTGGCGACGGGCATAGTATTTTCTTGGCGCCTACGTCCCAGCTTCCGCGCGAGGAGCACCATTCGTTGAATCACCCGGAGTGCTTATTCCAAACTGTCTCAACCGAGGGGTTCACCCCATTGCCGTGTGCTAAATTTGTGCTAAAAATTTTTAAAAAGGACTCAATTGAATAACATCCGTGGAATTGATGGAAGCATGCTAGCCGGTTGATTCGTCAATAAAAACGGGGAAACCTTCGCAAAATCAAACCGCTAGTAAAATTCCACTTGCCGAACTTTTAAGGCGAGGGTCCTGGGTTCGAATCCCAGCCGACTCACCATCAATATCCACAGAATCCCGCAGTTCCCCCCACTTGGCGATTTAGCTTCATAGGCCAATCCATAGGACAATGGATAGGCTTTTTCGAATCTCTCCAAGGCTGATCGCTGCTTTCGATCCCGCTCCGGTAGGCGATGTAGGTAGCTTGCGGTCATGCCGGGCAAGCGATGGCCAAAGAGCGCTTGCCGTACTTCGTAGTCGACTCCAATACGCCTCCTCGCGATGATTTGCAGCCTGCCGGACTTTGAAATGCCTGAACCGACTCACGGCCTGGCCCGCCTCCACGGCTTGCCGAACGGTCTCGACGGCGACCGTCGCCTCCCGGTCGTCCATGGCCCACATCCTTCCTGGTCATATGGCCCTTCCGGGCAAAGATCCACGTCAAGACGGTTTTCAGTTTGGTCTCATCCCACGGGCTACGATCCCTGCAGAGAGATCCACATGTACTTCTTTCGAATTGCAGACGAGCGTGGAACTGCGTTTGTGGACAGAGGATGACTAAGTTGAGAACTTAGGGCCTCAGGTCCGCATAGTCGACCCACGTTTCTTTTTCGGCCAGATACCGTGCCCCTTTGAAATTGAGGCGGGAGCGCAATTGTGTGAACCCGAACCCGAGCAGCTTTTGGGCGACCGACATGACCGCTGCGCCCGTGGTGGGTTGATCGGTTCCCTCCACGACGAAAGCTTCATAAATCACCTTGCCGGCATACCCGCCCGCAGTGCGGTTGACGTAGACCGTCCGGTTGAAGGAGCGGTCGCTTGGATCCATCCCTTCGATCTGGTACCGTTCGATTAACCCCTCTTTTTTGAAGAAGAGCGGTAGCCCATTCATGTCACCCTCCACCGACAGGTCAAGGAAGCATTCCGATGGAACAGGTCGGAGTAGGCGCGCCACCCACACACGTCGCGCGTGGTCTCACGGGTTATCGGCTGACGAGCGCCTTGAAGAGGGCGTTGTAATCGGCCTTGGCCGTCTCGACGAACACTCCTTTATCTCCCCCAACACAGACGGAATACTGTCCCCCGGCGAACGCCCATCCCTGAGCAGGCGTCCACTGCATCCCGCTCATCTGCTGAAACGAACTGCTCATCGTCTTAAACAGCATGTTCACCGTACCGCAGAATTGGGCCGCCGCTTGAGCCACCTCCGGTTTCAATTGCCCTCTGGAATCCACTAATTTGCCGTCATCGCTGAACTGACCTGCCGCGATGACGCCTTTCATCGTCATGAGCTCATCTAACGTCGCCATGGTCATTCTCTCCTGCGCTTTGTGAGGTTCATTCTTGACTGGTATCGGTGTCAACGTCCACAAGGCCGGCGAGGCCTATCGCCACAACAGTCGTGGGGCCACGAAGTCAGGTTCGGTATGCAGGTACTGGTAGGGCTCAGGACCAGGGCCGGAGGAGGCGTCCTGATCTGCTGCCGGCGTGAGGGGAACCGGGCCGTGATACCACTGACTCGTCCCAAACCGTACGGCAGCATGAATCAAATTTCCGTCCGGCGCTTGGCCGCGTCTGTTCGGTGACCCGAAGTGCACCCCCAACTCTATCCATTTGCCCCATCGTAGCCACATGAACCCACTCCCTCTAGCTGCATGACACTCACTGTTCACCAGGCTTAAGTGTAATCTTGTTCGCGTTCGATTGATATGCCTCCACGACATCGCAAACATGGTCGTGTTCATTCACGTCTTCCAAGCTCATATGGTGCGATGAACGACTATGCGTTAGGAGCCCTTTGCAAACTGAGCAATTTTGACCAGCCAAACTGCGGCTGTAGTCGTAGCATAGGGTCGTGGAATTGGCCGGCCTAGAAGTCGTGGCCGATTGTGAGAGGGAGAGATAGCTATGACACTTGATCGCTCGATTGGTGATCGGATCCTCGAGTCGATCAGCAAGGCTCCGGGGTGTCGTATGGACGACCTGGTGTCCCTCTTTCCAGACTTAACGTGGAACCAAGTGATCTTGGAAGTGAATCAACTGCGCCTGGGCCATCGATTATTGATGATAGCGGACAGTCAAGGGTCCTTTGTTGTCAGCCCGACGGGCTAGCTTGGGCCTGTGGTACGTCTGCCTCAGGGCACCGGTGATCGCGAGTGACGCCTTCCGCCAGTAACGTATGGCTTTGCGGATTTAACTCTACGAGTGGGTGCTATTCGTTTCATAGAATGGCCCGCTATGAAATGCGAACCATGCGGCCACGAATTGAGGTACACGCGATGAGAATGTATGTATTCGTAAAACGGTCGGTCCTGTGCTCAGTAGTGCTGCTGCTAGGGTCGTCGCTATCGCCGTCCTTCATCCATGCAGAAGATGGGCGGGTGAAGGGCGCCATGATTCTCGCTCCGGCAGAGAAGCTGAGCGATGTGGCAGCCGGCGCGGTGGAGGACACGTTGAAGGCCTGTCTCGCCAGAATCCCAGAGAAGGCGAGTATGGGACAGCGCATGCTGGCTGAACGTACCTGTCAAGGCGAGGAGGGGGTCAGGAAGACAAATCAGGGACCGCCTCAGTTCTAAGCACCTTCGCCTCTCTGCAACAACCGACACCCAGAGGTGTGGAAATTGTCCGACGAAAGTGTCGCTTGTTGTAAGGGGTATCTTGCTTTGACACTTCTTCGACGAGAATGGAGGTTGAGGAGCCCTGGCATGAGGCGGTTCACCAGCAGCACCTCTTGCGGCCGTTCGCTCCGTGGTTCATCTCAAGCGAACCCATGCGTGAGCGTCACCATGGAAGAAGCGGACTGTATGGTACGGTCAAGACCGCGCGGGTCCCCTCTCCAAGTTCAGATTCTATTTCAAGCCGTCCACCCAATGCGTCTACGCGCTGCCGCACGCTGAGTAAGCCGAAGGAATGGAGCGCGTATCCGCCCTCGGTCATCACCTCGCATCCCTTTCCGTGGTCTTGAACGATGATCTGGAGGAGGCCGTCACGAACGGCCAGGGTCAGGTAGGCTTTCCGTGTTCCGGCGTGTTTAAGCACATTGAACAGCAATTCTCGCGCACATTTTAACAGCGTCATGGCCGTCTCTTCTGCGAGGATGATCGGTTTCTCGGGGAGAGTGACCTCTACGGTGAGACCGTGCCGAGACATCGGAACAGCGAGCCCTCGAAGGGCGAGGTCCAACTGGCCGTGATATAACTCTGGGGGCAGCAAGTCCGACATGAGTGAACGCGTATAGGTGAGACACTGATCGAGGACCCTATCGATATCTTCCACAGACTTCTCAGGCAGCTGGAGAGTTGGTTGGTGAAGTTTCATGCGGGCGACAACGAGCAGTTGGGCCAAATCATCATGGAGACTTTGAGCGAGCTTCTCCTGTTCTTGCTGTTTTACCGCACCCAGTTGGGCTACTAAGCGACGGATGTGCTGCTGCGCTTCTGTAGGATCCTGGCTGACAACCAAAGCTTGTTCCTTCACACCCGGCATGGTGACTTTCCGCCGGACGGAGCGATAGTTCCCCTCTGGGGAGCGCAACTTCAACAGGGCCTGCACCGAGGCCAGGAACTCTTCCTCGGGAACCGGTTCTGAGAGGTACGAGTCGGCACCGTACTCCAAACCCATGGTTCGATCTTCGCTGGGTGTGTAATAGGCGGATATCTGTAGAACCAAAGTCCGCGCCGTCCTGGGATTCTGTTTGATCTGCTGACAGACGTTCATTCCTAACCTATCGGGCAAGTTGACATCTAAGACCACTAAAGCCGGTCGTTCGCTACCAATCAGATCTAGGGCCGCCGCGCCCGTGCCGGCGTCAAGGACCCGATAGCCTGCGCGCTCCAAGATTTTGCTACGCACATCTCGCACGGCTTGGTCGTCATCGATAGTGAGGACGGTACAGGACGACGCGGTAGACATCTGAGTCCTTTCGGAATGGCACGTGGAGTCACATACTCCCCTGTGGAGAGGGCATCGAAAATCTTAGGGAACTCATGCTGCCTCGAGTCGGCGTCATTCGAGGACGGAGCGTCTGTCGCCTATTGGCGAGAATTACCGGATCATTGATGCAGCCGCAGTTCACGCATCGGGTACTACGCATCTTGTCTTCTTGAACACCATCATTCGGATCCCACCAGTTGCGGATAAGTAACCCCCCGCATCTTGGGCAGCGCATGTCTCCTTCCTTTCCGCTCGCAGTGGATGACAGACTCCGTGGAAGAGCCTCTCCCTGAAAGCCTCTCAACGTCCTACGGGCACCTACCCTCGGAGCGACCTATGCTATGCCTTGGGCAGCGGGCTGCCTGGTCAAAATTGCTCATTCATTACAATTAGGATAATGCGCCAGAGGCTCTTGCCGGCTTTCGAGCTTGGTGGGGTCATTCTCTCGCATTGGGTTACGGTCCAACTTCTCATGGCACAAGGCCACATGAGGATGTGGTTTAGCCCCCTGCCATTCTCGCCGAACGGTGCCGGGCGTCGCCCCTTCGTCGAGCCGAACCTTGACATGCTTGAGCCCATCCTCTGGCCGAATTGAAGAGAGCGGCCGATGTCTCTCAAGCACCAAGGCGGTGTAACGGCGCTCTTGAATAGCTGTGGGCTCTGTGTCACCATATTTCCCGTCCTGCGCCTAGAAATCCCTCTTGGTGAGACTTCCTATGGCAGCCAAACGGCCCCCGCGATTCAATCCCAAGACCTTTCTGGAAAAAGTTGGGACAGGCAAGACGACCCTTACGCCCGCCAAGAATTACACGATTTTTTCTCAAGGGGATGCGGCTGATGCCGTGTTTTTTATCCAGTCCGGCAATGTCAAGCTCAGTATAGTCTCCCAGCAAGGGAAAGAAGCCGTCCTTGCATTACTCGAACCTGGCGCATTTTTCGGGGAAGCCTGCCTCGCGGGTCAGGTGATTCGTATGGCGACCGCGATCGCACAAGAAGAATCCGTCTTGGTGCGGATTGAAAAAACTGCCATGATTCGTGTGCTTCACAAGGATCTCCGAGCTGTTTATGTCCTATTTGCTGTTGCACAACATGCGCATCGAAGAGGATTTGGTGGATCAGCTCTTCAATTCCAGCGAGAAGCGACTCGCGCGCGTGTTGCTCCTGCTGGCGCATTTTGGGAAGGACGGTAAACCGGAGTCGGTCATGCCGAAGGTCAGCCAGGAGACGTTGGCGGAGATGATCGGTACCACGCGATCACGAGTGAGTTTCTTCATGAACAAGTTTCGGAAATTAGGATTCATTAAGTACAACGGCAAACTTCACGTCCACAGCTCCCTCCTCAACGTCGTCCTGCACGACTAGGTCACCTTCCTGTTGACTGCAGTAATATTCGATTGAAGCAGCCTCAGCCCTACCCATGGACATTTTTATAACTGAGCAATATTGATCAGTCTCCTTGGCCCCGGCCGTGTAGCATAGAGAACCCATAGATCGGTCATCGGTTTTTCTGCGTGATGGAAAGGATCTATCGGCTGGTCTTTGGCGTTGGTTGAGCCAATGAGGAGATTCGACCATGACGTGCCGGATTGCCCGGGCGGCTCAGAGTCATTCCTACAAGAGCTTGGCCGTCTGCTGCGCATGCGGCTCGGCCAATCTGGAAGTGTGCGCCACTTCAAAAATCTTAGGACCGCATGTGTGTGAGAGCTGCGCCCAATCCAGGGGCGACCGTGGGATGAAGATGGGTATGACAGGACCACAAGAAGAGGCATCGAACCAGACCTCGACCGGCGTCTCAGGGGACCGCGCAGTACAGACCGAACATAGAGGGCCACAAGGAATACATCCGAACGCATGACCGGGGGGATCGGCACATGAATACGTCTCTGAAATGCTTCGGCTACGGATTGGTAGTGGCCTGCTTGGGGTTTACGACCTCGGCCTGTAACA
>JAJONL010000030.1 GCA_021323395.1 Nitrospira sp.
CCTTGCTGCCCCCTATTCGCAGGGAGGCGTGCGACCGAGAACGCCGCCTGGAACACGGCGCGTCTTGGCGCGCCTGGGTTGGGTGGGTAAGAAGGTTGCCTTTTTCACCATCCTACTAATACGGCATCTCGTCGTCGTCGAACCCAAAATGATGCCCAATCTCATGCACGACGGTGTCGCGCACTTCCTGCACAACTTCGTTCTTCGTCCGACAGATTCTCAGAATCGGCCCGCGATAGATGGAGATTTTCGCCGGCAGTTGCCCGCCGGTTTGAAAGAAGGATTCCTTGTCGATGGAGAGACCTTGATAGAGACCGAGTAGGTCTTCGTCTTCCTCCATTTCCAGGTCGGCTAACAGGTCGGGAGAGGGTTCATCTTCCACCACCACGGCGACGTTGGAAATGAGTTTGGCATATTCGTCCGGCAGGCTATCCAGTGCTTGCTGCACCAGTTCCTGGAACTCCGGCTCGGGTATGGTCAATGTACGTCTTCGCGGCGACATAGCTGAATGAGTGCGACTCAAGCACTGCGCAACTTCCGCGCTCTTCTTCGACGAAGGCTATGACCCGAAGAAGATGCAGGTGTTCAAAACGGTTGTCCGGCAAGGCCGCAGGGAGCGCGGCGACTGAGGCGTACCGTCCAGGGTACGTCGCAAGGAGACGTGCGACTGAGAACGCAGCTGGACAGCCGTTTTGAACATCCTGCTAGGGGTGGGCCGCTCGCCAGTTGCAGCCCACGCCCACATCCACCTTGAGCGGCACCGAGAGACCCAATGCCGCCCCCGTCACTTCCATTTCCTGCTTCACGAGCTGCTTTGCCTGCTCCAGTTCCGAGTCCGGAACTTCAAAGATCAACTCATCATGGACCTGGAGAATCATCTTGCAGCGTGGGAGTTCGGCCTGCAAACGCCGGTGGACATTGATCATGGCCAGCTTGATGAGGTCTGCGGCCGATCCTTGAATCGGACTATTGACCGCTATGCGTTCGCCCGCGCCGCGCTGAGCCTGATCGCCGCTTTGCAATTCCGGAATGGGCCGGCGGCGGCCCAGGATCGTCGTGGTATAACCCTTGGTCTTACCGTCCTCGATGTTCCGATCCATCAACGCACGGACGGCCGCGAACTTTTCGAAGAACGTCTCGATATATTTCTTCGCGTCGGCTTGGGGCACGCCGATGTTGGAGGCGAGGCCGAACGGGCTGATCCCATATACGATCCCGAATACCACACTCTTCGCCGCGCGACGCATCTCTCGCGTGACCTGCTCGGCTGGGAGGTTAAAAATCTCCATGGCCGTGGCCATGTGGATGTCTTCACCCTTTTCAAATACCTGCAGCAGCCGAGGATCCTGCGAGAGATGCGCCAGAATACGCGGCTCGACTTGGCTATAGTCGGCGCAAAGAAGATGATATCCTGTCGGTGCAATGAAGGCTTCGCGGATGCGCAGGCCATAGTCGCCCTTGACCGGAATGTTCTGGAGATTGGGATCCGTGGAGGAGAGTCGACCCGTGGCCGCGACGGTTTGATTCAATGAAGTATGGAGCCGCTTGGTCTCGGGATTCACCAATTGCGGCAGGGCATCGACATAGGTCGATTTGAGCTTGGTCAAATTGCGGTAGCTGAGAATTTGCGCCGGGAGCTCATGCTGGGCAGCAAGTTGCGTCAACGTGTCTTCATCCGTCGAGTAGCCGGTTTTGGTTTTGCGGAGCGGCTTCAGGCCGAGCGTCTCAAAGAGCACGGTGGCCAACTGCTTCGGCGACCCGATGTTGAACTCCCCGCAGGCCAACCGATAAATCGTTTCCACCATCTGATCGAGCTCTCGCTCCAGTTCCTTGCTCAGTCCCCGCAGGCCCTCGACGTCGAGCAGAAAACCATTGCGTTCGATCTCCGCCAACACCGGCACGAGCGGCATCTCTACATCTTGAAAGAGTAACAGGCTACCCTGCTCCCTCAGTCGTTCACGGAGCATCGGCGCAACCTTGGCCGTCACGGCCGCAGCCTCGCCGATTCGACGAACGAGATTTTCATCAACATCGAACAGAGATTGCGGGCCCTTACCTGACTCTGCCTTTGCTCCGGCGCCAAGCTGATAACTCAGGAGATCCATGGCGATGGCTTCCAGGGTGTGCGCGCGGCGATTGGGATTCAGCAGGTAGTCGGCGACCATCGTGTCGAAATAGGGGCCGGGCATGTCGATACCCTGCCTGTGAAGGGCCAGTAAGACCGGCTTGAGATCCTGCACGGCTTTCGGCTGACTCCCATCTCGCAAATACTCGGTGAGTGGTTGTGGCCAACCTCGCGCCTCGCCTTGCACGAAGGCCGTGCCGCCCTCAGACCAGCCCAGCGCACACCCTTGAATATCGGCTCGCACCCCTGCCCCACCAGTCAGGACGCAGGCGAACCCCAGCATCGTCTCGCCTGGTTGATGTTTGAGAAATGCTGCCGCCGCCACATCATCGTGAATCTGCTCGACTTCAGACCCCAACCGATTTTGTTCAGGGACATCCCCTTGAAACGTCTTGGCCAAGGTCATGAACTCGAGCTCGCGCAGGAGCGCCACGAGGGTTTCCGTATGCGGCGGCGTCGCCTGAAACGCAGCCGGCGTAAAGTCAACGGGACAATCCACTTGGATCGTCGCCAGTCGCTTGCTCATGCGCGCGTTTTCACCCTGCTCCAGCAGCAGATTCTTTGTTTTTGGCGGCGTGACTTCTTCGAGCCGATTCAATAGTTCTTCAATTGTGCCGAACTGCGTGATCAGTTTCACCGCCGTCTTCTCACCGATTCCTTTGACCCCGGGAATATTGTCGCTCGTATCGCCCATCAAGCCCATGATCTCGACAACCCGCGCCGGCTCGACACCGAACCGCGCCCGCGAGTCCGCTTCGCCGAACCATTTGTCCTTCACGGGATCATAGATCCGCGTCTTCGACGTGAGGAGTTGGAACATGTCTTTGTCGCTTGTGACGATCGCGACCTCGAGGCCTTCAGCTTCCGCCTTCCGCGCGAGGGTTCCGATCAAGTCGTCGGCTTCGTAGCCCTCCTGCCGGATTACGGGCAGCGCCAAGGCTTCCACCACACGGTGAATATAAGGAATCTGCGCGCTCATCCCCTGCGGCATCGGAGGGCGTTGCGCTTTGTATTCCTTGAACGCCTCATGGCGATGGGTTGGGCCCTTCTCGTCGAACACCACCGCAATATAGTCCGGCCGGTGGTCCCGCAGAACCTTCAACATCATGGTCGTGAAGCCAAACACGGCATTGGTTTGCAGTCCCTTGGAATTGGAGAGGGGCGGCAGGGCAAAAAACGCCCGATAGATATACGCGCTACCGTCGATGAGATAGAGAGTGGGCATCGGTGATCACGAAGGTACACATGAAAATGAGACCCGGTCGCTCCGCGTGGGACACCACCAAACAAACGATCTATTTTTTCGGCGCGATAATGAGCGGTGGTTTATCGAACTTGGCTCGCATGGAATTGATCGTGCTGAGCACGGTCGACTGCCCCACGATCTTGGCTTCCAAACGACGTTTCCCGGGAAACTCGATCAACGAGAGTCCGATCAACATCGTCAGCACCCCCTGCCCCGGCAGGAACAACATGAGCAGCCCTGCGAACAGGAAAACCGCTCCTACCAGGTTCTTGAGGATATGCCCCATGACCCGCAAAACGGGGTGGTGGTTCTCCATCCAGGGACGCGGAATACGGGTATCGAAATAGTCAGCCGGCAGTCGCATGAGGATAATCGGAATCGCGATGAGAGTCCCCACGAACATGAACACGGAGGACACCGCAAACCAAATCAAGACAGGTGCCGGCACATAGGATTCGATATGCGTGAAAAGTTCGCTGATCACCGGCGCATCCTAGCATGGGCCTTTGCATGGCGGAAAGGGTTTCACGGAGCGGTTTACGTCCGCTACAACCCCAGGCTATAATTCCGCCCTATGCCACCGCGGTCACCCAGCAGCGCGATCCTGACCCAAGCCTTCTCGTCAGACTATCTCCTGATCGTCCTCGGATTCACTCTGTTCTTGAGCGCCATCGGCTTGGCTGAGCGCACGGCGCAAGCCGCCGATGCCGGCTCCTCCGCCGCTGCATCGGAGCTCCAGATCGAGATTGTCAAAATCGGGCTTGGGAAGGAAGTGGTGATCACCCAAGGCCATAAGGAATGGTTCATGCGGGTGGAAGTCACACCGGAAAATTCCGTGGTGGTCCGGCAGGAAAAGGAAGGGGAGCGGTATCTGCTCGATGAGAGCGAAATGCATGATCGCGCCATGACCCCAGCCGAAGTCGAAACGGCGATCACCGACTTTATCAACAGCGTCAAAACGAGGCAGAAGGTCAAATAGCCTGCATGCCAGACAAACCAAAATTCGTCATCTTCGCGCACAACGCCACCTACGATAAACTGCATCAAGTCGCGACGCTGGGATTGACGGCCGCCGCGATGGGCAAGGATGTCATCGTGGTGCTCCTCTTTTGGACGATCAGGAAGCTGGCCGAAGGCAAGATCGACGTCATTGACTTTCCGACGGAGTATGCCGCTTCCGCTGACCAAGTCGCCCGTCTCTTGAAAGAAAAGAAGGTCCCGACGATCTCTGAAATGTTTCACGAAGCCCGTCTCGTCGGACAGTTTCGCCTAATTGCCTGCAGCGCCGGTCTGGAATATATGGGTGTGGAGGCAGGCGCGGTTGAACGAAGTGTCGACGAGGTGCTCGGCCTTCCCTCTATTCTCTCGTTGACCGCGCAGGCGGAAACGAAGCTGTTTATTTAACTCCACAGGAACAATTAAGCACTTCCCATCCTCTCCTTCTGCTTCGAAGCTCGGCTCCTCCTTCCCGGGTCATGCATCACCGACTCGACCCTCTTCTCAGGACCGCCTTCGGCCTCGATATGCGTGTTGATCAGCGCCAAGGCGTCCTTCGCCACTTCTGGATCCCTCCCATCCATGGTACAGGAAGTTGACGTTTCCTCCTGCCGGCGCATCCATTGCGAGCCGCGATCCGGAGGTTCCGGGAACGGCCAACATTGCCAGCATGACTAGCCACCGGGAGATGCACTATTTACATGTGATGGCTGAGACATGGATGCCTCCTGGAACAGGGGGCCCCGCTGCACCTCCTATCTGCGTGAGAAATGGATGCGTGCCAGGTGGCGGCCGGCCCTGGCGTTCGTCATGACACAGGGGCCGTCTTCGATTGGCCTATTGCGAGCGGAGACGCGAGGCCCACCAGGCGCCCGGGGAAATGGTTGAAAAAATCCGCAGTCGCGCGGAGTGTTAGCGCGAGTACGTCACGCCAACCCGATCACAACAATCTGTAAGTTTGCATTGACTGCACAATGGGGAGATTGGCCGGCAGATATGTTGTCCGTAGGGTACGAGAAGATCGTTGAAGGTGATCCAATATTTGGGAGGGAGTTTTTTGCGGAGCGCCTGTTCGGTTTCGTCCGGATTCTTCGTCTTCACATACCCCCACCGATTGCTGATCCGGTGCACGTGGATGTCGACACAGATCCCCGGCTTCTGATGCCCAACCGTGACCACCAGATTCGCGGTTTTTCGTCCCACGCCAGGCAATGTCAGCAAGGCATCGATGCTGTCGGGCACAAGGCCGAGGTATCGTTCAAGGAGTTGGGAACAGATCTGTTGAATCTGCTTCGCTTTGATCCGATAGAAACCGACGGGGTAGATGGCTTGTTCAATGGCCGCGATCGACAGTTTTTGCATGTTGACCGGCGTCGAGGCTAGGGCAAAGAGCCGCTGGCTGGCTTCGCCGGTGGTTTTATCTTTCGTCCGGAGGCTCAGGAGGCAGGAGATCAAGACGAGGAAGGGATCTCGATCGGACTGTCTGGCCACGACACCGACGACCGGCTCAGGCCAGCGAGCGATCTCTCGCTTGACCGTCCGGATGACGGCATGAATGTCTTTCGCCTGCATGGATCCGCCGGGAAAGTGCGGAACGGGTGATGATCGAAATGGTCGAAGGGGGGATGGGAAGTCTGACCGCTAGTCGGAGCGTCTCTTCGCAAGCCACTTCTGACGGCGACGTTGCGCCTCTCGCTCTTTCGCCTTTTTCCGGACACTCGGCTTTTCGTAATACCGGCGGCGCTTCAGTTCGCGGAACAATCCTTCGCCCGCCAGTTTCTTCTTGGCGACCTTCAAGGCTTTTTCGACGTTGTTGTTGAAGACCTTAATTTCCATCGTCAGCGTACCTTCGACCCTCTTTCAGCGAAGTTTCAGAATATTCAACACCTTCTGCGACCACGAATCGAAGGGCGGAGTGTAGCATAGCGATTTCGCATCTACAAGCATTTGTTCTGCTGCCGAGAATCTATAACGAATCGAGGCGATAAGCTGCTGATTTGGATGAGTTTTCATGTTCTCTTCGACCATTCCGAGACATCCATCAATCACCGCTTCCGCCAGATGCATCCCCATGTTCAGATCAGGTTGGACCTCGGGTTTCGCCGACGCCCGGAGTCCGCGGAGGAGCGGAATGATCTCGCAGGAAAGTTTCACAATTTCCAGCGGCGTTTCCGTGGCCGACAACAAACTCGATGAGAGTTGAAGGACACGATCCGGATGTGGAATAGGAAGTTTGGTCGCTCGAAGCACCTGTGCATAGGTTGTGCGATCGATTTTCACCAATTCATGGAGACGCGTTCGAATTTCAGACAGACGTGTTTCGACCACTCGTGCCCTATTCAGCTTGGCCACCATAATTCCCAAGGAGGCGGCGAAGACGGCCGAGAGTGCGCCCACACTGCCCCCTGTCAAGGCATGGCCCTCTGCCATGAGTCCATCGCCCGTTTCGGTCTTTGCCGGTCGCGCCGCTTTTTCCTCAAGCGGCTGTGGTGCCGTCAAACGTCCGAATGCCTCACGGGATTCGACCGCGGCCAATCGCGTTTCGAGGACGTGGCGACTCTCGAATTGGTCCAAATGCAGCGCGTGCTGCGCCGTCGCAATCAAGGCTTGCTCCGGTACCAACCCGATGATTTCAGTCCCCGCCACATCCACGCCCTGCGCCGTCGCCTCCTTCTGCACTGCGGCCAAGACAACGTGCAACGGCGTCTCCTCGTGATTCGTGAGGTTCATCGACACCTGCACCAACCCAGCGGTTTTCAAGTTCACGCCGATTGCTTTGACGAAAGGGAGCCCGCCGCTGGACTGGCGAACAGCCTGGGCAATCGCTTTGGCAATCAACAGGTCGCGGCTTTTTAGATTGACGTTGAAGGCGACCAGGGGCCACCGTGCTCCCATGACAGTGGCCCCGGCCGTCTGATGAAGATGCCCCGGCCCGAAATCCGGAACCCAGGCTGGATCGGTCTCCATCCTCGCCGCCAGTCCTTTCAGGCCGCCCTGTCTGATCCACTCAAGGTTCTTCCGCTCGGGTCGAGAGGCTGCTTCCTCGTAGAGAAAGACCGGGATCCTCAGTTCGTTGCCGATACGCTGCCCGACCATCCGAGCCAGCTGCACACAATCCTGCATGTCACATCTGTCGCACCGACACGAGGATGTTCGCCATGGTGGCTACGAAGATCGATCAGCCGAGACGCCGCCCGTGCCATTTGAAAGGCCACCTCGGCCACGGCATAGGGCCGACCGGCCAACGTCACCACCGCCCGATGATGATCGGGATCCATGGTCTCGTCCAGCAAGGCCACACCGGGTACGGACCGAACGATATCGACCAGCGCCCGGACGATGTCGGGATTCCGACCTTCACTGAAATTCGGCACACATTCGACGACTTGGTTCACCCGAGCGCCTTTTCGACGATGACGTGCATCAGATGCGTGCCCCTCTCCAAGGGAAGTCCGGACAAGAAAAAAGCCGGAGGCTGATCATCATGCCCTCCGGCTTTGCATCGCATGACGGGTTTGCCCATGCGCGTCTGTCGCCGCTGTCACTTCGTTTTTTTGACAAAGGCCTTGTAGATCCGCTTGGAGGAACTTTGCTCTTCCTCCATGCCGACCATTTCGTGACCCGTGGTCTGGCACCAGGCCGGCATATCCTTCTTGATCCCTTCATCGTCGGAGACAACTTCCAGCACTTGCCCGGTCGTGAGCTCTTTGATTTTCTTAGAAGTCAAAATAATCGGCATCGGGCAGAAATACCCGAGCGTATCGAGTTTCACATCAGCCTGTATCATAACGCTCCCTCGGCCCGTCTCTTATATAAACAGATTGACGCTGCCCTGCTTGGCCTCAGCCAAGTAGGTGGTCACCCCGGCGAACTGGTCAATCCCGTCGATCAACGTGTCTTTCGTAATCCCCATCAACCCCATCGTCGTCGTGCAGGCGATGAAATGAACGCCGAGATCCAGCGCCATGTCCATCAGCTCCGGCACGCCCGGCATGCGGTTTTGCTTCATCACCTTCCGCATCATCTTCGTGCCGAGCCCCCAGAAATGGAATCGGGACAGCGGCAGCGCATCGGCGCCGCCCTTGTTAAGCAACCCGAACATGCGGCGCAACCAATCCGTGGCTGAACTGCTCGCCCCTTTTTTTCGAATGGTGTTCAATCCCCAGAATGTAAAGAACACCGTCACCTGCATCCCCATGGCGGCTGCGCCGGTGGCGATGATGAACGCGGCCATGGCCTTATCCAAATCCCCGCTGAGGAGCACGATGGTGACACGATCCGTTTTGGACTCGCGCAGCTCCGCGAGTGCAGCCGTCGGTTCTATTTGTGCGGTGATCATCGGATACCTCGTTTCTTGATCTACGAATATCGCCGGATGGAGGACGAAATAAACTATAGTCTCCGCTTCTTTTTCTTGTCAAGAAATGGGAGTCTCGATGGCCACCGTCCGCTTCTTCTGACCTTGCCTCACCCGGAGGCTTGCTTGACCTCCTGCAGACCCGCCGTTATAGTCCCGTTGTCATCACATGCCGGCTCCGCAGCGCATCATTCATTGAATTCCTCACCTATGAACACAGACCTCATCACCGAACTGAAGCCCACAAAGAGCGCCCCCCTGCTGGGGTTTTGGTATCCCGTGACCACGAGCGCTTCGTTGGCGGTCGGCCGGATGCAGTCGCAGGTCATGCTGGGACAGCCGATTCTGGTCTGCCGCGACCACCAAGGCCAGGTGGCGGCCATGCGCGATATTTGCCCCCATCGCGGCATGCCACTCTCGTTCGGACATTTCGATGGAGAACGTGTCGAGTGCGCGTACCATGGTTGGCAATTCGATATGGGTGGCCGCTGCCGCCACATCCCGGCGCTGGTCGAGGGCTCGCCGCTCCAACCGGACAAGATCGGCATTGCCTCGTACCCCTGCCAGGATCGAGACGGTTACGTGTGGGTGTTTCTCGCTGATCCGCAGCAATCGAATCAGTCGGTCCCTGAACTCCCACGTCTTCCCTTACCCTCCGAACCCTATCGCATGATCCAGATCTCGACGATTTTGGACTGCACTATCGACGACGGCATTGTCGGCCTCATGGATCCGGCCCATGGTCCATTCGTCCATCAAAGTTCCTGGTGGCGTACCAAGGCCAGCATGCACGAGAAGGCGAAAACCTTCGAGCCGATTCCAAACGGATTCCGCATGGTCCCCCATGCCCCGTCCAGGAACAGCGGACCTTACAAGCTGCTGAATCTGCTTTACGGCGGTCCGCTGACGACGACCATCGACTTCGTGCTGCCCAATCAGCGTTTCGAGTTGGTGCAATGCGGTCACATGTTCGTCTCCTCGCGCGCCACCGTGACGCCGATCGGTGACCAACAATGTCGCATTGATTTTGCCGCCGCCTGGAATATCCTTCCCTGGCTTCCCTTTGCCAAGCCCCTGTTTCGCTACTTCGCCAATATCTTCATGAAGCAGGATAAACAGGCGATGGAACGGCAAGCGGTCGGGCTCAAGTACAAACCGGCGCTCATGCTGATCGATGACGCCGATACCCCCGCCAAGTGGTACTACAAGTTGAAGGCGGCCCATCTCGCGGCCGTACAAACCGGCCGGCCCTTGGATCATCCGCTGAAGGGTCGGGTCACGCTTCGCTGGAAGAGTTAGCGGACGAGCGGCTATCTGACCTGGCGGTTCGTGACATTATGCGGCTCGTTGAGCAGCGCCATGGCCCGACGAATCTGATCACGCGATCCCAGCAGCGTCACCACGTCCCCCGATTGCAGACGTACCGTTTCAGACGGATTCGATTGCGTCATCTGGCTGCGGGTCCAGGCGATGATGGATGCGCCGGTCCGGGGACGAATAGAGAGTTCCGCCAGCGACTTGCCCACCGCCGGAGCGTCGTCATCGATGCGACAGGTTTCCACCTCCACATCGGTCAAGGTGCCCCCACGAAGGTGGTGGGCCAGCTCCGGCATTTCACTGCGGCGCAGCAAGGCATACCCCTCGCGACGAATTTGTTCGGCTTTTCGCGCCACGAATTCCTGCGGCAAACTGTAGGTGCGCAGCACCAGCGCGAAGATTTCGATCGACGTCTCAAACTCCTCCGGCACCACATCGTCCGCCCCCAGCTGGTGCAACTCTTCCAGCTCGCGCAAATACCGCGTCCGGACGACGATGTGCACGGACGGGTTCAACCCCTTCGCGACCTTCACCGTCCTCCGAGCCGTAAAGGGATCGGAAAGGGCCACAACCAGCACTTTGGCATCTTCAATTTTCATGTGCCGCAGGACATTGGCATTCGAGCCGTCACCATAATAAATGGGCACGCCGTGCCGAGACTCGCGGCGCACCGTGTCGCCGTCCAGATCGAGCGCGACGTGCGGAATCTCGGTTTCGCTCAGCACGCGAGCCAGGTTTCGACCGTTCAAACCATACCCCACAATGATGACATGGTCCTTGATGCGGACTTGCGACCCTGCCAGGTGTTCGACATGCGCCGCCGTGCGAGTCGGTAACCAGCCCCGCACGCGCTGCATCGCTTCGATCCGTCGACCCAAGTAAGGCGACCACTGCATCAAGAAGGGGGTCACCACCATCGTCAGGACCGATGTGGCCAAGAATAAATTGTAGGAGTCACCGGTGAACAACCCTGCGTCTTGTCCCTGTTGTGCCAGGATAAAACTGAATTCGCCCACCTGCGCCAGCGCCATTCCAACCAGGACTGCCGACCTCGGAGGAGCCCCCGCCGCAACCATCGCTCCAGTCCCGGCCACCAGCTTTCCAATAATCACCGCCAGCAGGAGCCCCAGCACAATGAACGGATGGTCCAATACCACCCGCAGGTCCATCAAGACCCCGATCGACACGAAGAACAGGCTGTTGAAACTGTCCCGGAACGGCAAGACCTCCGCCAGCGCCTGGTGACTGTATTCGGACTCGGAGATGACCAAACCAGCGATAAACGCGCCGAGGGCCAGTGACAGTCCCCCTAACGACGTCAGCCAGGCAATACCCAGGCAGAGCACGATGATGGAAAGCAAAAACAGCTCGCGACTTCGACTGGCCACAATATGACGCAACAACCGCGGCACGAGGTACCAGGCCGCGGCGACAATCAATCCGACCACGATTGCCGCCTTGAACAGAGTCACCAGGACCGTCCCCATGGCGCTGCCGCTCGAAGTGGCCAAAATCGGCGTCACCAGCATCATCGGCACCACTGCAAGATCCTGGAAGATGAGAATCGCGACTGTGGCGCGGCCGTGAAAGGAATCACTCTCGCCCTGCTCCGACAGCGCTTTCAAGACAATGGCCGTACTACTTAGAGAGAGGAGAAACCCCCAGAAAATTCCCTGTTGATAGGACAATCCCACCAACAATGCCCCGAGGATCGCCAAGATGAGGACGCCCCCGGTCTGCACTGGAGCCGCCACCAGAAGAATGCGGCGAGCGGCTGCAAAATGGGCGGACGAAAATTCCATTCCGATGGTGAAGAGGAGGAGCACAATGCCGATCTCGGCCAAGACCTGCACCTGCGACACATCCGGAATGAGGTGGAGCCCATGGGGGCCGATGAGGGCGCCCGCCACGAGAAATCCGGCGATCGACGGCAAGCGGAACTGGTGAAAGACGAAGACCACCACCGTGGACACGGTATAGATTACTAAAAGATCGCCGAGAACTGCGTAGTCACTCATTGTGTCCGTGGGGTCTGGATCAAGCACTGGTGCGTGATTGGGACGCAGCATACCGTAGGGCCCTCAGCCGAACAAGCAGTTCCGCTCGTTCGAACCGCCGCGCTCGGCTGGAGTAGAGGCTTACGTATTGCGAATTGGACTCAGGGGAAACTTCACCGGAGGCCAGGCCCACCTCGTACTCGAGATCTGAACGGGGTCGAGCCCGGTAAGCTGGCGTGTAGAATGTAGTAAACGACTCGATCCGGGAGGAGACTAAAAAGGAATGCGAATACCCATTTGAAATTCGTTCGGCAGCATACCCTTGCCCAACGACTCGCCCAGCAGATTTTGCGGCGGTAACACCGACGAGGGCCCCAGCGCCCGATCACGTTCCGTCACAAACCCGCCCCCGAACCCGGCGCCGAGGTATGGGATGAGCGTCTGTTGGCTCAGCTGTAGACGTCCGCTCAAGGTGGGTGTCTGCCGAATAATATCCTGGCCTCGATCATTCATGGCGGGAGGCTGAGATAATAGGTCCGGCGACTGGATGCGGCCGGGTCCCCATATCGGAGGCGCCACTAATGGACTTTGAGCGAACGCCGTCCCGAACCAGCCCACGCAGAGCAATCCCAACAAGGATCTGATGACGGCATGTCTTTGCAGCCCATCGAACCTATGCATAATTTTTACCTTACCCCAAACACCCGACCTGCAACAAGTAGGTCTGTTCGGTTCGAGGAACGCCCATCATATGGACGATATGGCGCACCAGCTCGCATGGAGACCTGGACGTCTCGCAATCCGTACAACTGCCCCAGAAACATCTGGCCTCAGAGTTCATTCTGCCGGGTCTTATTGCAATGCGACGGTAGCTCTTCCGAGCATTACCCATTGTCCACCCGCGCCACGCATCGAAACCCAATCGTCGCACATCGATCCAGACCCGGCCACATGAGCAGAAACTTCGCGGCGAAATCCGTCGGCTGAGGTCCTCCGTCCATATACCAATGAGACCCCTGCGCACTGTAGTACGAACCGCCGCGGATCATACAGAATCTTGTACGCCCATCGGTTCGCTCGCTCTCGGTCCATTCCCAGGTGTTCCCGCACATGTCGTAACATCCGAACGGCGATCGACCGTCAGGGAAGGCGGTGACTTTCGTGGTAGTGCCCGTTTCCCCGCCGTTGCATCGCCCCGGTTCCATCGTATCTCCCCAGGGATATTTCAACCTCGACGATCCCTGCGCGGCATATTGCCATTGTTCCTCCGTAGGGAGCTGCTTGCCTGCCCAGGCTGCATAGGCGCGGGCATCTTCCAAGCCGACGTACACCACCGGGTGATCCTCCCTCCCGATGGGAAGGTTTCGGTCGGTCCAATGCTTCAGGAAATTCTCAGGTTGCCGAGGCTGGTAGCGCGAGCCGCGAAGAAACTCGGCGTACTGCGCATTGGTGACCGGGGTCAGATCGATGGCATACCGGCCCAGATCAACTGAACGCTCGAATATCTTGGGCTTGTGAAAATTGGCATAGAGTTCGTCGCGGTTCATTTCATTCCCGTAGAAACCACATTCGCGGGTTCTCAACTGCACGCGCAACTTGACGGATCCTGCCGCAATGAACACCATTCCGGACGGCAGCGTCTGTACCGGCTGTGCGG
The DNA here is from genome assembly GCA_021323395.1 of Nitrospira sp. Classification (GTDB taxonomy): domain Bacteria; phylum Nitrospirota; class Nitrospiria; order Nitrospirales; family Nitrospiraceae; genus Nitrospira_A. The sequence continues at coordinate 13,696 of JAJONL010000030.1, forward strand.
CGCTCCCAGGCGAGTTTCGTGCCCGTACGGGCCTCGGAGGCACGTCGACGGCTTCTTGTGCGGCGGCGAACCTGACTCGTTGCGTCTCGAGAAAATCAGGGAAATCCGTGCCCAGTGACTCTCGAGTGCCTGTCACGAAACAACCGATCCCCCGGCATGCAATCGCCCCCTCAAAGATCGCCTTGCCTCTCTCCACTTGTGGGAATATCTCCCGGCCTGCGATCGCATTAAAATACTGTCGGCCCTCTTCGGCAGAAACCCGGAGAATGGCACCTGACACTGCTCGATCGGCACGATTCACGAGGGTCCAGAGTCGGACGCCTGGAGCTTCCCAGAGCGAGGCATACACATCAGAGGCTTCCGTTTGAACCAGAGGAGTCCACCCCTCTCCTGAGAACAGTCCGGTGAAACGACGTTGGATGGAGAGTATCGCCTGAAGCATGGCGCGGTCCCTGTCCGACCACCCGACCCACGAGCCGAATACATTTTCCCAGACGACCATCCCGGTACCGTTCATCCATGCGGTATGAAGCTGAGGCACGTGGTCGCGATTCCATCGAGCCGTCTGGTGCATCATATGGCGTCGCTCAAACCACTTGTTTCTCAGCACGCCCGGGACGCGACTGTCCTCGAAATGTTGCGCCCACGACATGTGGTGATCGTGAACGTAGGCGACCGGCAGTTCGCCCTCTCCCTCAAGCGCCAGCCCCGGACGCACCCGATCCAGGGCTGGGCGCAGCCCGTCCGGCGCCAGCGGCATCGTGTCGAGATAGACGCCGTCGGCTTCGGTGGCGTGAACCATCTCCGCCAGCGCCTCAACATCGGACTGAGCCTCGCGGCGAGTCCCGACATCCCAGGGTTTGTACACAATCAATGCTCGCACGCCGTGACGATGACACTCCCGCACGACTCCCCTCACACCCTGCACACCGCCAGGCATGTCACGGTAGAAATCGAATTGATTGCGATCGTCGGCTCCGATCCGCGGGTAGGCATGCCACAGGATTACATTGTCGAAACCGCCAAAATCACGGCGAGCTTGCCGCAGGAATTCTTCCACCCTATATTGTCCTGAATCAGGATCGAAGAATGCGGCGTCGCACAGCATGACGAAGCAACTGGAGAAACTGGACTGCGTCCATGCCGTCGCCTCATCCCGATACCGTGCGTCGCGATAACCGGACGCCCGACGAGCCTCGTCGCGCCATGCGGTCAATTGTTGGCGGAAGGCCGGCCACAGACGAGACGACTCGGGCGATTGAATCAACGGCTTGTTGACATCCATCGGCTGTTCGATCGCCGCTTGCGCGGCCATACTTCGGGCACCGCCGGCAGTGAGCCACGCCGTGACACCGAGCAGGAATCTGAGCAGTTGGCGGCGTGTAAGCGGAAACGGAATCGGCATGGTGTATCCATCACTGTTGTGGATGTATAGAGTCGTTCTACTCGTGAGGTTAAGCGGTTTTCAAGAGAGGACTCGGCTCTGGAGGACAGGCGCCGAGTCTCACGCAACAAAGCTCGGTGCGGCGGCAAACGCGAAGGAAACGACGGAGAGGAACCTGCAGGCTACACCTTGTAATAATCTCGATACCACTCGACGAAGCGCGCAATGCCCGTCTCTATGGAGGTCGCGGGTTGGAAGCCCGTGTCGCGCATCAGGTCCGCCACGTCGGCGTAGGTCGCCGGCACGTCGCCGGGCTGGAGGGGAAGAAAGTTTTTTTCGGCCTGCTTGCCGAGAGTATGTTCAAGGACTTCAATGAAGCGCAGGAGTTCCACCGGCTGATGATTACCGATGTTGTAGAGACGGTAGGGGGCGGAACTGCTGCCGGGATCGGGCTTGTCACTGGACCAATTCGGATCCGATTGCGCCGGGCGATCGAGTGTCCGTAGCACTCCTTCGACGATATCATCGATGTAAGTGAAGTCGCGCTGCATCTTACCGTGATTGAAGACATCGATCGGCTTGCCTTCCAAAATCGCCTTGGTAAACAGAAACAGCGCCATGTCGGGACGGCCCCAAGGTCCGTAGACCGTAAAAAAGCGCAGCCCTGTAATTGGAAACCGATAGAGATGGGCGTAACAATGCGCCATGAGCTCATTCGCTTTCTTCGTGGCAGCATACAGCGAAACGGGGTGATCGACATTGTCATGCACCGAAAAGGGCATCTGCGTGTGGCCGCCATAGACCGAACTAGTTGAGGCATAGACGAGGTGCTCGATCTTGTGATGCCGGCAGCCTTCGAGAATGTTCAGAAATCCCTCGATATTGCTGGCGGTATAGGCGTGAGGATTGACCAAGGAATACCGGACGCCGGCCTGCGCGGCCAGGTGGACGACTCGTCTTATAGGCTCTTGCTCGAAGAGCTCGACCATTCCGGGTCGATCCGACAGATCCATCTTGGTGAATTGAAAACGCGAGTGCGGCAAGAGTTTCGTCAACCGCGCTTCCTTCAAACGCACATCGTAGTAGTCGTTGAGATTGTCCAGGCCCAGCACGGCATCGCCGCGATCAAGCAGCCGTCTAGCGACATGAGAGCCGATGAAGCCGGCCGCGCCGGTGACGAGTATTACTCCCTTGGCAGACGCCATATCACTCTCTTCCTTTCCAGACGGACCAGCTGTGCAGTGGATTTACGCGCGGGCGCCCCGCTTCATGAAGGGCGGATCCCCGTGATCGGACCGGTAGAGCGACAACGGAGCCAGGGCGTCGGTCTCGGATGAGACTTGCATCGATCCATCACCGGCGCGGCGAAAGATATCTAACGCATGAGCGCGATGATACCGGCAATCATGCTCGGCCAGAAGTTCTTTCAGCTTTTCCGGCGGTTCCCAATTGGCAGTGAGCAGGGCCGTCCGGGCCGGATTACGCTGGCTGAACATGAACGACAAATGATCGGGGTACCAGTCAGCCCCGCCGGTAGCATAGGACACGAAGAGACGGGCTTGGGCGGCAATACAAAGCTCATCCAAATAACCGTTCGTGAGGTAACCGTTTTCTCCCACCTCCAGCCAGAGCCCCGGATGGGACAGAGGGGCGTGGGCGGCATAACTACGAATTTCCTGCAGTTGCTGCTGCGAGGCCAGGACCAGCCCGACGGGCCCGTACTTTTGAACCAGCTGTTGAATCACACCCTCTTTGATGGCCGACCGGCCGTTGTTGGTCGGGCCGCTGTCTGCATGGACCAGCACATTCTCCCCGCGATCGGTCACCAGATAACAGTTTCTGGGCATTTCCAGATCGCAGGGATCTTCACCAAAAAACGGCACCGACACCACCGCGCCGCCATCGAAACTCCATGTTTCGCCGTGCGCCAGTTCGATGATGTTGGTGAACCCCAATTCCCTGAGCAGTGGAATATAATCGTAGAAATACTTCTTGCGGTTCCGCCGGCTGGGAATGACGATCGGCACGTCCTTTGGCACATGCAACAAGGTCCGCGGATCCACATGATCGTCGTGGTCATGCGTTAAAAAGATCGCCGCGGCCTTAGGCAACATCGATATCCACAGGCTCGGCACGTTCGATTCCGCGAACCAAGGCAAGAGCCAAGGATCGAACAGCAGGAAATTGTCGCGCTGACGATACATCACCGCGGCATGGCCGAGGTGAATCGTGTCTCGATCCCTCGTATTCAACAACCATCGCTCACGAATCGACGCCTTCTCCGTGGGTGCCAGGCATTCATACTGCACGAACAGTTCCATCAGCGTTGTCAGAAGGCGCTCTCCGTCCCGCCCGGACGTCGCCACGATAGTCTGAATCGCCCCGGCTTGATACGTGCCATTTAACATGCCGAGCAATTTCCCCACGAGCGGCCCCATGGGCCGCTCGAACGGCACGGGTATTGCCTGACGCTTCACTGCGTTGAATATACGTAGTCCCGTATTGATCACGGTCGCGGATTTCGTCGGGTCGAATGGATGGGACCATTCGAAATGCCCGTCCGGCAGACGCCGCGCCGTGATGTGATGGCTGAACTGTGGTCGGGAATTGACGAGTTCGGCATAGGCATCTTCCAGCCGCGCCCTGGTGAGTGGATCACCGAGGGCCGCACGGTGGGAGAAAACATCGCTGATGGCCGTTTCCACACAGGCGAGAAAGAGGCGATGGACTTCATGCAGGCTCGCCACGACATCAGGAGCCACGCCGCCGATAAACGGAAAGGGCCCCGGCGGTTGATTGCTTTCCAGTTGCACCCAGACCCACGGCGCTAAGGCCACATACTGATCGCGGGGGAAGGTGTCCCAAATTCCCATGTGTCTCTGGTGTGAGGAACAGCCTATGGCGTGAAGTCCATCCGGCTGAGTGTGGGTTCATACAGGGCCTGGATCACATTGCCGTCGGGGTCGGTAAAATAGAAGGAGTAACTGCCGTCACGGTGTTGCGTGGGTGGCTTGGCGATGGTGGCTCCATACTGAGCCGCGTCCTGTTGCACATCGCGGAACAGGTCATCCACATGGGCAGGACTCTCAAGAATCACGCCGAAATGATCGAGCAATTGCCCGCGCGGCGGCTGATACTGGCCGATTTCGTTGGAGGCGATCTGGTGCAAGGCTAGATTGTCGCTCCCCGAGCTGAAATAGACGTTCTCCGGATCCGGCTGCCAAATTACCTTCATCGCCAGGTACCGCTCGTAGAAGGCGCGTGATCGAGCGAGATTCGTCACACGAAGGGCCAGATGTCTCAAGCCTCGATGAGTCGGCACGGCAAGTTCTCCTCGGCGTATAGTAGGTGGAGGCCCATCAGCTCGTCAATCCTCATTCGGGCTTCACTCGATCTCAACCCGCGGTATCACTGTAACGAGCCATGTTGCTCCTGTGCGCCCTGTGATACGATCTCCCATCGTCTTCTTCGAAGCAAAGGAGCTAGCAGAGTTATGTTGATTCGATCCCTCTTCGCAATCGTGATGGCCGCCGTCGGACTGGGCGGCGTGGATTCGCAAGCCGTCGCAACGGAACAGGCGGCACCCGTCAAGGAAATCACGGGGAAGGACGGCGCGCCGCTGATATTGATTCCGGCCGGCTCGTATCCGATGGGAGTGCCTTTCGGAGATCGGGACGGCGGACGCGACGAATATCCACGACATGTCGTCGAGATCTCAGACTTCTACATGGACAAATATGAAGTGACCAACGGCCGCTACCTGGAATTCGTGAAGGCGACGAATCACCGTGTCCCCCAAAATCCCAAGAACCCGACGCGTAACCTGTGGGAGGGGGTCGGGATTCCGGAATCTCTCGCCGACCGTCCCGTGATCAACGTCGATTGGACCGACGCCGAGGCCTACTGCACATGGGCCGGTAGAAGGCTGCCGCGAGAGGCCGAGTGGGAAAAGGCGGCCAAAGGGAACCACGACTGGCGCTTTCCCTGGGGAAACGTGGAGCCGACGAACAAACATCTCAACTTCAACCAGAAGTGGATCGGGGAAAAGACCTTGATGCCGGTCGGGAGTTATGAAACCGGCAAAAGTCCTTACGGCATCCATGACATGGCGGGGAATGTCTGGGAATGGGTCCATGATTGGTACGATGCGAAGTACTACGAAAAGAGTCCCGACAAAAATCCTCCTGGCCCCGAGAGCGGCACAAAGAAAGTCATTCGAGGAGCCGGCTGGCAGAACGAAACGCCGACTGTCCGCATCTTCACTCGCGTAGACAGCGATCCGACCATCAGGAATGAATCGACCGGATTTCGATGCGCAATGGATGCGAAGTAACCCATCGGTGGATGCGTTGAACGATCAGCGACATGAGCACCATGACTAATTCAGGATTTAATGGACTGACGGTCGCCTCATTCGAATCACGCATGGCGGCGGAGATGACCAGCCTGATCGAACGCCACGGCGGAAACCCACTGGTGGCGCCGGCGCTGCGTGAAGTTCCGCTGGAAGACAATTCCGCGGCTCTCCGCTTCGGCGAACAGTTGCTGGCGGATGGCCTTGATGTGCTCGTCCTCCTCACAGGCGTGGGCACTACCACGCTGTTCGAGATCCTGCACAGCCGGCATTCCAAAGATACGATCGCCAATGCCCTAAAAGACACGGTATTGATCGCGCGTGGCCCCAAACCGGTCGCCGCGCTCAAGAGCCTGGGCTTCAAACCCTCTTTGACCGTGCCTGAACCCAACACCTGGGTCGATGTCGTATCCACATTGGACGCGTACCGACCCGTCAATGGATTGCGGGTAGCGGTGCAAGAATACGGTCTGCCGAATGGTGATTTGCTGGAAGCCTTGAAGCAGCGCGGAGCCCATGTCGTCCCCGTGCCGGTTTACCGATGGGCGCTCCCGGTAAATACCGCCCCATTGAAGCGGGTCTTAGGTGAGATTCTGGCGGGACATGTGCAGGTAATGCTCGTGACCAATGCCGCCCAGATCGATCACGTCGTGCAAGTCCTGGAGCAGGACGGAACATCCTCTCAGTTCAAGGAGGTGTGCAAGAAGCTCGTCATCGCCTCCATCGGCCCGACCGCCAGCGAACGCCTCCGGAGCCACGGCTTGCCGGTGGATTTCGAGCCCTCACACGGGAAAATGGGGATCCTGGTGAAAGAATGCAGCGAGAATGTTCACGCCATTTTACTGAACAAGAGAGCACCACAGGCCTAAGGTTCTGCACTGGCAGGCAACTCCGTCTTTCCCTTCTCACCTTCCACTGGAAATAGCTTTCGGCCGACCCTCTCGATCCATGCAATGTGATCCTGCCACCCATTCTGTAGATCTTCTGGAATGTCAAATACACCCTTCGGAGAAATCAAATAGACAGGTTGGTAATTGAGACCTCCCGTATTTAGACTGAAGATCACATTCTGGTCTGGAGGGTATGTCATCAGCATATCTCCGGTTGCTAGCCTATAGATCATCCCTTTCACTTGTTTAACGACTCGCTTGCCGGCCTCTTGCCCCGGGGCACTTTGATTCACGGACGCAAAGAGAGCTATCGAGCCAGGACTAATCTGCCTCAATATATAGTGACCATTGATCTCGCCCATCGAGGGAACTACTTCAGTGGAAAGTTCGGTACCATCCTCCAACACCGTCGTGATAACGATCGGTACTATATGTCCGTTTCGAACGATAGCGGGATAAGCTCTATCGCACCCCGTCACGAGCAGGCCAAGAACTGAGACGCCAAACAATATTGTTGCAAACCGACGGCTCATGGGGCCCAGAGAGGAACTAGCTGTCTTGACCATACCATCCGCCCACCACCCGTGGTGACTCGCAAACGGGAGAAACACACTCGCGAGACGGCCGGTCAAGACGCGGTCTGGTAGATGGCGGGACGGTAGCGGGGTTTGGGGATTGGCTTACGCTCACTCTTGGCCGCTTGTAACCAGAGGCGCTTGGCAAGCTGTACCTGTTTCAACGCTGCCGCCGGAGTTTTTCCGTACGCTGAACAAGCTTCCAGATCAGGGATATCTGCGATGTACCCGCCGTCGGCTTCGCTATAGAAGATATTGATATGATAATCCTTCTTCATCGGTCCTCATCTTCCCTGAGCTCAAGATTATACCTCTCGACAAGCTCCATCAACTACTTCACCTGATACGGCTTCGCCTTGCCCCCGACCTCCTGCAAATTCACAAGCTCCCGCACACTCGCATGCACAAAGATATGGTGACTACCCTTGACTCTCGATGCACGAAACACAAAGGCCTCCGCGAGCAAGACGACCTCGCTGAATCGTGGATTTTTGGAGCCACCGAGGGCCTTAGCAAGCAACTTTCTTTTGTTCACTGGTTCAGCTCAGCGCCCAGCCTCGGTTCTTTGGTTACCGCATACCGCTATTTGGCTTCAACCGTCGGATCTCCCGTTCCTTCCTTCACATCCCGCGCGCAGCGGAACCCCATCCAGTTCATTTTGGTATTGGGATCCGTGCCATTACGCTGCGCCACACGCACACTAGGCGTGCTGTCGATCCAACCGCCGCCGCGAAAACTCCGTTGCGTGCCGGTCTCCGGGCCTTGAGGATTCTTCTCCGGCCCCGTGACATAGTATTTCGGATCGAACCAATCGTTGACCCACTCCGCCACATTTCCCGCCATCTGAATCGCACCGTATGGACTGGCTGCGTTGTCGTACTTGTCGACGGAAATGATCGGCGGATAGAGCAACAGCCGCTCGGGACGATCCCGCACCGGCCCTGAAAGGCCGGTGCGGCCAAAGTTGGCTCGCGAGAGACCGGCCATTTGGTTGCCCCAGGGATAAACACGGCCGTCCTCGCCGCGCGCCGCCTTTTCCCATTCGGCCTCCGTGGGCAGCCGCTTGCCCGCCCACTTGCAATAGGCGTCGGCGTCGAACCACGAGACGTGCATGACCGGGTGACTCACCATGGTGTCTTGGAAATTGCCGCCGTCATACTGCCAATCGATTAACGGCCCGCGGTTCGCGGCCAGCACGAACTTCAAAAACTGCACGGTCGTCACTTCATATTTGTCGATTTCATACGTATCGAGGTACACCTTTCGCTGAGGGAACTCAGCGAGGTAGGAATTCTTGTCGATCTTCTTGTCGCTTCCCATGAGGAATTCGCCCGCGGGAATGCGAATCATCTCATCGTGGGCGGGCAGTTTGATCCGCTCGGCCGCAAGCTTTTTCCCTTCAGCCGTCCATTCCCGAGTCACGTCAGCCACATCCAGCGCGTGGAGACCGCCGCTCAATCCAAAAACGCTCACCACCATGGCCCATGCCGTGATTCCTATCCTTCGCACAATCACAGTCCTCCTTGTCCCAGGTCCCGTTTCACATCGGCTGCTGCGCAGGAGCTGGTGCAGCCGGTGGTTGGTCAAATTCTTCCAATGGTTCGAAATTCAACGGTAATTGAAACAAATAATCGATCACGGGTCGTAATTTGACGTGCTGATATTCAACGATCCAACTGCCGTCTTTCTTGGCCAGCTTCATGGGGAACCGGATATCGGTGGCGAGCCACTGATAATAAATTTCCGTCCGTTCGCCTCGCTTGACCGTCACTTCGTAAAGGGTCGTTGGGTGCCCCTCTCGCGTTTCAGTCCCGATCTCTTCGCGGGAAACTTCGCCTTCCAGTCGCTCCGATACCTGCAGGTCTTGGGCGGCGCTGTAGGGCATGGTTTTAAAATGTTTCATCCGCGACAGGAGCAGCCACACCACTTGTTTATCTTTACGCACGATGCTGACGTTGACGGGTCCCATCGAGTGGTGCTCGATCCGCCACATGTTGTCCCGATAATAGATGTTCGACTTTTGAGTGCGGCCATTGATCTTAGTCACTTGATCCGCGGTAAATTCCAAGGCTTCGGCAGCGGTCGCGCCGAAGATTGAGAGAGCCGCCAATATTAGCCAGAATTTGCCACAGCGCATCCCACCTATCGTACCGAGACGCGATAGGAATTTTCCAGCGCTCTTGATCGGCATGAATGTCACTCCTGCCCCGCTTCCTGCCGCTTGTGCCGCCGATCTCGCACTCCCTCGGACCACGCTTTACACCGAGAGACGAAAACCTTCTCCTGGCGCAGGACCATGGCCTTCGAGCTCTTGCCGCTGCAATCGGGAGGCATGTGGGATGGTTGATTTCGTCACCAGAAGATGCGACCGCATCCCGCTCTATCGAGGAACCCGCCTGGTGCGCCGGTCGGCTTGCGGCCCGCCGACAGGAGATCGGAGAGGCGCGAGGAATTCGAGCAGTGAGGATGCCATACCGTTATGATTTGGCCTTAATGCATTCGATGTCCAGCTTGATCCACACCTCGTCTCCAACGACGAGTCCGCCGCTATCCAATGCCTTATTCCAGACCATGCCGAAGTCTTTCCGGTTCACTTTTCCTTCGGCGGCAAATCCCGCTCGGGTGTTGCCCCAGGGATCTTTTGTAACACCGTTGAAACTGCCCGTCAGAGTTACTTCTTTCGTCACGCCGTGGAGCGTCAAGTCGCCGACCGCCGCATAGCCATCGCCGGTCTTCTTATAACTTTTCATCTTATAGGTCATCGCTGGGTACTTCTCCACATCGAAGAAATCCGGATTGCGCAGGTGAGCATCGCGCTTTTCCTGGTTGGTGGTCACCGACGCCGTCTTGATGGAGGCTTCGATGGCTTTCACCGTCCCGGCATCAGGATCCATTTCGATGAAGCCGGTGTAATCTTTGAAGTGCCCGGTGGTCTTGGAAATCACCATATGGGCAACCCTGAACTCCACGATGGAGTGGTCCGGATCCACATCGTATCGCGCCGTCTCCGCGTATCCGTACACCGCGCTCAGCATGACGCTCGCGCTGAGACACACCATGGCCACGACACGATCAGTCCAATTCGTCATCACTACTCCTTTGTCGAACCGCTTGGAGCGGTGGCTTCTTTCGGTGAGGGGGATGCGGCAGGCTTGGAAGATTTCTTGTCCACTGTCATCTGCACATCGCGGCTCGCGACTTTCGCGCCGGTGCGCATTCGCACGTGCACGTCGACGATATCTCCGCCCACATCGGGAGGGATCGGAGGGAACGGATGGGCATGGATGATCGTCTGCAAGCCGGCATCGTTGACGTCCCGCGCTCCCGAGCTCTTTTCCAGCTGAATCAGTTGCGCCACCCCGCTCGCGTACATTTTGAAATGCACCCGCACCGTTTCACTGCTGGGAGCCCGACGAATCGAACGTATCTGCCGGCTCCAGTTGCGGCTGATCAAATCGCTGACCTGCTTCCAGTAGGCCTTGGACTCTCCTGGTGCCGGCAGAGGCAGCAAATCCTCTTCCGCAATCGTGGCGTTGACGGCCATGACCTGCTCCGTCGCTCGTTGCACCGCGGCTGCGTCGGCATCCGGACTTTCAGCGAGCGGACCCGGCGGGGTCACGGCTTCGGACTCTTCAGGCGGACTGTCGCCTAACGTGACAAAAAAATCGCGCTTCAAAAATTCCTCGAGTCCCGTAATTTTTGCGCGAGCGAACGAGACCCGCACTCGCACGGCTTTCGGATGTACCGTGGTTCGGCTCTTGAGGGTCGAATTCGGCTCCAGAATGGCCGTTCCTTGATACACCGCCGGCGTCCCATCTTCGCTGAGCGAGACGGTTTGGCTCTGGAATCCGGCTGACTCGATGATGGCCATGACCGATTCCGTCCCGGGCGGAAGCCCGCCCAGAGTGAGGCTGAGCACAACGTCCTTTCCGACCTGCACTGACCCATCGGCTTCGGTGCTGACCAGTTCGAATTGCGCCCACCGTTTGGGCGTCACCGATGATGATGAAGGAGAGGGGCCGGCTCCTGCCGGCGCAACCAGCAGAGAAAGGCACAAGAGGAAGCCCAGCCCGGCCACGGCTGCCGGGCTGTTGTCGAAATACCGGCGCATCATCCCATCCTACCCAGGAGCCGTACCCAGTTCAACCCGTTTTTTGCCGCGGTTCGAGTCGACAGAGGGGATCGCTGGACAGGTCCGGTCGACCACCAAGGTGAACAAGTTCTCGGTTCAGCTGGGCATTTCGCGGGCTCTTGTTATAATGGGGCCATGCGCGCGCTGGTGAAAACTTCTGCACAACCCGGCTTGACGTATACCGATCGTCCCGATCCGACGCCTGGTCCCTCGGAAGCCGTCATTCAGGTCAAAGCCACCTCCCTCTGTGGAACCGATGCCCATATCTACAATTGGGATGCCTGGGCCCATAGCCGCATCCAGCCTCCGAGAACGATCGGACATGAAATGTGCGGCGAGGTCGTCGCCGTCGGTGCGGAGGTGACGCTCGTGCGTGTGGGAGATTACGTCGCCGCCGAATCGCACTTGACCTGCGGCGCCTGCTTTCAATGTCGGACCGGCCAGGCACACGTCTGCAAGAACTACCGCATTCTCGGGGTCGATCTGGATGGGTCATTTGCCGACTTTGTGCTGCTTCCAGAAACGGTGCTCTGGAAAACCTCCTCGGACATTCCCCCTGAACTCGCCTCCGTGCAAGAGCCCTTGGGCAATGCCGTGGATGCGGCCTTGGTGGAGGACCTGACCGGCCATACGGTGCTGATCACGGGCTGCGGCCCGACCGGTCTCTTCGCCGCCGCCGTCGCACGCACCGCAGGGGCGGCCACGATTATCGCCACCGATGTCAGCGACTATCGCCTGGGACTCGCAAAACAAGTGGGGGTCGATCACGTCCTGAACGCGCAGACAGACGGGCCGGACGCCATTGCCGCCGCCATTCTCGATATCACCGGAGGAGAAGGAGTCGATGCCTCCCTGGAAATGTCCGGCCATCCCACCGCGCTGCACCATGCCTTTCGTGCCGTCAAAAACGGCGGGCGCGTGACTTTGTTCGGCATTCCCACCGGCCCCGTCACCTGCGATCTGGCGAATGAAGTCATCTTCAAAGGCATTCGCGTCCACGGCATCACCGGCCGACGCCTGTTCAGCACCTGGTACCGCCTGGCCGGCCTCTTCAAAGCGGGCCTCAACATCCGCCCCGTCATCACCCATACCTTTCCGTTGAAAGACTTTATCCAAGGATTTGAATTGATCAAGTCCGGCCAATGCGGCAAAGTAGTCTTGTTTCCGTGAGGGGTGAAGGGAAAGGCGTGAGGGGCTCACGTCTCTCGCCGTGAAGCACTCCTCGTTACGCCTCGCACTTCACCCCTGACAAGCACCATGGCCTACTCCTCATTCAAACGGGCAGCCGAACAGCAGATAGCCGACATCCGCGCGGCCGGTCTCTACAAAACCGAGCGCAGGATCTTAAGTCCTCAAGGCACCGAGATTGAGGTGGCCCAGGGCGAGGTGATCAACCTCTGCGCAAACAATTATCTTGGACTGGCGAACCATCCGGAGGTGAAACAAGCGGCCATCGACGGACTCAGAGACTATGGCTATGGCATGGCCTCGGTCCGATTCATCTGTGGAACCCACCAATCGCACGCAGAACTCGAACAGTCCATCAGCAGGTTTTTCGGAACCGACGACACCATCCTCTACAGCTCCTGCTTCGATGCGAACGGCGGATTGTTCGAGACTCTGCTGGACGAACGAGACGCCATTATCAGCGATGCCCTCAACCATGCGAGTCTGATCGACGGCATCCGGCTCTGTAAGGCCGCTCGCCTGCGGTATGCCCATGCCGACATGGAGGAGTTGGAAGCGCGGCTGGCTGAATCGGTCTCGCATCGTATTCGGATGATTGTGACCGATGGAGTCTTTTCAATGGACGGTGACCTGGCAAAACTCGATCGTATCGTCGACTTGGCGGACCGTTATGACGCCGCGGTGATCGTGGATGACAGTCATGCCACCGGAGTGCTGGGAAAGGGAGGGCGCGGTACGCCCGATCATTTCGGCGTCGCCGAACGGATCGATCTCGTCACCAGCACCCTCGGTAAGGCGCTGGGTGGAGCGACAGGCGGGTTTACGACGGGTCGAAAAGAACTCATCGAACTCTTGCGCCAGCGTTCACGACCCTACCTCTTTTCCAATAGCCTGCCGCCGGTCATTGCTGCAGCTGCACTGAAAGCGTTGAACCTTGTCGAGCAAGGAGACCGTTTGCGTAGCGCATTGATGGAGCAGGCGGACTGGTTCCGCAGTCAACTCACAACCCTTGGCTTCACTCTCGTTCCCGGCAGGCATCCCATCATTCCGGTCATGCTAGGGGAAGCGACCGTCGCCACCCTGATGGCCGACCGCCTGCTGCAAGAAAGGATCTATGTCGTGGGATTCAGTTATCCGGTGGTGCCGAAAGGACAGGCTCGCATTCGTCTGCAGCTGTCTGCGACCCACAGCCGCGCGCAACTCGAAGGGGCCGTCTCCGCATTCGCGAAGGTGGGTCGCGAACTCAAGGTGATTGCATGATGGATTACTCTCGGATCTGGTTCCGCCGCTTTTGGATATAGGCATTCTTCACTGCCGTATAGAGATCCAGCGTCGCCTCTTCCACTCCTTGAAACTTTTCCAAATTCAACGACCGATCGTTCACAATCTCGCCCACGCGCATGCCGGTCTGAGCGATAGTCGAGGTTGTCCGATTGGTATGAGCGACCAGTGAGGGAATGCCGTCTACTTCGATAAGCGGAAAGACCATCCAGTTGATCGGATTCAGAGCGATGTCTCCGAGATATCCGAAGAAATCCCTCAGCGTAAACGGCGGAAGGAAGGGCACCACCAGATACGGCCCAGGTTTCACGCCGTAATAACCGAGGGTCTGCCCTGTATCCTCTTCCGGCGTCGTGATATCCAGGTGTCTCGCCACGTCGACCAGCCCGCCGAGCCCGAAGGTGCTGTTCAGTAAAAATCGGCCGACTTCGGTGCCGGCCCCGCCCAGCTTGCCTTGTGCGAGATTGTTGATGAGTCGCGAAGGAAAGCGAATATTGTAGAATACATTGCTGATGCCGATTTGGACCGGATTGGGGACGATGGCATTGTAACCCTGCGCGACCGGCTTGAGCACCCAGCGGTCCACCTGTCGATTGAACTCGAATACCTTCGTGTTAACCGGTTCCCACGGATCATACTCCTCTCCCCCGGTGGGTTCATCGGTCCTCGCAAACGGATCGAAAAACGGATCCTCCGCGGACGGGTCCGCCGGTTCAGACGCGGCCGCCGCGAGAGGCGCGGCCGTCTTGCGCTGGTTCTGAAGGGACGACGACAGGAGCGGTTCCGTCATATTCCCTGCCGTGGGCTTGGCAACGTCCGCTGCTGCAGGGGGTTCAGAGCCGACGCCGGAAGTCTGAGTGGGACGAGTCGGTCCGCCCGCACATCCGATCAAGATCCCTAGGCCGAGCGCATATATCGTGACGACGAATCCTCTCACACTGCCAGATGTCCGCTGCACCATGCCTCCTTAATCGGGGAGCCCCTCATTCCCCTCCATAGTCCGCCGCAGGTGTCACTCCGCAGCAAGCGGACGCACTGTACCAGAATGGCCGGACACCCGCCAGATGATGCAGCTGGTCAGACTGAGTCAGAATCGATGAGAGGACTTCGCCATACGTAAGGCATCTTATCAAGCGAAAAGGTCATGAACAGAAAAAACGTAGAAGGTGCGTGGCTATCCCGACTCAGCGCCCCACGACAGAACCGATGAATTCGGACAGTTTGGAGAAGTAGGCCTTCCCTCCGACGGACGGCACATCGTTGTGATCCGCTCCGCGCACGATATAAAACTCTTTCGGAGGTTTGGCGGCCGCATAGGTCCGTTGGCCTAATGTTATCGGGATGATGTCATCGCGATCTCCGTGAATGAAGAGTTTCGGCAACGACAATTGTGGCAAGCGCTCCTCCAGACGAAACGCGGCTCCCAGCAGCCAATGGAGGGGCAATCCCATATAGTGGTGGCGTGCGACCGCTTCGATGGAAGGGAAGCAGGATTCCAACAGTAAACCAGCGGCGGGCCGTTGCGCCGCCAGGGCTCCGGCTACCGCGGCGCCCAACGATCGGCCAAAGATCACCATCCGTTCCGGCTTGACGCGCCGGACCCGCAGGAGATGATCATAGGCACCCACAGCATCCGCGTAGAGTCCGTCTTCGGACGGCCTCCCTTGGCTTCGTCCATAGCCCCGATAGTCAAAAAGAAACACGGACAAGCCCAGTCGATACAGGGCCTGGAGATTGCCCAGACGATGGGTCATATTCCCCGCATTGCCGTGGCACCACAACACGACGGCGGTGGCGGCAGGCTGTGCCGCGTACCAACCGAATAATTTTGTCCCATCGGAAGCCTGAAACCAGACGTCTTCCAACGGTAGCGCGCCGAGCCTCGCCCAGTCGCGGTCTTCCCACGGATACGGATGGTAGACGAAGAATTGGTCAAGCAGACTCATGGAATCGTGGTCGCGGAGTTGGGGATGCCGTCATCGGAACGTTCATGATCAGTCCTTCCTAAAAATGCAGACCGACCCCGAACAGACCGTACTGTGTCCGAAAGTCTAACGCCAAGCCTGCCCAGTGATAGTTTGCGGAAAAATATCGATACTCCCCAAAGATAAATACCTTGGGGCTGATCATCACCCGCAGGCCTGCCAGGTATTGATGTCCCAACGCACGGGCCGAATCGAAATCCTTGTCGGCCCGCCCGGCAATATTTGGATTGAGCAATGTGCCGTGCGACCATCCGGCGCCGATCCCGACATAGGGCATAAACATCTCGCCGGGATACCGCAAAACGAGGTTAAACATGGTGTTGAGAATAAAGAGATCGGACCGGCCGGCGCCATTGTTCGGTCCGCTCGCGCCGCCTGCAAAAGAGAGTCCCCCGTCATGACCGAAAGAATCCAGTTCAATCCCGACTATTCTCCTGGTGAAATGCGGGAAAAGCCCGACCTTGAGCCCTGCTCCCGCGCCCTGTCGGATTGAGGCCTGCACAGTTGAACCCTGATTATACATATGCTGATCACGCGGCCAGCTTCCGAGCGCATAGACAGCCAAGTCGATATCGCCAAATTCGGCGCCTGGCCCTGAAGTCGGCGCTCCCAATGGAGCGAGGAGGATCCATACGAAGAGGAGGCGCCACATATACGTGGTACCGTACCATGCAGGCGGCAGGGGAACGAAGGAAGAAAAAAGGTCTTCGGGATGAATTCCCGAAGACCTTTTTCAGACGCATGGGAGGGAGATCAGCTGCCCTTCACGACCGTGCACCATTCGCCGATGATGCCGAGAATGTTTTTGGCCGTGTGATCGACGGAAGCCACCTGGTTGATACCGCCGGCCGCTTTCGCCGCTGTCACGCTGGCATCACCGGTCGCGACCCAACCAAGGATAGACTGGCCGCAGGCTTTGCCTTCTTTTGTGGCGCTGGCATGGTCGGTCGCCGTGTCGCCGTACTTGACCTCAGTATAAATGATGCCTGCCATCGGAGTTGCAACGATCTGACAACCGGTCAGGCTCAGATACGCTGCGCTGATCAGGGTCAAAGAACACAAAGCTGTCAACTTCTTCATAAGGCCTCCCTCTCGAGGTTTATGGTTAAAAACCTCCCAACCGTGCCCATGGCATTGGGGGTTCTACTGCGGGCGCGAGTATAGGTAACCTCTTGAGGGTTGTCAATCGTTATGCCGGCTGCGCAGACCGGCCAGCCGCAAGGAGCCCGTCATAGAGGACGGCCGCTTCAACGTCTCGGCCGCCAAACGCCCAGCTTGCCAAAACGAAACACCGAGGCCGACTAGCCAACTACTTACACTACCGAGCAGAACGACTATGCCCGAGCCTGGGTTCGTGCTTCACAACGGATCCGTTCCTCACACGTAAGTAGCCTCCACACCCGCGTCCGCAGAATGGAGGCCGACTTCAGCCTGCCCTATAAACAGCTTCTCTCTCGAAGCGGGAGCGAAGCTTCATCTCACAATGGCAGGGTCTCTGAACTAAGGAGGCGGCATGAG
>JAJONL010000127.1 GCA_021323395.1 Nitrospira sp.
AGGCCGGAAGAGGACCTATTGACAGGACGGCAGGCGCCACGTAGCCTCTCTCCGGCTTTTTCCCCCATGTGAAAGGAAGGCGTGATGGCCATTCGCTCAAAAACCCCTGACCGGATCATGCAACTGGGCCTGGGATTCTGGGGCTCGAAGACCTTGCTCACGGCCGTAGAACTCGGATTGTTCACCGAGTTGGCCAAAAAACCGCTTGATGCCGTGGCATTGACCAAGCGGTTGGAACTCCATCCGCGAAGCGCGCGGGATTTCTTTGACGCATTGGTCGCCCTGGGCATGTTGAAGCGAGCGGGCGCACGCTATGCCAATACGGCCGAGACAGCGCTTTTTCTGGATCGCGCCAAGCCCTCCTACGTCGGCGGGATGCTGGAGATGTGCAATGCCAGGCTCTATGGATTTTTTCTCAAGGCCATGACCGGTCTTAGCCAGGGCACGGCGAGGGCCATCGCGCAAAAGTTTTCCTGGAAGAGCTATCGCTCCTTTGCAGACATCGGATGCGCGCAGGGTGGGGTGGCGGTGGAGATCGCGCTCGCGCAGAAGCATGTGACCGGAGAGGGCATGGATCTTCCCGTCGTGAGACCGGTGTTCGAGGCCTATGTCAGGGCCAGCAAAGTCGACAAGCGCTTGGCGTTTCACGCGGGAGACTTTTTCAAAGACCCGCTTCCGAGGACCGATGTCTTGATCATGGGGCACATTCTTCACGACTGGAACCTCGATGAGAAGATGATGCTGTTGGAGAAGGCCTACGCAGCGCTTCCCCCCGGTGGAGCGTTGATCGTGCACGAAGCCCTCATCGATGATGCGCGCAAGCATAATGCCTTCGGGCTGCTGATGAGTCTCAACATGCTCATCGAAACGCACGGAGGATTTGATTTCACAGGAGCGGATTGTCGACGCTGGATGAAGCAGGTCGGCTTCAAACGGACCAAGGTTGAAAAATTAGCGGGGCCGGATGCCATGGTGATAGGGATCAAATGAGGAACATTCGCAAGCCGGGCTCAGTGAAGAGGTACTGGAGGGGGAGGACCCAGTGAAAGGAATTCTATGACCGAGCCTGCCTCTCCCGCCGCTTCGCGATGGGCGCTTCCCCCGCATGACGACTGGTCCACACCGTTTGCCGACCTGTTGTTGCAGCAGTTGGATCTGCGCCCCGGTCTCAAGATTCTCGATGTGGCCTCCGGCCATGGCATTCCGGCCTTCTACCTGGCGGAACAGGTCGGTCCGACTGGAACGGTCGTCGCGGTCGATGCCAGTCGAGGACAGGTGGCGAGCGCCCGTGCCATTCAACGGGACGACCTCCCCTGGCTCCGCTTCGAATGCCTCGACATGCGTGCCTTGCCCGCATCCTTTCCCGCCTTCCAGCGGATCACCGGCAATCTTTCGGTCATGTTCTTCCGGCCCCATCGGTTCGAGGCGGTCAGGGGACTGCTCGAACATCTGGAGCCGGGAGGCCAATTGGTGCTGACCTTTCCTTCCCTCGGCACGTTCGATTCACTGTGGCAACGGATCGATCAGGAAATGAGCCGGCACGGACTCACGACGGAACGCGAACGGCTGGCCACCCATGTGGCGGAGCGGCCGTCGGCGGAAGAAGCGCGAGGGTGGCTTGAGCGGTTGGAAATGGAACGGATCAGCATTGTCGAACGGCCGCTCGAAGTCGCCAGCGGGTCCGGCCAACGGTTTCTCCAGCATCCCCTCCTGCGCGGCGGCTTTCTCGATGATGCGTACGAATGTTTCGACGATGCGCGTCTGGCCGACCAGGTGATGACGCGGGTCTCGGAGGACTTGGAGAGCATGACGCCCTTGATTGCGCAACGCTGTGCCCTCAGCGGCTGGAAACGATGTAATCAGTGATGGGCCATGCGGATTATCGCAGCACAGCAGAGCAGGGAGGATAGAAGTGATCTCTCACAGCAATCGAATGTTTGCAGTGTTTGCGGGAGTCATCGGGTTTGCCGTCTTGACTGGGTGCGGCTCCCTGCCCGCTCGATACGTTCGGCAAGCGGAGCCTGGCGTGACCTTGACCTCTTTGACCGAGTCGCCTGAGGCCTTGCAGGGGAAGACGGTCATCCTCGGTGGCGTGGTGGTCGATCACCAGCAGGACGGTCACACCCTGTGGCTCCATCTGAAAAATCGCCCGCTGGACAAGGAATACCGGCCTCACCGTCCGACCGTGAACGAGGGGTCGGAAGGCGGGTACTATTGGGTGGTGGTGTCGAATGCGGCCACCTTGCCTCCGAAATGGAATCACTGGGCGCGGGTGACGGTGGTGGGGCGGCCGACGGGTCAGAAAGTGACTCCGTCTTCGAGCGGTCCGATCAGGGAGCCGGTCCTCAGCCTGGTCTTCATGCGTGGATGGACGATGGCGCAGGCTCAGCAGGGGAGCATGCGCGAAGAATCGGCGGGGGCGAACGATCTGCTCTCGGTACCGGAAGGGCTCCATGCTGAGTGATGCGCGGCGCAAGCTCGGACTGGATTGATCCCCGTGCCGAGGCCGCGGGCGGGGACCACGGTCCGCTCAACCATCCTGCTGTCGCCGGTCTCCCGCATAACGGCTGTGGAGTTTGAGCGGCGCCCTTCGTTTTCGCCGCATGCGAATATTCAGCATTTCGACGGTCACCGAGAAGGCCATGGAAAAATAGATATAGCCCCGCGTCCACAAAGTCTCCGATGGACTTGGCCGCCACCAACATCACGACGACGGCCAGGATGATCGCGACCGCCATGATCGACACATGGTCGACCAGACCCACCGCCGTAATCACCGAATCCAGCGAAAAGACAATGTCCAACAGGCCGATTTGTACTAACACCATACCCAGGCTGGCGGCGGAGACCGGCGCCGCCTGTTCTTCGATGCCTTCCAGACTGTTATGGATTTCGTGGGTGGCCTTCGCCATGAGAAACATCCCGCCGCCGATGAGAATCAGATCACGGCCGGAAATTTCTTGACCGAAGACCGTCAGCCAGGGCTGGGTCAGTCCCATCACCCATGAAATGGAAAACAGCAGGCCAAGCCGTGCCACCATGGCCAGGCCCAATCCCAACCTGCGCGCGACATCACGTTGATGGGAGGGGAGCCGTCCGACGAGTACGGAGATGAAGATAATATTGTCGATCCCCAGCACGATCTCAAGGGCGGTAAGGGTCCCCAGGGCAATCCATATTTCCGGATTGGCAAGCCAGTCCAACATCAGCAACTCCAGTCGTAGATGAAAGGGAGAGGGATTCGCTTTGTCATGCGAGGGTATCGAACATACACGGGTGTGGGCGGAGTCTACCGTTCCGAGCCGTTCAGCGCAATCACCACCTTCGGCAACAGGCGAGAACCCGAGGGATCCAATCGGTCCTCACAATATGTGCGGTGTGAAAATGCGGCGCGCAGGCGCGCTGGAAGGGAGAGGCGTCCCCACTGCCCGGAGCATGGCCACCAGGGGTGCCGATTCAGCCGGCGAACATTATGCCGTCGCAACCCGGATTATTCATGAATGCCGTCGCGAGGCGTTCGAGACCGAAGCCCGCCGGGGCTTCTCGCAAGGCGCACGGCGCGATGAATAATGAGCGCCATGTTTGTGCGCGCCGGCGAGACGGTGAGCCGGCCGTGTCTTCATACCTTGATTTCCGCAGTCCGTCGGAGGCCGAACGAGAAAAGCCCCGCCGAGCGAAAGGATCGGACGACGAAGCAGGTATTCATGAATAGTCGGGGTTAAGGAACATATATCGATCGGCGCGCGGTGTGTGAGCTCCGTCTGACCATCCTGCGGGCGTTTTGAATATCTCCCCCAACTCACGCATCACTTTTGTCAGGGACAGCGAAATGGTTTCTCAACGGACTGCTAGGTTCTGTCGCGTATGGTCAGCGGCCTTGGGCGCAGCGTTTCGCGGAAAAGAAGGTTCAGGTCCTGGGTCATCAAGTTGACGTGCGTCTTGAGCAGGCTTCGCTGCGATGCCGCAGCTCGTGAATGCGGTAGATCCCCCCTCGGCCGAAGAAGAGGTCGGCCAGACGCTGCTCTTGCTTCGAGCCCGGCTTGCCAAGCCTGGCTCGCCAGCTCCCGATGATGTTGTCGCGCCGGCTTCGCTTGCTCTGTTCCCGGACCGGTCCGTTCAGATAATGCCAGACCGGAGCGGGAAACTGCCGGCTGGATTCGCCTCCGTACCACACGTCGGCCATGAGGTTTCGCCCATGTTTGAATTCGTATTGCTGATCACCTCCCAAGGCTGCCACGCCGAATCCCAGCGCGGCCACGCTTCCGGAAAGATCAAGCAAACCGGACAGGATCTCCGACCCGAGCAGCAGGAACGTGCCGGCAAAGACGCCTGAAATGGAGTCGGCTAGAATGGCCATCACCGTTCGACCTTGCTGGATGTCGTTTCTGATTTCCTCGAGGCGAGAAGCGAGGTCTTCCGTGCGCGCCTTCTCACATTCGAGTTCAGCGGCGATGCTACTCGATTCGAACAGAGCCAGGAGCAGCCGGTCGGAGAGCTCCTGACGGACTGCAATGAAACGCAGCGACGCCCCCTCCACCCCGCCCGTCATATCTTCTTCGAGTGAGTGGAATTCGGCGAGGAGGTGATGGACGCCGATGATGGCGGCCACCTCTCTGGCGCGGGGCGAGAAACGGAACAGGGCGGCTGAATCCACCACTGTCGGCTTATACGCGGGCTCGTTCCCGTATCGTTCGCCGCCTGTCGAGAAGGCCGCGACCTCAACCGCCGGTCCGGTCGCGGGCTCACAATGACTTGCCGTGATATCTTCGTCGTCTTCGTTCTCAGCCCGAACCGTGAGGCCGCTGACACAGCCTTGCAGCAATACCACCAGCAGGCAGCAGGCGGCGATCCGCGGATACGTGCCGTATCGCTGTGACCGTTTTTCCGACATGACGACAGGTAATGTGCCCATACTCGGGTGACTCGGCGGGTTCCCCTCCCTCAAAGACCATTTCCCTCGCGGAAGCATACCCCGGCAACATGAAGGGAAGATGAATGATCGATGAATGTTTGTTCATGAAGATGCGGCCGGGACGTGAACTCTGGCGCGCGTGCGACCGTCGGAGAAGCGGAGGCAGGCGAAGGCCCAATGCATGATACAGACAGCCGTGGGTGGGGGGCGCGTCCCTGAATTTCGAGCTAGCCGGATGCGGAAAAAGTCCGTCAGCGGCGTTCTCGCATCGGTCAGTGGCTCACCGTACGGCCATGGGAATAGAGCCTGTCCCGGCAGACTCAGGGTGGGTGGGTAAGAAGGCACGATTCGCCTCGAAGACACTGCCGGCTCACTATCTCGCCGGCGTCCACAGACGTGGCGCTCATTCTTCTTCGTGCCGTGGACCTCGCTGCGGCATTGTCTGGGACAGGGCGCGTTTTTGACGCGCCGGGGTCGGGCTGGTAAGAAGGTCGCCTTTTTGCGCATCCTGCGCGCTATTCTGATACCAGCATGCCACGTGAGCTGATCGCGGCGTAGTGCAAAAATCGAGTTTCCGCAGCCTGCTAGGGTGTTGGCCCGCGTTTGAGGAACGCCGGCCGGTCGCGGATCGACACCATCTTCACCAGGTCTCGAATAGACAACACACCGATGACCTTCTCATGCTCGGTGACAGCCAAGTGACGGATCCGTTTCGCCGCCATGCGTTCGCTGGCATCCCGGATGGTTCGATTGATGTCAATGTCGATCAACGGCGAATTCATCAATGCGCCCACGCGAATCGTTTCAGGATCGAGCTGATAGGCGAGCAGCTTGCGCACCAGGTCGGCTTCCGTCACGATGCCCACGAGTTCCTCCGCCTCCATGACGAAGAGGGCCCCGATGTGTTTGTCCGCCATGCGTCTCGCCGCCACGAGGGCGGTGTCATCGCTGCCGATGGTTTCGATGGCCGTTCTCATGAGGACACTCAAGGGCCGGTAGACATCGGTCAGGGCCTGCACGGGCCCGCCGTCGGAGTCCACGAAGTGCCTGACCAGATCGCGAATCGAGATGACGCCCAGCACATCCGTCCCCTCCATCACGACCAGGTGCCGAATCTGCTTCCCTTCCATGAGATGGCTGGCATCGACCATGGGACGGTTCGGCGCGATGGTGACGAGCGGGCTGCTCATGACGTCCGCCATGCTGGTGCGAGAGGGGACGCGGCCCGGCGCGAGAACCTTGCCGATCAAATCAGTTTCGGTGACGATGCCCGCGATCCGGCAATCATGATGCGGACGATCGAAGGTTTCGATCAGCATGGAGCCAATGTTGCGGATCCGCATCCTGGTGGAGACGGTCAGCACGGAGGCATCCTGTGGGACGACCTCCAATTGACGGTGCATATAATCACTGACCAGCCGGCCCGATCCGGTCGTCATAACGTCTGCTCCTTCCTGTCGAATTCGATGCTCCTGCGCGTTGCGAAACCGGGTTCTCCACATCACATGGACGTGCGGCTCTTCATAGTTGCCGTGAGTGCCATTCTCACCCGTTTGCTGATAAGTTTCCGGCATTCGTCTGCCATCAGGAGAACGATGCCTCCCAAGGCCAGCAAACCGAGGATCCAAGCGGGAATTGAAGCCGTGCCGAGGACCACATGTCCGAACGGGCTGTAGATCATGATCAATAAGATAGTTACTTCCACGGCGACCCCCAGCAGGATCAGGGGATTACTGAACCAACCGAGCCGAAAGGCCGAAATCCGATCGGACCGACAGGCGAAGACATTGGCCACTTGGGCCGCCACGATGCCGGAAAAGGTCACGGTGGTGGCTTCCTTGTACAAAGGGGATGTCCAGTCGAGCGGGGTTCCCCACGTCCAGCCTTGGCTATACAAATAGAGAAAAAACCCTCCCATCGCAAGAGCGGCTTCGATCAACCCCAGAAACGCGTAGGCCCTCAGCAGGAGGTCCCAACTGAGGAGCCGCTCCGTCCGCGGCCGGGGCGGCTCGTCCATGACATTGCCTTGGGGCTGTTCCGCCGCCAGTGCCAGGGCCGGTACCATGTCCGTTCCCAAATCGACGGCCAGAATTTGCGGGATGGTCAGCGCCAGCGGTGCGGACGACAAGCCGAATGCGAGATAGGGCACGATCTCCGGCACGTTGCTGGCCAGGACGTAGGTCACGAACTTGCGGATATTGGCATAGACGGCCCGGCCTTCTTCAATGGCATTCACGATGGTGGAAAAATTATCGTCGAGCAGGATCATCGTGGCCGTGTGTTTCGCGACGTCGGTGCCTGTCACTCCCATGGCGATGCCGATATCGGCCATCTTCAACGCCGGCGCATCGTTCACCCCGTCGCCTGTCACCGCGACGACTTCCTGCATGGCTTTGAGCGCCGACACAATCCGCATTTTATGCCGCGGCGCCATGCGGGCGAAGAGGGGGTCCGGTTGGCCAGGGGAGGTCGGCATGAGCAATTGCCGCAATTGAGTCTCGCTGTATCCGTCGAGTTGCGTCCCTTCGATGACCGGCACGAAATGACCGGCTGGAGTGGGCATCGAAACGGGGGCCAATCCGATCTTGCGGGCGATGGCCAACGCCGTGAGCGGATGGTCGCCCGTCAGCATGATGACGCGGACTCCCGCTTGCCGGCACTTCAGGATGGCGTCAGGCACTTCCCGGTGGGGCGGATCCATCATGGCCACGAGCCCAAGAAACGTCAGCTCCTGTTCGACCGTCTCGATTTCCAGCCGCTCCACGCCGCGATCCACTTCACGCATGGCGACCGCCAGCACCCGGTAGGCTTGCTGCGCAAACGCCTGGCTCTGCGCCAGGATCTTCTTACGCCCGTCGACCGTGAGCGGCTTGGGCTTCGCAGATCCCTGTTGCATCGAGCACAGCGGAATCAAAGACTCCGGGGCGCCTTTGGTGAAGGCGATCAGCCGGCCTTCGTTCCAATGCAGCGTCGTCATGCGTTTGCGATCGGCATCGAAGGGCAACTCGCCCATACGCCGCAGGAGTGGACGATGCAGGAGTCCATGGTCCAGCGCGAATTCCAGCAGGGCCGTTTCAGTGGGATCGCCGGTCGTATGACTGCGGCCGTCCGGGCGGCGCGTGCGTTTGGCATTGTTGCAATGGACCATGGCGTCGAACAGCGTACGCCAACGTTCGGCTTCGGTGGCGGTGATCAGGCGGTTCAAGGTGAACAAACAGCCCTCGCGGGATTCCACGATGAGGTCGTCCACGTAAAACTTGTCGAGCCGCATCCGGTTTTCGGTGAGTGTTCCGGTTTTGTCGGTGCAAATCACCGTCGTGCAGCCCAGCGTTTCGACGGACGCCAGGTGTTTGATGAGTGCGTTGCGCTTGGCCATGCGCTGGCTGCCCATCGCGAGGGCCAGGGTCACGGTCGGGAGGAGTCCTTCGGGAACGTTGGCGACGATGATGCCGATGCCGAAGATCGCGCTGGTCCAGAAGCCCAGGCCCATGCCGACCCCGATGGTAAAAAACACGAGACCCATCAGCAGCGAAAGGCCCGCGACAACGTGCGTCACCTTCACAATTTCTTTTTGCAACGGACTCAACCCTCCCTGGACCGTTGTCGCCAGGTGCGCGATTTTTCCGAATTCGGTATTGAGACCGGTGGCAAAGACCACTCCTTGACCGTGACCGGAAAGAATCGTGGCGCCGGCAAACACCAGATTGGCCATGTCCAGCGGATGGCCCTCCGTGATCGGGTCGACCGAGCGGCGCTGGGCTTTCGATTCGCCGGTCAGCGGAGAGTTATCGACCCGCATGCCGACGGCCTCGGTCAGCCGCGCGTCGGCCGGGATCTGCTCACCTTCTTCCAGGGCCAGCACATCTCCGGGCACGAGTTCACTGCGGGAGACATGCTGCTGTTGCCCGTCGCGCAAGACCCAAGCTTTGGCCGGCAGCAGGTCACGCAAGGCCTGAACCGCGCGCTCAGCCCGGTATTCCTGAAGGAATGCGAAGACAGCATTGATGACGATGACGCAGAGAATGGCCCAACCCAGCATGGCCATGCCCTCGCCCTGGTGCAGAGCGTCCGCGATAAAGGCCAGGCCCGCCGCAACCCACAGCAAGAGCGCCAAAAAATGTGTGAATTGACGGGCGAAGCGCATCAGGAGCGGCTCCCCCCGCAACTCCTCCAGACTGTTCGGCCCGTACCGGACCGCTCTGCGGCGCGCCTCGTCGGCGGAAAGCCCTTGCGGCGATGTAGCGAGCGCCCGGTAGACTTGGCTGGGCGCAAGACGACAGACCTCAAGCGCGGTGAGTTCAGGCACGCCACCCTCGCACGATCAGCACAGAGCAGGGCGCATATTTGAGGAGCGTTTCCGAGACACTGCCCAAACGGAGCCGTTCCGACCCCGTCAAACCGCGCGAGCCCGCCACCAGCAGATCCACATTCCTCGAGGCGGCATGCCGAAGAATCGTATCGGTCACATGGGCGATCTGCACCTCTGTCGCGACCGCATACCCCTCGGAGAGGAACCGGTCACGCAACCTCTCCACCATCTGTTCGGCAGCCTGACGCCTCGGCGTGGAGATCTGGTCCACCTGATCTTTCGACAGGTACTTGATTGCGAGTTCCGTGACGACCGGTTCGACGATGGAGAGCACTGTGACATGGGCCGATTCCGGCAGAAAGCATTTGCAGAGAAAACTGCAGGCGCCTTGTGTATGGTTGGAGGCATCGGCGGCAACCAGCACCTGGGACAGCGTCATGAGGGGCCGCTTCACCACGAGCACCGGGCAAGGAGCCGATGCAGTGACCTTGCGGGAGATGCTCCCGAGCAGATAACTTTCCGCGTCGCTCAACCCGCGTGACCCCAATACCAGCAGGTCTGCTTTTTTTTGCTTGGCGATGGTCGTGATCGTATCGGCCACTCGGCCATGTGCGAGTAATGTTTCGATGGCAGTATGGGGTTTGGTGGCGGCTTGGTGTAAGGCGATGCGCGCCAGACCCTCGAATCGACGGAGGATCTGGTGACCGGCCTTGGTCAGAGCGGCAATGGCCTGTTTCGAAACCGCGGCCTGTTTGCGGGCGGCGGATTTGAGCGAGGCGCTGTCCACGACATGGACCAGGGTCGACCCGTCGACCGCGATCATCATGTGCATGTTGTTCTGCTCCCAAGTTGGGGTTGTGGCTCTGGAATGAGGTCTGCATTGGATATGCCTGGCATGACCCATAACGGAAGTTATAAGTTCCTGTCCGATTGGCTGTTCAAGGAGTTGCGGCATTTCGAAGCGTACCAGTTGCGGCGTTTTGCAGCAGTGCGCGGAAGGTGGCTGGGGTGATTCGCGGCACCGGATCAGCATCAGGCGCACACCCAT
>JAJONL010000128.1 GCA_021323395.1 Nitrospira sp.
GCTGCGCCAAATGCGATGACGGAAGCGCTGCGCCGGAGAAATCTTCGACGATTTATTTTCATTTGGTCTTCGTTCATAGAAGCCTCCGTTCGAGGAGTTTTACAGTTCTCTCTTCGCCCGTATTCCACCTCGTTGCCCACAAATACCGTATTGTCCTGATGCGGGTACCGGTGTGCCGGGATTTCCCACCCAGGAGAGAATTCCAGGGCAGTCGCGGCCTCGGCGTCACAGGTGTCGCTGAGATGGGCGCGAAGATCCTTGTTGCAGAGAGGAAGGTATGGGGTGACATGTGCGCGCATGCCTTTCCGATGCCCTGTGGCTCACAGAGATCGGTGGCAGGAAAAAGAACCCCGTCTACTTACACGAGTAGACGGGGTTCCATTTCCAAGTCAACGACTTTGTTGCAGACAACTACGAGCAGCCGCTCGTTTCTCCGCAGCTCATGCACTTCAGACAGGTTCCGTTCCGCACCAGGGTGAACTGTTTGCAATTCTGGCAGGGATCACCTTCATATCCCTTTACTCGGGCGTCCTTGCTGTCCTGGTGCACCGAGGTCACGGTCAACGTCTCGCGCTTGAGCTCCACTTTGTGGGCGACGTTGCCGTTCCCCGGTCTCTGGCGATGTCCGTTCCCGCCGCTCACCCCGTTCCGCCGCACGGGTAAATGTTCGGTCATGATAGACGACTTCGCCAGCGCCGTCATGTCCGGCTCTTCGGCCACACATTCGGGATCCTGTTCATCCTTCTTCATCGAATCCATCCGCAGATCTTCCTCCTGCACCTGCGACAGATCAGAACGTTCCAGATAGGTGATGGCGAGTTCCCGGAAGATGTAGTCGATGATCGACGTGGCCATCTTGATGCGATCGTTCAGTTTCACCGGCCCATTCGGCTCGAACCGGGTAAACACGAACGCTTCAACGAACTCTTCCAGCGGCACGCCGTGCTGCAGTCCCAACGAAATAGCGATGGCGAAATTATTCATCAAGCTGCGGAAGGCCGCCCCTTCCTTGTGCATGTCGAGGAAAATTTCGCCGAGCGTGCCGTCTTCGTATTCGCCGGTGCGAAGATAGAGTTTGTGACCGCCGATGATGGCTTTCTGCGTATACCCGCCCCGTCGAGCCGGCAGTGGACGCCGCTTGTGAAGATACCGGATGAGAACCCGTTCGGCCACCTTCTCGGCCACGGACATGACGCTGGGCGCCGCCGCCTCCTCGCCTTTTCCGCTGTCCGAAGAGGCATTCAACGGCTGGCTCAATTTCGATCCGTCACGATAGAGCGCGACCGCCTTGACCATGCTCTTCCAGGCAAAGAGATAGGCGGCTTTGACATCCTCCAACGTGGCGTCGGCGGGCATATTGATGGTCTTGCTGATGGCGCCGCTGATGAAGGGTTGAGCCGCCGCCATCATGCGAATGTGCGCATCGACGGCAATGTAGCGTTGCCCGATCCGGCCGCAACGATTGGCGCAATCGAAGATCGGCAAATGTTCGGCCTTGAGATGGGGCGCGCCTTCCACGGTCATGGTGCCGCAGCAATAATCATTGGCCGCCGCAACCTCCTCCTGGGTAAAGCCCAGGGTCTTCAACATATTGAAGGCCGGGTCCGCCAACTGCGCATCGGTGATGCCCAGTTTCTCCCGGCAGAATTCTTCGCCGAGATTAAACTTGTTGAAGACGAACTGAATTTCGAAGGCCTGCGCCAATGAACTTTCCAACCGTTCGAGCGCCGCGTCGTCGAAGCCCTTCCGGCGCAGCACCTCGTGATTGATGAACGGCGCTCCTTGGAGGGTCTGATGGCCTGCGCAGTAGGCTCCGATGTCCCGGATCTGCGCATCGCTGTACCCCAACGCTGCCAGCGCCGGCGGCAAGCTCTGATTGATGATCTTGAAGTACCCGCCGCCCGCCAACTTTTTGAACTTGACCAGAGCGAAATCCGGTTCGATGCCGGTCGTGTCGCAATCCATCACCAGACCGATCGTGCCTGTCGGAGCGATAACCGTCACCTGGGCGTTACGGAATCCATAGGCGGCTCCCAATTCCAACGCCCGATCCCAGGCACGTCTGGCCGCGAGCAACATGGCCGGCGGGCACTGATCCGGCTGGATCGAGGCCGGCAAAATCGTGAGGCCTTCATACTCCTCATGGGCCGCGCTGTAGGCCGCTCGCCGGTGGTTTCGGATGACCCGCAGCATGGATTCCCGATTCTTGTTATATCCGGGAAAGGGGCCGATCTCCGCCGCCATTTCCGCGGAGGTCGCGTACGACTCACCGGTCATGATCGCCGTAATCGCGCCGCACATCGCCGTCGCTTTCGGCGAATCGTAGGGAATACTTTGTTTCATGAGAATGGTGCCGAGATTGGCATAGCCGAGCCCGAGTGTCCGGAACTCATAACTCTTCTGGGCGATCGCGCGGCTCGGAAAGGAGGCCATCAACACGCTGATTTCCAGCGCGATGGTCCACAAGCGCACCGCGTGGCGGAAGGAATCCAGGTCGAACTCTCCCTCCACGTTAAAAAACTTGGAGAGGTTGAGCGAGGCCAGGTTGCAAGCCGTGTCGTCCAGGAACATATATTCGGAACAGGGATTGGAGGCATTGATCCGCCCGTCCTGCGGGCAGGTGTGCCATTCATTGATCGTCGTATCGTACTGCGTGCCAGGGTCGGCGCAAATCCAGGCCGCCCAGGCGATTTTGTCCCAGAGGTCGCGGGCCTTGACCGTCTTGCTGACCTTCCCATCGATCCGGCGCCGCAATTCCCAATCACCGTCCCGCTGCAGCACCTCGAAGAAACCGTTGGGGATACGCACGCTGTTGTTGGAATTTTGCCCCGAGACGGTCTGGTAGGCCTTGCCGTCCCAATTGGTGTCGTATTCATGAAAGACGAAATGCGTATAGCCTTGGGTCGCATACTCGAACATGCGGTGGATATAGGCTTCCGGCACCATATCGCGGCGGGCCGCCGTCACGGCATCTTTCAGCACCTGGTTTTTCTTCGGGTCCAATTCCACATGGCCAAGGCCTTGGGCATCGACCATGAGGCAGGCCTTGAGCACGGCGTTGAGGCGCTGGGCGCAGATCTTGGAGCCGGTGACCATGGCGGCCACCTTCTGCTCCTCGACGACTTTCCAATCGATGAATTCTTCGATATCCGGATGGTCGAGGTCCAGGCAGACCATCTTGGCAGCCCGCCTGGTCGTTCCGCCGGACTTGATTGCTCCGGCGGCGCGATCGCCGATCTTCAAGAATGACATCAGGCCGGAAGACCGTCCGCCGCCGGACAGGGATTCGCCATCGCCCCGCAAGCGGGAGAAGTTGGTGCCGGTTCCCGATCCATATTTGAAGAGCCGCGCCTCGCGGACCCACAGGTCCATGATGCCGTTCTCATTCACGAGATCATCTTCAATGGACTGGATGAAGCAGTTGTGAACCACTATGTTGTTCGACAGGTACTGTCCGCTGGCGGTCTGAATGTCATAGACGGGCTGTATTCCGAGGGCCTCAATGCGAAGGATCGTCTCTTCTCGCAAGCCGGGAAGATCTTTGCCAGGAAAATCCAGCGAACATGCCCGGTCCAGCTTGATTCGTTTTTCCTCCGAAATAAACCCAATCAGCTCACGGAAACGCTGCCTCGCACAGGCATAACCGATCGACACAAAGTACGGCACGCGGCGATTACTCCGCGTTTCCACGCCTCGTTGCACCCTGGCATAGATGCCAAGATTGAGCAGCAGGGCTTGCACATCGCGCGCGAGGTCCCGCGAAACGGTCGTCAACACCACGTCGGAGGTCCGGGAGCGTCGAGACCTCAAGCGAACCGTGCCGTCTGCCTGGAATAGGGCCCGCACGTATGCGGCCTGCGCTTCCCGGCCCGCTTGTCTCAGCCTCGCCGGGATTGTCACATCCTCCTTCGGGCCGCGAAGGAGGTCGAATTGCTCCACGAACGGCCTCAGGACCTCTCCATACAGCCGGATGCGCCGCACATCCAAACCTGGCGTATGAGTCTCGACAGACCGGACGTGATAGTGCACATCAGGAAATACGCGCTGAACCCGCTCCTGGACGAAGTGGAACTCGTCCTTATCGATCGTCATGAATTCCACTGTGAGGCTCCGATTGGTCCCCTGTTGGTACTGCCCCACAAACCCGTCGCCGTGCAGCCAGCCGACCAATGCCGCCTCATCCTCCGCTTTGGCATCCTGACGAACGGCGACCTCTGTGGCGGTGGAAAGCTCCATCCGCATCCCAGGCGCCAGGGCGTCCACTCGATTCCATCCCCCGCGAGACCGACGCACCGACTTGGCCCACACCAGGTGATCGGCCGTGGCATCGACACAGACACCATTCTTGAGCATGATTCGGAACACGGGCTTGCAACCGTTGTCCTTGACCGCGAGCACCCGGGTGGTTCCCTTGCCGTCGAGGCTACCGTCGAATACGGTGAGTCCGATCAGCCGGCGGCTCACAATGTCGCCGATGGGGATCGGCCCTTCCGGAGTAGAAATCAGCGCACCGTACGGTTGGCAGGCATGGGGCTGGGGATGTTCGAAGGCATTGGTCGCCCTGACGACCTCGCCCAGCGTGGGATCGACATAGAAGTGGCCCTGCGCCGGCCCCGACAACCCGTAGGCATAGTGCAACCCGGTGTTAAACCACTGGGGGCTGTTGGGAGCGGCCATCTGATAGGCCAGCATGTAGCACATTTCGTCGTGGAAGGCGGTCGCATCTTCGGCTGTCTTGAAGTAGCCGTGTGTCTTGCCCCAGAACGTCCAGCAGCCGGCTAATCGATCGAATACCTGCCGGGCGTCGCGCTCAGATCCCAGTACCGGCTTGCCGGCGGCATCCACCACCGGGGTGCCGTCTTCATGCACCTGCGGCACTCCGGCTTTCCGGAAATACTTCTGGGCCAGAATGTCGATCGCCAGTTGGGTCCAATGTTCCGGCACGGCGATATGGTCTAATTTGAAAACCGTCGACCCGTCGGGATTCCGGATCTCCGAGGAGCGTTGTGCGAACGTAAGACCCTCATAGGGGCTCTGCCCACGCTTGGTGAATCTTCGTTCAATCCTCACTGGTTTCCTCCTTGAAACAGGTCTCTAACAAATGATGCGAGTGATGGGTAACTCTGTCGAGTGGATGTAACTGAGAAAAGGACGCGCCTTAGACTATTAATTTCCTGTTCAATGTCTCATCGACCACCTACACCCACTAGATATAGCGATCGAGTTTTTTTGTCAAACAAAATGTTGTGGCATGACTGTGAATAGTGGGGATAAGGTGGTGATAGCCTCCGGGGCAGATTTGAAGCTGATTTGAGCGCGTTTCGACCAAGTTATCCACAGCTTTATAGGGGTCCACAAGGGTATTTTTCACCGGATGAGAGAAAAAAATCGGCACGGGCTAAAAAGCCAGCCGGCCCACCTTTAACGTCGCCTCTTCCACCCCGCGCAAGGGAATGAATTGCCCGGCCACACCGAGAACCAGGACCGATTCCTCCAACACATTCGTTTCGAAGAGACTCAGGAGACCCCAGTTGCTTCTGGTCGTCTTGGGGCGAACCAGGCCCTCGACTAACTTGCTGCCTTGAGCGCGAAAAATCGTCCGAATGAGATCCCGATCGGCTCGCGGAGCGGATTGATCCATTTTGTCGATCTCCGCTGTCAGCCGCGCTTCGACAAAGCGAACATAGCCGTCCATCGTGGGATTGGTCGCGGCCAACCCCACGGCCATCACCAAGCCTGCCACCACACCAACCAACGTCAGCGTGCTCATTTCTCACCTCAATCAGGACCGCTCCGCTCATGATCGATGGGCAATGCATGTCCGGCGGTTTGACAATTCCCCTCAGCCTGTTTAGCTTACGCCCGATTTCGAGGAAATAAAACCCCATGTGTGGAGCCGGAACGGCCCAGCGGCTCACCGGAAGGAGACAACATGTTCGTGTGGAGTAAACGCCTGGTTGCCGGACTCCTGGGAGCCTTCGTGCTCCTCATCGGAATCTTTTTCATCCAGGGCGAGCCGGAGTCCATCAGCGGCTTGAAGGTCCACACGACCCGCTGGATGGCCGCCAACTATATCGGCCTGCTCATCTGGATCTTCATTTGGATGTTCGACCAGGCCCGCGTGCGGGGCAAAAACGTGCTGCTCTGGCTGGTGCCCTTTGTGCTGGCCCCCCCATCTCAGATCAAGCTTCTTTTGATGCAACGCGCAATCGCGCAGATACAAATTGATGAGATTCTGGTATGGCATGCCGATTTCGTCGGCCAACCCCTTGAAATAGGCCACAGTCGCTTTATCCAAACGAATCGTGATGGGTTGCTTCAGCCGCCCGCGGTACGGATTGCGCTGACCCTTCATCGTAGAGAAATCATACTGTGCTCTCATACGGTCACCTCCCATAGTGCACGCGCTCCTGTCGAGTCGCTTTTCTGGCTGAAATGATGCGGATGACGTCGTCTCGCTCTCGATAGCAGTGGCACACAATCAGGATGCGTAGCGTGAAACTCATGCCCAGCATGAGAAAACGATCCTCATCCTCCGAGTGATCCGGGTCGTAGAATCGCATCGCATGGTCGTCGAGGAACACCGACTGCGCCTCTTCGAACGAGATACCGTGCTTTCGAATATTCTGTCGATTTTTCTTCTCATCCCACTCAAACCGAATATCACCCATGCATACAGTGTACATATGTCCCTAGTCTGGTTCAATTCCGTGCCCGATGGTCCGTTAGCATGCAACAGGGACGCAAGAATTTCGGTCAGGAGTTACAGCGGATGAGCAGCAGGGTGCATGCGCAGCAGGGCCCTTCACAAGCCCCCCGGCAGTCTTGGTGCTGCTGATTGGAAGTCTTTCTCATTCAGGGAGAGCTGGAATTGAGGAGCGGCTTGAAATTCACACCACCCGCTGGAGGGCGGCGAACTACATCGGCCCGCTTGTGTGGATCTTCGTCTGGATGTTCGATCAGACCCGCGTGCGGGGCAAAAACGTGCTGCTCTGGCCGGTGCCCTTTGTGCTGGCCCGCCGGCCGCCCTCATGCTGTTCATCTTGTTTTTGCAGAGGAAGAGGAAGTTGTAATCTGCCATCGGGCATCAGCGCAGCCTGACTCTCGCAGTAATTGCGCGATTGCAAGACCTGAGGTGGTCCGGATTTGACAGACACCTTTGAACGGGGACAGGATTCCCCGAGGAGGTGTCCGATGGGTGCACGCAAGCAGTTTACCCCGGAGTTTAAACGTGAAGCGGTGCAGCTATTAGAGAGTGGGAGCCGCCCTGGGTCTGAGCTTGCCCGTGAGCTGGGGATCGCTCGGAATCAACTTTATAAGTGGCAGACCGAATTACGTGCTCGAGGCACAGGAGCGTTCCCCGGCTCTGGCGCGCGGAAAGAGCGCACCACCGAGATCACGCGGCTCAAACGGGAACTCGCACGGGTCACGGAGGAGCGGGACATTTTAAAAAAAGCGGCGGTGGGTTCAACCGGGAGCGCAACACCTGCGTCCAATATAGCCGCTGGCGTCTGAAATCCCAAGGTCTTCCGCGGCCGTTGATTCAATCGTAACGCG
>JAJONL010000129.1 GCA_021323395.1 Nitrospira sp.
GTGGTGGATTCCAGAGGCAGTGTATTCGCCGTCGATAGTGGCAATACCCGGGTCCAGCAATTCATGCCGGCGGAAGAAGGCAGTGAACGGTTGCAGGAAGAGGCCGAAGCGGTTGCAGAATTAGGACAGGTCGACAAAACGACAAAGGTGTAGGGATAACGGGCAAGAGGCCCGGGAGAGGTGGCGGCTGATGTTGGAGAAGGAGATTCGGGTTGGCCTGACGTACGATGACGTCGTCCTGGTGCCGGCGAAATCGCACGTCCTTCCAAGCGAGGTCGACACCCGAACTCGCCTGTCGCGGAACATCCACCTGAATATTCCTATCGTCAGCGCCGCGATGGACACGGTGACGGAGGCACGGCTGGCGATTGCGATGGCGCAGGAGGGTGGGATCGGCATCGTGCATCGAGTTTTGTCACCGACCGATCAAGCCGCTGAGATCGATAAGGTGAAAAAATCCGAGAGCGGGATGATTTTGGATCCCATTACGATCTCCCCTGATCAGACGATCCGCGACGCGCATGATTTGATGGCCCGGTACCGAATCTCCGGCATCCCCGTGACCAAGGGCGGCAAGCTGGTCGGAATTCTAACAAATCGTGATTTGCGGTTCGAAACCAGGATGGACCTGAAGGTGTCGCAAGTGATGAAGCGGGACAAGCTCATTACCGCGCCGGAAGGCACCAGTTTGGAGAAGGCGCGGGAAATTTTGCACGAACACCGGATTGAAAAATTGCCGGTCGTGAACAAGCAGTTCGAGCTCAAGGGTTTGATTACGATTAAAGACATCGAAAAGCGGATTAAGTATCCCCATGCCTGCAAAGATTCTCATGGTCGTTTGCGAGTGGGAGCAGCCTTAGGGGTGGGGCCAGAGACCGGAGAACGAGTCGCCCTGCTCGTAAAGGCTGGGGTCGATGTGGTGGTCGTCGATACGGCCCACGGACATTCGCAGGCTGTGTTGGACACGGTCAAAATGGTGCGGAAGGCCTACCCTCAGTTGGACATTATCGCAGGCAACATTGCGACAGCGCAGGCGGCCAAGGATTTGGTGAAGGCCGGGGTCGATGCCGTCAAAGTGGGCGTCGGACCGGGATCCATCTGTACGACCCGCATGGTGTCCGGCGCCGGTATGCCGCAACTGACCGCTATTGCGGATTGTGCGAAGGTATTGGCCGGGTCTGGAATTCCTGTGATTGCCGATGGCGGCATCAAATATTCCGGTGATATCACGAAAGCCCTGGCGGCCGGCGCTTCATCGGTCATGTTGGGCAGTCTTTTGGCGGGGACGGAGGAAGCTCCAGGCGAAACGGTATTGTTCCAGGCCCGGACGTACAAGGTGTACCGCGGCATGGGGTCGATCGGAGCCATGGAACGAGGTGGGGGTGATCGCTATGGGCAGGCCGGGCGTCCCGCTCCAAAGTTGGTGCCGGAAGGGATTGAAGGCCGGGTGCCGTACAAGGGATTGCTGGCGCCGCATATTTATCAGATGGTCGGCGGGGTGAAATCCGGCATGGGCTACTGCGGATGCAAAACCATCCCGGATTTGCAGCAGAAGGCCACGTTCATCCGCCAAACTATTGCCGGCCTTCGAGAAGGACATGTGCACGACGTGATCATCACCAAAGAAGCCCCCAACTATCGTACCGATTGGGAATAACCTCACGTGAAACGTTCCTTGTGAAGCATCTCTCGCAACTCAGACCCCCTCACTAGACGAACGACGGTTCACGCTTCAGGGAAACCCCTCCATGGAACTTTGGCACGATAGAATTCTCGTTCTCGACTACGGATCCCAGTACACCCAATTGATTGCGCGGCGCATTCGCGAGGCGCAGGTCTATTCGCAGATCCTGCCCTGTACGGTGCCCCTGGCGACGGTACTGGCCTATCGACCGAAAGGCATTGTGCTCTCCGGTGGGCCATCGAGCGTCTACGACAAGAAGGCACCCTCCGTCTCCAAGGAGCTGTTCGAGCAGGGAATTCCCATTCTCGGCATCTGTTATGGCATGCAACTGGTGACGCATCTTCAGGGTGGCGAGGTGGAAAAGGCGCCGCACCGCGAATTCGGCCGGGCAGAACTAGTCCTCGATGATCGGTCGGATCTATTCAAGGGCATCGGCACCGGCGGATCCACCACCGTCTGGATGTCGCACGGTGACCGCATCGCGCGCATGCCGCCAGGGTTCCGTTCCATCGCGCATACGGACAATTCGCCCATTGCGGCGATGAAACGGCACGATGCGAAACAGCGCGTCTACTGCCTCCAGTTTCATCCCGAGGTGGCCCACACCTCCGAAGGCGCTGGAATTCTCAAAAACTTCGTGTACGACATTTGCGGTTGCAAGCCGACCTGGACCATGCGGTCCTACGTCGATACGGCGGTGGAGCAGATTCGGGAGAAAGTCGGCAAGGAATCGGTGATCTGCGCGTTGAGCGGCGGGGTGGATTCCTCGGTGGCGACGGCCCTCACCCATCGAGCGATCGGTGACCAGTTGACCTGTCTTTTCGTGGACAATGGAGTGTTGCGGGCTGGCGAGCGAGATCAAGTGCAGAAGACATTTGCCTCGCAGCTCCATCTGAACATGCGGATCCTCGATCGCACGAGTGAATTTCTCACCGGTTTGAAGGGCGTCACTGATCCCGAGCGGAAACGGAAAATCATCGGCCGGCTGTTCATCAAGAATTTCGAAGTCGAGTCCAAGAAGCTCAAGGGTATCAAATATCTGGTACAAGGCACTTTGTACCCCGATGTCATCGAAAGCGTCAGCTTTAAAGGCCCGTCGGCGACGATCAAGACGCATCACAATGTCGGCGGGTTGCCCACGAAAATGAAGTTGAAGCTCATCGAGCCGCTACGCGAATTGTTCAAAGACGAAGTGCGGCGGTTGGGGCAAGAACTCGGACTGCCGGACGAGATTATCTGGCGGCAGCCGTTTCCAGGGCCTGGCCTGGCGATTCGCGTGCTCGGGGCAGTTACCAAAGAACGTCTCGCGATCCTGCGAGGGGCGGAAACGATCGTCGATCAAGAGATCCGCGGCGCAGGTCTGTATCGAGAAATTTGGCAGGCCTTCGCCGTCTTGCTGCCCATTCGAACAGTGGGCGTGATGGGCGACCAGCGGACGTACGAGTATGTGATCGCGATCCGTGCGGTGACAAGTCTTGACGGGATGACCGCGGACTGGGCCAAAATTCCGAACGAGGTGCTGGGAAGAATGTCGAGCCGGATCATCAACGAAGTGAAGGGCGTTAATCGGGTGGTCTACGATATCAGTTCGAAACCGCCCTCAACCATCGAGTGGGAATAACGCCGTCGTGAAGCGTCATTCGTGAAGCGTGAAGCGATGGATACACATCCGATCTGATCCCACGAATGACGAGAGACGAGATACGCTTCACAGAAAGTTCGAATGGAAGTGAGACTACAAAAACTCATCGCCGGGACCGGGCTTGCTTCCCGGCGCAAGTCCGAAGAGCTGATCACGTCCGGACGGGTGACGATCAACGGCAGCGTGGTGAAGGAACTCGGCACCAAGGTGAATCCCGATCGCGATCACGTGAAGGTTGACGGCAAGCATCTGCGGGCAGCGCAGCCCTATGTCTATCTCATCCTCAATAAGCCCAAGAACGTCATGTCTACCCTCGACGACCCGGAAGGCCGTCCAACCGTAAAGGATCTCTTGCACGGGGTCACGGTGCGGGTCTTTCCCGTTGGGCGGTTGGATTTCGACAGTGAAGGGCTCATGTTGTTGACCAATCACGGAGATCTCGCACAGGCCCTGTTGCACCCGCGCTACCATATTCCCAAAACCTACTTGATCAAGGTCAAGGGTGTCCTTGATGACGCCAAGATTGAGGCCCTAGAGCGAGGTGTCAAACTCGAAGACGGATTTACGGCGCCGGCGAAAGTGATGAAGGTCAGCAAGGCGGAGAGCAATTCCTGGCTTGAAGTCACCATCCATGAGGGCCGGAAACATCAAGTCAAGCGGATGATTGAAGCTGTCGGCCATTCGGTGATCAAACTCACACGCATACGTATGGGGCCACTGCTGCTGGGGGATTTGGCACCGAGAGAATACCGGTTCCTGACCGATCGTGAGGCGAATCGATTACGCGAGTTGGTGGAGGATCGAGTGTCGCGGGTGGAACGTCCGGAATTAGATGCATCGGGCAAGCCGACCCGATGGCAGGCGCCGACGGCACCGGCTCCGCCGCGTCCTCCCAAACCTGAGCGTTCAGGGCGAGGCCCCAAATCTCAACGCTCCGAAGGAGGGCCGCGGTCACCGCGAGTCCTGAATGGCGCAAAGCCTCCACGTTCGGGTCGCGGGTCAGCGAGGCGGCCGCTGAGTAGGTCTAACCAAAAACCGCAGCCCCCTCAGCCGGGAGCAGGATTTCAGCGGCCCCGGTCTGGTGAGACGACTCAGGGTTCCGGTCGTGGCATGATGGGTCGTCGCTCGGGGCCCGGCCAGAAATCTCAGCAGAGTCGGAGTGGGGGACCGCCGGATCGGCGCCCAGGACAGCGGGGCCCTGCGAGAAAATCGCGGCACTCATCGCGGAGACGAGCATGAAGATCAGGACCCATCGGTGCGGTGAACTCACGAAAGCGCAGGTTGGTCAAAAGGTCATCCTGAACGGCTGGGTGCAACGTCGTCGGGATCATGGCGCGGTGCTCTTCATCGATTTGCGCGATCGCACCGGATTGACCCAGGTGGTGTTCAATGCCGAGCGGAATGCGGCGGTGCATCAAATTGCGCAGACGCTGCGGAGCGAATGTGTCCTGTCGGTCAGCGGGCAGGTCATGGCCAGGCCTGAAGAATCGCGAAACCAGAATTTGCCCACGGGAGATATTGAAATCTTCGTCGATGCCGTTGAGATTCTCAATGAAGCCAAGACCCCGCCGTTCATGATCGAGGATGACCTTGAAATCACCGAGGCGTTGCGGTTGAAGTATCGGTATCTCGATCTCCGGCGTCCGAAAATGCAGCGACTGCTGGGATTGCGTCACGGGATCATGCAGGCCGTCAGGGCATTCTTGAATGCGGAGAGTTTCCTTGAAGTGGAAACACCTGTGTTGACCAAGAGTACGCCGGAAGGTGCTCGTGATTATCTGGTGCCAAGCCGGGTCAATCCGGGGATGTTTTATGCGCTGCCACAATCGCCGCAGCTGTTCAAGCAGGTGCTGATGGTGAGCGGCGTCGATCGGTATTACCAGATTGCCCGTTGTTTTCGGGACGAAGACCTGCGCAACGATCGCCAGCCGGAGTTTACCCAGATCGATCTCGAAATGTCGTTCGTGGATCGCGAGCAGGTCATGATGCTCATGGAGCGGATGATCCGGTCCGTGTTCAAGGACGCCGCGGGCGTGCAATTGCCCGTGCCCTTTCCGCGGATGACCTATGCCGAGGCCATGGGACGTTATGGGTCCGACAAACCTGATCTCCGGTTCGATATGCCCCTCCATGATGTCACAGCATTCGCGGCGAAGAGTGAGTTTAAAGTGTTCAAAGAAGCCGCCACCAAGGGTGGAATCGTGAAGGCCTTGATCTTGTCCGACGGGGCGTCCATGGCGAGGAGTCGCATCGATGCGCTGGGCGAGACGGCGAAAAGCTTTGGCGCGAAGGGGCTGGCTTGGCTGAAGATTACGGCGGAGGGCCAGCTGGAATCGGTGATCGCCAAGTTTCTCGATGCGCAGGCGTTCGCCTTGGCCTTGCCGGAAGCGAAGCCGGGTGATCTGGTGCTCTTTGGCGCAGACAAGCCGGCAATCGTCCATGACGTCCTGGGACGAATCAGGCTGCAGCTCGGAGAGGAACTGAACCTGATCGATACAACAGCGTGGAAGCCGCTGTGGGTGACTGAATTCCCCTTGCTGGATTACTCGCCCGAAGAAAAGCGCTATATCTTCATGCACAATCCCTTTGCCGCGCCGATGGATGAAGACCTGCCATTCCTCGATACGGAGCCATTGAAGGCGCGGGCCAAGGCTTACGATATGGTGCTCAATGGAAGCGAAATCGGTGGCGGCAGCATTCGAAACCACCGCAGCGATATTCAATTCAGAATTCTCGATCTATTGGGAATCGGCAAGGAACAGGCTCAAGCCAAATTTGGATTCCTGCTGGAGGCGTTGGAATATGGCGCCCCTCCGCACGGCGGGATCGCGTTTGGGCTCGACCGGTTGATCATGCTGTTGGGTGGAGCCGATTCGATTCGTGATGTCATTGCCTTCCCGAAGACGCAGCGCGCACAATGCCCGCTGACCGACGCGCCATCTGCCGTCAACGCCGACCAGTTGAAGGAACTACGCATCAAGCTGGATCTCGTCGAGTAGGAGGGGTCCGACCATGGCCGGCAATACCTTTGGCCGAGTGTTCACCGTCACCTCCTTTGGTGAGAGCCATGGGCCGGCCATCGGCTGCGTCGTTGACGGTTGTCCACCGGGTCTTTCCCTTTCGACAGAAGACATCCAGCTGGACCTAGACCGGCGCAAGCCCGGCACCTCTCGCCACGTCACGCAACGCCAAGAGTCTGATAGGGTCGAAATCCTGTCCGGTGTGTTCGAGGGCAAGACCACCGGCACTCCGATTGGCCTGCTGATCAGAAATGAAGATGCGCGAAGCCGGGACTACGGCAATTTGATCGAGACCTTCCGACCAGGCCACGCCGACTACACCTATTGGCAGAAGTATGGCATTCGCGATCATCGTGGAGGAGGGCGATCTTCTGCGCGTGAAACAGCGGTGCGTGTCGCCGCAGCGGCGATAGCCAGAAAGTGGCTCTCGGAGAAATACGGTGTCGTGATTCGCGGCTATCTGAGCCAGCTGGGCCCGATTCAATTGCCGTTCCGGACCTGGGACGCAGTCCGAAGCAATGCGTTCTTCTCGGCAGATCCCGACAGTCTGCCAACGTGCGAATCGTTCATGGATGAGCTGCGGAAGGCCGGCGATTCCGTCGGGGCACGCATTACGACCGTCGCCCAGCATGTGCCGGTTGGCTTGGGTGCGCCGGTCTATGCGAAGCTGGATGCTGACTTGGCCGCTGCCATGATGAGCATCAATGCCGTGAAGGCGGTTGAAATTGGATCGGGCTTTGACTCGGTCACCCAACGCGGCTCAGAACATGGCGATGAACTCACCCCGGACGGCTTTCTCTCCAATCATGCCGGCGGCATTCTTGGTGGCATCTCGACCGGACAAGATATCGTGGTGACGATCGGCATCAAACCCACTTCCAGTATCCGTGTTCCGCGGCGCTCGATTGATAAAATGGGCAATCCGACGATGGTCGAAACGAACGGCCGCCACGATCCCTGCGTGGGGATCAGAGCCACACCCATTGCCGAGGCCATGATGGCGTTGGTCTTGATGGATCATGCGCTCCTGCATCGCGCGCAAAACGCCGATGTGAAGACCTCCACGCCGAGGATCGCGGCTTCCGCAAAACCATCAGCCTTATCCAGAGCAGTCGGCTCGACAAAAACCAATCCCGATCCTCACGAAGCCTAGCCCGGACTATTCATGAATCCCTGCTCCGTCGTCCGATTCTCTCGCCCGGCGAGGCTTTTCTCGTTCGGCCGCCTCGACGGACTGCAAGTACGCCTACGTCGGCCTTACTTGCGAGAAGCCCCGGCGGGCTTCGGTCTCGAACGACTCGCGACGGCATTCATGAATAATCCGGGCTAGTGGCCCAATGGCCAAGTCTCCCGTCATCGACATTCATCGGGCAACCGTCTATCGGGGAGACAGCCCTGTCTTCACTGACTTCTCGCTATCCCTCCAGGAAGGTGAACATGTCGCGGTTCTTGGGCCCAACGGCGCTGGAAAGTCCACCTTTCTGAAACTACTATCCGGCGAAGTACACCCCATGACGTTGGACCATAGCCATGTGCGGCTCTTTGGTGAGGAACATTGGAATGTTTGGGATATGCGGAAGAAGCTGGGGATCGTCTCGTCCGACTTGCAGCGGGATTATCTGATGTGCGCCGAAGGGCGCAACGTCGTGCTCTCGGGTTTCTACGCCAGTAACGACATCTATGATCACCAAACCTTTTCGCGGGCTCAAATTACGCGGGCGGATGAGGTGATGCGTGAACTGAATATCGACTCGTTCGCGACGCGCCCCTTCGGGCATCTCTCGACCGGGGAACAACGACGGTTTCTCTTAGGTCGGGCACTCGTTCACGATCCCCCGGTGCTCGTGCTGGATGAGCCGACCAGCGGGCTGGATTTGAAAGCCTGCTTTCAGTATTTGGACCTCGTGCGAGCGCAGATCGGCAAGGGGAAGACCGTCGTGCTCGTCACGCACCATTTGCACGAAATTCCCCCTGAGATCGATCGAGTGATCTTTCTGAAGGATGGGCAGATTCATGCCGATGGACCGAAATCAGCCATGCTCACTGACAACCACATCAGCACCCTCTTCGACCGCTACATCTCCCTCGTCGAGGCTAATGGATGGTATCAAGTCTTGCCGGGGTAAGCGTCATCCGAACAGTGTTCGTACCTGGCGTTCGACGCGCCGCATGGTTTAGGATTGATTGAGCTGCTGGTACCCTTGCAGGCCAATTGGCGAGGTGTGGTCGACTATTGATCGCACATCGCAGTCAAGCCGGTTGTTCAGAGTTTCGTGTCGGCTTCATGGGCATAGTGATGTTGCGCGGTGATCTAGAACTCATCTCACCTATCCCCCTCCCAGCGTGACCGTAAAAGTCAGGTTCGTATCGATGCGTCGGACTTTGACCGCAACTTTCTGACCGGGTGTGGTTCGCTCGATGAGATAGTTCTTGAGATGAGCCGCGTCGTCGATTTCGGTGTCCTCTACCGCGATGATGATGTCGAGTTTTTGGATGCCGGCTGACTTGGCGGGTTCCATCACGTCCTTCACCGCCATCCTCCATTTGGTGCCGTCCTTCACCGGCATCATGTGAATGCCCATTTTTGAGAAAGTCAGGGGTTTTCCTTCAAGGGCGGCGTTCACAATCCGTTCAGCGAGCATCGCCGGGATGGCAAATGCCATACGGCTGCAATGCGCAGTGGAATCGTCCCGCTCGGTTTGGATGATGGCGTGCATGATCCCGACGATGTCACCCTTGTCATTGAAGAGGCCGCCGCCGGAGTTGCCGCTGCAGGCGGCCACGTCGGCTTGAATCAGCCGCGTGTCCACGGTTTGGAGGAAGGTATTCGTGTTGCCCAGGTGTCCGAAAGACATCGTCGGCCCCCAGCCCATGGGATAGCCGACGGTGAAGACATCCTGTCCTGGTCGCACATCACCAGTGGAGAAGGAGACACCGGTGGGTAGCTTGGCGCGATGCACCTCGGGCACGCGATAGACTACAATATCCATGAAAGCGCTGTCGCCCACCAGATCGGCCGGAATTTCGTGAAGGTCGGTGGTCAGGATTTGGACTTGTTTCTGAAGGAGGGAGCCGGTCGTGACATCCTGTTTTTCCGCGGCGTGCCGGGCGGTGACAATATACCCGTCGCGGAGGTGAAAGCCGGTTCCACGG
Organism: Nitrospira sp.; assembly: GCA_021323395.1. Lineage (GTDB taxonomy): Bacteria > Nitrospirota > Nitrospiria > Nitrospirales > Nitrospiraceae > Nitrospira_A. The sequence goes on from JAJONL010000129.1 coordinate 9,500, forward strand.
ATAAGAATTTTGCCTGGTTTGTCCGGCGTACGTTGATCTTGCGTGTCCTCTAGGACACCGATCGTAGCCTGTTTCGCCCGTTCGAGTGCGGAGACCTCGATGGCGGCGGCTTCGGTCCTGAGTAGCCCTGCGACGAGACTCACGCAGGCCATCACGAGCAAGGCATAACGAAGGAATTGATGAGAGCATCGAGGTGACGCGAGCGACATGGGAACCGTTCCTTTCGTGAGGATGTCTTCACGCGTCAGTATATGCCAGAGACGGCGCGAGAGGAAACATCGCTGCACCCGATGGGATTCCGCACATATGGACGTCTACTCACCTGATAAATTCAGATTGTTGCGCGATGTCTGCCGGGACTCGCCCAATGAGGCGGGCATGGCATCGTCCGCGAGGTCTCGGCTATACTGTATCCCTATGCTGGGTTGCGTTTACAAAGTCCTGCCCGTAGCCATGCTGGTGCTCCTGGCCGGCTGCGCTTCGTCTTCCATTATTCCCGAACCACTAGAGCAACAGGTGGATAAGGGCGTGACATTTAATCAGGTCATCGAATCGCCCGATTCCTATCGCGGAAAGATGGTTGTTTGGGGAGGGGAGGTGCTTAAAGCCCTTGCAGGGCGGCACTCAATTGGAAGTGCTGCAACTCCCTTTGTCCGGCGACGAGGGGCCGGTGACTGACCGTATGGAATCAAAAGGACGGTTCCTCGCCTGGCAGAAGGAGTTTCTTGATCCTGCTACCCTCACCGATGGCACGAGGGTGACCATTGTCGGTGAAATCACGGGCGCGTCGGTTGAGAAAATGGATGAGGCAGATTATCGCTACCCGACTATAGAAGTGAAACATTTGCATCGATGGGAACCTCGTCGCGCTGATGAGCCGCATACTTCCGGGCCATGGTATGGCATCTTCGGGGGGGTCGGATTCGGTGGTGGCGGTAGCCGCAGCGGCGGTGGGATCAGTATCGGGACGGGGTTCTAGCCCGGTCTATTCATGAATACCTGTTCCGTCGTCCGATCCTCTCGCCCGCCGGGGCTTTCTCGTTCAGCCTCCTCGACGGACTGCAAGTACCCCTACGTCGGCCTCACGTGCGAGAAGCCCGGCGGGCTTCGGTCTCGAACGACTCGCGACGACATTCATGAATAATTCGGGCTAGCCCATCCATCTTTTCAACCTGTACTCCTTCAGTACGTGGAGCCTCTGAGCAAAGCGAGAACGCCGCTGGCGGACTTTTTCAGCATCCACTAATCGGTCGCACGACATTGTGAGAGGCTCGAACAGTTCGCCAACCCGCACAAATACTGGTATTTCGACTCCTCATCCGGTTGACAGAATTTCGGTGAATGCGTAGCCTGTCACCGACTCTACGCATTCGCTAGCATATGGGCCATGGCGACGACGATTATCTATCTGTCCTCGACGTACGAAGATCTGAAAGATCATCGCGGCGTTGTGTTCGAGGCGCTTGGGGGAAAAGCGTACTACTTCATCGCAATGGAGGGAGACGAAAGGTTTCGTTGGTGAACCTAGCAAGGGCCGAAGTTTCGGGAAGTTCGTGTCCGAAACATCGCTTTACCCATAAGTGGCCATGGCCGAGTATACGACGCATCTGTGACGAGGCAGACATGATTTCTCCCAGAAAAGACTCGTACAAGATTTTTGTAAGCTATGACCGTGAGGACACCTCGGGAGGAAAGTGGGTCTTAACCTTACCGGGTATTACAAGCTGTACGTGGCCAAGAAATCGATCCGTATCGTCTACCGCATCATGGAATGGGAAGTCATCGTGGAAGTCGTGGCAATCGGCAAGCGAGAAGACCTAGAGGTCTATCGAGAGGCGATCAGAAGGATTCTGAAGGCGTGAGCAAGCCGTTCTTTATGGGTTTGTAGCCATCCCAGTGGAAACCTCAACCATTATGACCGCCCGCCGGCAAAGGTGTCACAACTGTTTGGATCCCCCGATTGTAGGCCCCGCCGCAGCCATGTCGTGCGTTGTTCGGATGAGCCATGCGTCCAACTTTCCGGCTGGACGTGACCTTGAGACATCTTTTGTAAGCGGTCGTCTCCGATGGCGGCGGCGGCGCGAAGGCCTGCTTCAAAATCGCCCGGCTCGATGAGATTACGTTTATGTTGAGCATGGTAACCCCAGACACCGGCAAAACAGTCGGCCTGCAGTTCCATGCGCACTGAAAGCGCATTGCGTTCGGAGGTGGAGACGCGTTGCTGCAATCGCGTGACCTTTTCGGCGACGCCGAGGAGATTCTGTACATGGTGTCCGATCTCGTGAGCAATGACATAGGCCTGCGCAAACTCGCCGGGCGCACCGAGACGTTCCGCCATCTCTCTAAAAAAGGAAAGATCCAAATAGACCTTGTCGTCGCTAGGGCAGTAGAAAGGGCCGACGGCAGACGAAGCCGTGCCGCAGGAGGATCGAACGGCATCGGTGAACAGCACCATTTGAGGATCTTGATAGGCGCGGCCCATAGTCGGAAGAAGTTCCCGCCACGTATCTTCTGTGTCGGCAAGTACCACCGAGGCGAACTTGCCGAGTCTGTCGCTAGGCGCACCTGTAGGTCCCATGCGCTCCGGCTCAGATGACGTGGAAACGTCCTGCACTCCATTGAGCATGTTGAGGATGGTGAGGGGATTGGTCCCCGTCAGAAAGCTCACCGCGAGGACAATCACGATGCCTCCCAATCCGATGCCCACGCCGGACCTTGCCGGACCCATCCCCCGGCGATCCTCGATGTTCTGGCTTTCCCGTTGACCTCCCCATCGCATGATCGGACTCC
>JAJONL010000031.1 GCA_021323395.1 Nitrospira sp.
ATACCAATATTAGCGAGTAGCGCGGCGCGGACTGTAGCATAGGCGTTCCCAAGCGGACAAGACTTCCGGGGGCACTGTGGTAAGTCTGCTAGTTGTCAGTGCGCCTACACCTGCAGTATTCTTTCGCTCCTTGCGGGAGGAGACGTATGACCAAAGAACCGATGACCCCGGCTCAAGCCGCGGAGGCCTTGTATAAATTGATTCCCCGACGGATCTCCGTGGAGATGATGGGCGACTATGGCATAGATGTGACCGAAGAGCAGACGAAGGATCTGACGCGAGAGATCCTCTCCTTCACGCTCTACTGGGTCAATGCAGCCATCAATGCGCACATTCCCCGCAAGTATCGCGACGTGCTGTTTCAGCGGGTGCTGGAGTTGATTCAGGCGGATTGGGCCACGGAGTTCAAGCTGGAGACGGTGAAGTGGGCGGACTACCTGGTCGAAATGGATGAACGACGGACGTTCTATGCGCAGGTAGGAGAGTACGAGGGGGGCGCCATCGCGGCGTCAGAGGAAATTTCAGACCTGCTGGAAGACCAAGGCCTCATCCAACCCGAAGATCGACCGAAGCTGCTTGTGCTGCTTCCCGATCTGGTGCCGCTCGACAAATATCAGGCTTTACTGGGCGAATGTGTGTAGACCGTCGGGCGGGATGCTAAAAAACTCGCCAGCTCTGTCCCGCAAGACACTGCCACCTCACCATCTCGGCGGCGTTCACAAGCGTGACGCTCCTTATTCGTGGCTTGAACATCCCGCAGCCTGCTCTGCTCACAGCAGCGGAGTTGCGACCCATTACAGATATCGATGCGACAACACCGTTCCATGGTTGTCGAGTTCGTAGAGTAACGGCGCGCCGGTTGGAATGTTGAGTTCCAATACCTGCTCTCTGGTCAGTCTATCATAATAAGGCAGGACCCGCTCCGCCGTGTCCTTGAGGCTTTCGCCGCCGGGAGGTCGCACGTCATAACTGCGCCGCCAGATCTTTACCTGCTCGTCTCCGTACTTCTTGGCCGTCTCGGCCTTGTTCAGCCCCTGCAACTCTCCGTACATGCGTTCGTTGAGCGCCTTGTCTTTTTCAATGGGAATGGCCGTCTGTCCGATCACCTCCAAGACGATCCGCAGGGTTTCATTGGCCCGGGCCAATACGGAGGAGAAGGCGCGATCGAATGCGAAGCCCGCCAATTTCTTCCCGGCTGCCTTGGCTTCTTCGATGCCCTTGGGAGAGAGCGAGACATCCACCCAGCCGGTAAAGCGGTTTTCCAAATTCCACTGTGACTCACCGTGACGAATGAGAACCAGTTTGCTCATCGTGCCTCGTCTCCTTATCCGAACAATGGGATCTTGTCCGGACAGGTTATGCGATTTCCCCTTCGCCCTGTCAAGGGTTCTGCACAAGCCGAGAGGGCTGTAGCACCCTGTGGGCCCGGTTGCAATCAGCTGAGGCAGCCAGTACCATGCCGCCGGCTTGATCTCGTACGAGGAGCCTGTCGATGGCAGTTATTCCTCCGTCCTCAGAATGGTCTCCGCTGCAGCGGTGGTGGCAGGCGATGGGCCGACGCCTGCAGGTTGAACACCGGGTAGAAGTATTTTTTAGGCACGGGCTCGGAGCCAGCCAAGCTCTGGCGGGCGTAGCGCAAGTCGGTGGGCAGGTCGAGTATGTCCTCTTCGTGCTGGTGCGCTACTGGATTCCCGTTGTCTTGCCACCGCCGGGGCGCGAACGCACATCCAAGGGGGATCCCGACTACTGGCTCGAATCGGAACAGATTCTCAAAGCCGCGGCAGTGCGACTTCGCGAGCTCAAGCCGTTGATCGAACTACTCACGGTGTCCAATCCATTGGGCATGGGAGCGGGCGATCAGGTTCCGGTTCAATCGCCGGTCGTCGAGGTCGAATTGGCTAATATGTTGCAAGGCATTGCCGAATCCGCCGGAAGCTACGGGGGTCCTGACTATACTTCGGTGATCAAGATCTTCGATCCTGTTCCACTGCGTCAAACTCAGCCCTTCAAACACAACAAAAAGAACAGCGCCGAGTTGTGGGTGATTTTTCTCCTACGCGAACATTTTCGGAGCCTCAATCTCAGCAAGGATCGTTACTGGCCACTTATTACCGGTCTCTGTGCCGCGGCCGGAATTACCAATCCGAATGGCCAGGCCTATGGCTCCGACGAACTCAAGTCCTGGTGGCAGAAGAACTGGCCTCGGACCTATACACAGCTGGAGCAGACTCAGGCCACGTCTGATCTCAGCGGCGCCGCCTACCAGCAGGATTTTGAGTGGTTCGTGTCCTGGATCGAGTGGCAGCGGCAACGCATGTCGCTTTAGCGGGATGCTGAAAAAGTCCGCCAGCGGCGTTCTCGCAAGACACTGCCGCCTCATCATCTCGGCGGCGTCCACAAGCCTGACGCTCTTATTCGTCGGGTCGGGAACCTCAGAGGCTCACGCATCGAACCGGGTAGGCGTTGCCCCTTCGCTCGCCGCAGCCTTGCTGGACTGCGTTATAAGCATTCCGCTCGTGCTGTTGCGCTATGGCGGACTATCGAAGTTCTAGGGTGCCAAAAGAGGTTTTCATCAGCCGCTAGCGGGAGTTGTCCACCTACACGCTCATCAGACTGGCGGGGTGTGGCTTGGCAGGCGGCCCTTTCGGGCTATCGGGCGGGCCATCTTTGAACATGGCGATCACTAGACCGATCTTCAACACGAGCAGGCCGACCCCGACCCACACCACATAGGGTTGTACGCCCCCTAGTTCTCCGAGAAGCTGTTGTCTGGCTTCCCCCCCGGTGGCGCGTTCGCTCTTGATCTTGGCAAGTTGTTCTTTCGCATGCCAGAAATAAATGTAGTTGGCGCTGGCTCCGGCGATGATTCGCCAGATGATGTCGGCGGAGAGATCCTGGGTAATGTAAAAGGCCATGGCCGGCCCAATGGCGTAGATCAACGCGTACACATACATCTTCCGATAGAGAAACCAGAGAAAGGGTTCGAAGATAAAGGCCGGCCAATGCCAGGTGAGGGCGAATTGAGGTCCAGCGGGGCCCGTGAATTTCTTGAACGTCGTCAGGTACTGGTCGGCATTTGGGCCGATAAAGGCCTTCCAGAGGTCGGCGTCTGTCTGTGGCTGCGGCGGCGGTGACGGCACCGGTTCCACCGCCGCCTCTTGGCTTTCCATGGCGAAAGCGCCGCCGCATTGGTGACAAAAGCGCGCGTCGTCCTGGTTGTGTTGTCGGCATTGACCGCAGGATTTCATATCGACACCTTATCCCATTCGCCGTCTGTCCCCGTCAAGGGACGATCTCTATCAGGATGGATCGTGAGGGACGCTCGCTCGCCGCGCTGGGAGCCGCGAATGAGCTTCGAGTCGGTTGCTTTCAACATTTCCCTGTGGTAGCTTCGCCGACTCAACTGGGAGAAGTGTGTCATGCCGACGGGTGAGCTGCGTCTCAACGCCGAACAGTATTTGATGAATACTTACCAACGCCAGCCGATTTCGATCGCGCGGGGGCGTGGCACCAAGGTCTATGATCTGGAGGGACGGGAATATATCGATTTTGTGGCCGGCATTGCGGTGAATGTCCTCGGGCATGGACATCCCGACCTGATCCTGGCGATTCAAAAACAGGTGCAGCACCTGATTCATACCTCGAATCTCTATTATACCGAGCCGCAGGTCCGGCTTGCCCACATGCTGGTGGAACACTCTTTTGCGCAGAAAGTCTTCTTGTGCAACAGCGGCGCCGAGGCCAACGAAGCGGCGATCAAGCTGGCCCGCAAATATTCTTACGATAAATACGGCGCGGACCGGTACGAAATCATTACCATGAAGAACTCCTTTCATGGGCGCACGCTGGCCACGTTGACGGCAACGGGTCAGGAAAAGGTGCAGAAGGGATTCGCCCCGCTCATGCCGGGATTTTCTTATGTGACGTTCAATGATCTGTCGGAAGTTGAGCGGGCCATGACGTCGAAAACCGCCGCGGTGATGCTGGAGCCTATTCAGGCTGAGGGCGGAGTCTATGTCGCGGACCGAGGGTATTTGCAGGGATTGCGGGAGCTGTGTCGAGAGCGCGATGTGCTCTTGATTTTAGATGAGGTGCAGACGGGCATCGGCCGGACCGGCACGCTCTTCTGTTACGAACAGTTCGGCATGCAGCCGGATATCATGACCCTGGCGAAGGGATTGGGGGGCGGTGTGCCGATCGGCGCCTGCGTCGCGACGGATGTTGTGGCACGGGCCTTCTCGCCAGGGAACCATGCGTCCACGTTCGGCGGCAACCCCCTGGCCTGCGCCGCTGGGCTCGCGGTGCTGCGAGCTCTGCTGGAAGGAAAGATTCTGGAGAAGAGCCGAAGGGCGGGCGAATGTTTAGCAAAGGGATTGGCCGCCCTCAAAGAGCGCCATCGCTTGGTGAAGGACGTGCGGGGTCTGGGTCTGTTGCAGGCCATTGAATTGGACATCGACGGGAAAGCCGTGGTCGCCGACTGTCTTGCCCGGGGATTGTTGATTAACTGTACCGGCGACCATGTCTTGCGGTTCGTCCCGCCCCTCATTATTACGGAGCCCGAGATAACCCGCTTGCTGAACACACTCACTCAGATTTTTAGTCAGCGAACTACTTCCACCCATTAACCCGTAGAGGCGCATATGTTGGGGCGTCCTCGTCGACCACTAAGCACACCCGGTCTTGTGAAAGATTTCCTGGAACTGCTGTCGATTCCGAGCGAAGAATTGACGGACTTGTTGCGTCTGGCCGCGCAGCTCAAAGTCAAGCAACGGCGCGGCGTACCGCATCCTCTCTTGCAGGGACGCATGTTGGGCCTTGTGTTTCAGAAACCTTCGACCCGCACACGGGTGTCTTTCGAGGCGGGGATGAACCAGCTGGGCGGGCAGGCGATAGTGCTGCCCATGGGTGATATCCAGCTCTCGCGCGGTGAGAGCGTGGCTGATACGGCTCGGGTCTTATCGCGATATTTGGATGCGATTGTGGTGCGCACATTTGATCATGTCATCGTGGAGGAGTGGGCTCGCGAGGCGACGATCCCCGTGATCAACGGCCTCACGGACTTGAATCACCCGTGCCAAGCCCTGTCCGATTTATTGACCATTCAGGAAAAAAGAGGGCGGCTGAAGGGGATGAAAATCGCCTACGTCGGCGATGGTAATAACGTGACGAATTCTCTGATCGAAGCCGCGGCTAAAATGGGGATGACGATTGCCGCGGGCTGCCCGCCAGGCTATCAACCGGATCAACATATTGTGGATCTGGCCCGTGTGGAAGCTCAAAAGACCGGAGCCTTGATCGAAATTGGGGCGGATCCGCTTGTAGCAGTCAAGGATGCCGACGTGGTCTACACCGACGTCTGGATCAGTATGGGACGCGAGCGGGAGCAGGCCAGGCGGCTCAAAACGTTGGCACCCTACCAACTCAACGAGCGATTGTTGAAACGCGCGAAGCCGGATGCCTTGGTCATGCATTGTCTGCCTGCCCACCGGGGAGAAGAGATCAGCGCAGAGGTATTGGATGGGCCGCAGTCGGTCGTGCTGGATCAGGCCGAGAATCGCTTGCACATGCAAAAGGCCATTCTGGTGAAGCTCTTGGCCAAAAAAAATGGTAGCCGGAGCTCGTAAATCGTTCACGTTTTTGAGGAGTCGCATGAGCCGGTCATCGTACAAAAAAGTGGTGTTAGCCTATTCGGGAGGGTTGGATACCTCCGTCATTTTGAAGTGGCTGGAAGAGGTGTACGACTGCACGGTGATCGCATTTTGTGCTGATCTTGGGCAGGGCGAAGACCTGAAGGCCATTAAGGCCAAGGCGCAGTCGCTGGGAGTGAAAAAGGTTTATGTGGAGGACCTGCGCGAAGTATTCGTGAAGGACCATGTGTTTCCCATGCTGCGCGGGAACGCCGTGTACGAAGGCAGTTACCTCTTAGGCACCTCGATCGCCCGGCCTTTGATCGCGCGACGGCAAATTGAGATCGCCGCCAAGGAGGGTGCTGAGGCGGTTTGTCATGGCGCGACCGGCAAAGGGAACGACCAGGTTCGGTTTGAATTGACCTACATGGCGCTCCATCCGCAGATCAAGATTATTGCGCCTTGGCGGGAATGGACCATGCGTTCACGCCGTGAACTGATTGAGTATGCGGAGCAGCATGGCATTCCGGTCACCGCCACCAAGGCCAAGCCCTACAGTATGGACATGAACCTGTTTCACACGAGTTACGAGGGCGGGATTCTGGAAGATCCATGGGAAGCTCCACCTGAAGAAATCTTTGTCATGTCGGTCTCGCCGGAGCGTGCGCCCGGCAAGGCACGAGAAATCGAGATCGAGTACGTTGCGGGCGATCCGGTAGCGGTGGACGGGAAAAAGCTGAGTCCGGCGATGTTATTGGCCTATCTCAACACATTGGGCGGCGAACACGGCGTGGGCCGCGTCGATCTGGTGGAAAATCGTTACGTCGGCATGAAGTCCCGCGGCGTGTATGAAACACCGGGCGGCACGATTCTCCACGCGGCCCATCGAGGTCTGGAGTCGCTGACCATGGACCGGGAAGTCCTGCATTTGCGGGACAGTCTCATTCCGCGTTATGCCGAGCTGATTTACTACGGCTACTGGTACGCGCCGGAGCGGGAAATGCTTCAGATTGCTCTCGATGAAGCCCAGCGGGATGTGACGGGTACGGTTCGGGTGAAGCTCTACAAAGGAACTTGTACCGTGGTAGGACGGAAGTCTCCGCGCTCGCTCTATCGGTTGGACATGGCTACCTTTGAAGAGGACGATGTCTACCGTCAGAAGGATGCGGAAGGCTTCATTCGTTTGAATGCGCTCCGCCTCGCGATTCGTGCTCAGCGTAAGAAGAGATCGACCAAGTAATGGCCAGGTCCAAATCGGGCGCCACTCGTGCGCGCAAATCTGCCCCCTCGTCCCGGTCAACCAGTCGTAGCCTACCGAAAGGAAAAGCGTGGGGCGGCCGGTTTGCTGAAGAAACCGATCGGCTGGTGGAACAGTTCACGTCGTCACTGGCTTATGACCAACGGCTATACCCCTATGACATTCAAGGCAGCATCGCGCATTGCCACACACTCCAGAGGGCGGGCGTATTCACGGCTCGCGAGTCGGCGGGACTTGTGCGCGGATTGCAGGCCGTGAAGGCAGAGTTAGATGGAGGGCGATTTTCCTTCTCGCCGCAGGACGAAGATATTCATATGGCGATTGAGCGCCGGCTGACGGAGCTGATCGGCCCGCTGGGTGGAAAACTGCATACCGGGCGCAGCCGCAACGACCAGGTTGCGCTTGATCTGCGGTTGTTTTTACGGGACGTCCTGTCGACGTTGATGGATCAGATCCAGGAGTTTCGACGGGTTTTGGTGGGGCAGGCCCGGGCGCATCTGGATGTCGCCATGCCGGGCTATACGCATTTGCAACGCGCTCAGCCGGTGCTGCTGGCCCACCATTTCCTGGCCTATGTCGAGATGTTCGAGCGGGACCGAGGGCGTCTCCACGATTGTCGGAAACGGCTCAATGTGATGCCGTTGGGGTCGGGTGCGTTGGCGGGATCGAATTACCCCGTTGATCGGCGGTATACGGCGTCGCTCCTGGACTTTCCTTCGGTGACGCAAAACAGCCTCGACGCCGTATCGGACCGTGATGGTGTCGTGGAAGTGCTGAGCGCCTTGTCATTGGTCATGATGCACCTCTCGCGTATGAGCGAAGAGCTGATCCTGTGGGCCTCGCAAGAGTTCCGCTACGTCGATTTGCCGGACGCCTTTTGCACTGGTAGTAGCATGATGCCGCAAAAAAAGAATCCTGATGTACCGGAGTTAGTACGTGGTAAGACAGGGCGGGTATACGGGCATTTGATAGGGGCCTTGACGATCCTCAAGGGATTACCGCTGAGTTACAATCGCGATCTGCAGGAGGATAAGGAAGCGCTCTTCGACGCCGTGGATACGACGCAGCAGTCGCTCAATCTCTGCACAGAATTGATCCGCCGGTTGGTCGTCAATCAGGCGGTTCTCGCTGAGGCTGCCGAAGGCGGAGGAATGCTCGCGACGGAACTCGCGGATTACCTGGTGACGAAGGGGGTGCCGTTCAGAGAGGCCCATTCCATTACCGGAAAAATTGTGCGATTCTCACTTGAGCGCCATCAATCACTTCAACAGTTGACCTGGGAGGATTTGAGGGGCTTTTCGACACATTTCAAACGGGACGTGTTGGATTGTCTCACTGTGCGGGGGGCGATCAGCCGCAAGAGCCAAATCGGTGGGACGGCGCGACGTCGGGTTGAGGCGCGTATCAGGGAGCTTGAAAGGGCGCTGAAGGGATGAGGCTCATTCCTGCACGGCGAGCTGTGAGTGACCATGCGGCGGCTGTCATGCTGTGGATGCTTGGGCTTGCCGGGTGCGGCGTGCTGGGATCACCGATTCCTCCTGAGGATGTCGGCGTGGCGCCTGTGATTGAACGGCAACTGAGACGAGAAGGGCTTCTTTCCCCTGGATCGAATGTGTGGGGGTCTGCGTCGCGACCCAACGCTCCCGCCGGGATCAGGATTGAGGAATCTCCGATTCCCCCTGAGCCGGACCCGTTACTGACTCCGCCACTCAGGGAGATGGGAACGCGATAACAGATTTGGTAGGACGGAGGGCCTGGTGTTTGCGGCATGTCCATCTGCGCAGGAGGGATTTCGGCGGGTGTCCATTGCGAGGGAATGGAATGCTTGATCGAGGAACAAAACGATGAATGATTTCCATTATCGGCAGGGTGAGCTCTATTGTGAAGATGTGCCGCTCTCACGCATTGTGAAAGAGGTGGGAACTCCGTGCTATGTCTATAGCCACCACACTCTCGTGCGTCACTTTCGTGTTTATGACGGAGCGTTCGGAAATATTCCGCATATCGTCGCCTTTGCGATGAAGGCCAATTCCAATCTGGCCGTGCTTCGCCTCATGGCAAAAGAAGGCAGTGGCGTGGATATCGTGTCGGGAGGAGAACTCTTCCGCGCTCTGAAGGCGGGAGTACCGGCTTCGAAGATCGTGTTTGCCGGTGTGGGGAAGAAGGCGGACGAAATTCGAGATGCGCTGAAAGCAGATATTTTGATGTTCAATGTGGAGTCTCCCGCGGAATTGCACGCCATTAACGACGTGGCGGCCTCCATGGGCGTCAAGGCGCGGGTGGCCCTGCGGATCAATCCTGACATCGATCCCAAGACCCATCCCTATATTTCCACCGGTTTGAAGAAGAGCAAATTTGGCATTGCGGCAGACCGCGCAGTGGAAGAATTCAAGATTGCAGCATCATTCAGCCATATCGAGGTGATCGGCCTGCACGCGCACATCGGATCTCAATTAACCGAAGTCACGCCGTTTGTGGAGTCGCTGAAAAAGGTGTTAGCGATGGTACAGACCTTGAGTGAACAGGGGATTCCCATTCGCTACATCAACATTGGCGGCGGACTGGGCATTACCTATTCAGATGAGACCCCACCCGAGCCGAAGGATTTGGCGGAGGCCATTTCTCCCCTGGTGCGCGATTTGAAATGTGTCCTCATTCTGGAGCCTGGGCGTGTGATCGTCGGCAATGCGGGCGTATTGATCACCAAAGTGCTCTATACGAAAGATGGCGAAGCGAAGCGCTTTTTGATCGTGGATGCGGCGATGAACGATCTGATTCGCCCAAGCCTGTATGATGCGTACCATGACATCAAACCGCTCTATGAGAACGTCATGCATGCACCGAAAAGGACAGTCGATGTTGTGGGGCCCGTGTGCGAATCCGGTGACTTTCTTGCGAAAGACCGCGAGATGTCGGAAATGAATGCGGGTGATCTGATGGCGGTGATGAGTGCCGGTGCGTATGGGTTTGTCATGTCGTCGAATTACAATTCTCGACCTCGCGTACCGGAGGTGTTGGTGCACGAAGGACAGATCCATGTCATTCGATCACGTGAAAGTTACGATGATCTGGTACGGGGCGAACAGATACCGCCGTTTCTTTCGTAGACCCGGGCCTTTCCTCTTATACTTATGGAGTGCGCCATGTTTACAGGCTCTTTAGTGGCCATTGTCACGCCCTTCAAGGACGGCCGACTGGACGAGCGGGCGTTTGGCGATCTCATCGAATGGCAGATCAGGAGCGGCACGCATGGGATTGTTCCCTGCGGCACCACCGGTGAATCGGCCACACTGACGCATGCCGAACACGATCGTGTGGTGGCGTTTACGGTCGAAGTTGTGAGGGGCCGTGTTCCGGTCGTCGCGGGTACGGGTTCCAATAGTACTGAGGAAGCCATTGTCTTAACGAAACATGCCAAGGCCGCCGGTGTGGACGGAGCGCTACTGATCACGCCTTATTACAACAAGCCCACACAGGAAGGCCTGTTTCTTCACTACAAAGCTGTTGCGGAGGCCGTAGATCTCCCCCTTGTGCTCTATAATATTCCAGGCCGGACCGGCGTGAATATGATTCCACCTACCATTGCCCGTCTGACGGCATGTCGGACGGTTGTTGCCGTTAAGGAAGGAAGCGGATCGGTTCAGCAGGCCTCCGAAATTATCCAGCTTTGCGGCGAACGCCTCACCGTGCTGGCCGGAGACGATGCATTGACTTTGCCCATAATGGCAGTCGGGGGCAAGGGGGTCATCACTGTCACGGCCAATTTGCTTCCCGATAAAATGGCTGAATTGGTGAATACATTTCGCGCCGGGCGTTATGAAGACGCCCGTGCGATGCATTACCGGCTGTACCCTCTCTTCACGGCTTTATTTTATGAAACCAACCCCATTCCTGTGAAGGAAGCGCTACATATGATGGGCAAGATTGAGAGTGAAATGCGTCTGCCACTTTGCCCCATGGGCGTTGACAACAAAGAGAAACTTTTAAGTGTGATGAAAGAGGCTGGATTGGTGTAGGGGCATCGTTGATGGCAAAGGCGAATGGAAATGATTAAGGTCATTGTAACAGGGGCTGCCGGGCGGATGGGCTCTCGGCTGGTATCGTTGGTAAAGGATTCGGCCTTTCTTACGCTGGCAGGGGCTGTGGAGAGCAAAGGGCATCATGCGGTGGGTGAGGACGCTGGGGAGGTTGCCGGATGTGGACGAACCGGCGTGTTGATTACCGATGAACTTTCCACATTGATGGAACGCGGGGAGGTCGTGGTTGATTTTACAACGCCTTCCGCGACGCTGGGACATTTGAGCATCGTGGCCCAGCATCGGCGCGGAATTGTAGTAGGGACGACCGGCTTTTCTTCCTCTGAATTGGATGACCTGCGAGGCTTTTCACGGCAAATTCCATGCGTGTTCTCCCCCAATATGAGCGTGGGTGTCAATGTAATCTACAAAGTGATTGCGGAAATGGCCAAGACACTCGGTGAGGACTACGATATTGAAGTCATTGAAGCGCATCATCGCCTGAAGAAGGATGCGCCAAGCGGCACGGCGCTAAAATTGGCGGAAGTTCTGGCCGGTGCCGTGAATCGAGATCTTGGTCAAGTCGGTGTGTATGCGAGAAAGGGACTCATCGGTGAGCGCAAAAGGGGAGAAATCGGGATCCAAACCATTCGAGCCGGTGACATAGTCGGAGACCATACAGTCATGTTTGGAACGATGGGTGAACGCATCGAACTCACTCACCGGGCCAGTAGCCGTGATACATTTGCTCGCGGTGCGTTGCGTGCTGCTCGATGGGTTGTGAAACAGCCGCCAGGCGTTTACGATATGCTGGACGTCTTGAGTTTACGATAAGTTCCCACACCCGCAGACTTATTGTGATCTTCATAGCCTCAATATGAAGTAGGGAGAGTCGTTTAGGCTGCGGTGTAAAAAGAACATTAACCAGCCAGAAGAGATAGGCTTCAAGAGATAGGCTTCAGTTCTATTGCTGGCTAGAGAAAGTGAATTGAATCGTAAGTGAGATTCGGTGGGGAGGGGATTAGATTAATCTATAAGTGGTCATCCGGAACCGCACAAACCTGCGGACGCAGGCTATCAGAGCCTTTCACTTATTGGAACAAACGACACTCTGATTTATTGCGACGGATTAATGTCGTGACGTGATCGGTCTCGGTTCTGCATCGGCTGCTTTTCGTCGTCCACAGTTCAGGCACGCAAGTACTGTGATCGCTAGACCAGCATTTAGGTCAACCGCCCGCTCAGGCAACATCGTTCCGCGGCATTTGTCACATTTATGCATGTCTGGCTTATAACATCGTCGGGTAGGATAAACCATCCACCGGAAGTACTGTGTGCTGAGGGAAAAAGCCCCCATTCCGACAAAAGTATCTGGGCCATTCGGCCCTAGTTTGACCCTTATGTGGGCGTCCTCTTCCGACAGAAATAATATCGCCAATTCTATCCTTTATGGCCGTGTAAAACATTCCAGGTTTTGGGGTGTCATGGGGTACAGCCACTATGTATAAACTGCTCTTGATCGCCAGCCTACTGGCTTTGCTCTGGTATGTACTTCGAAGAACGATAGCAGCAAGGAGGGATTCTGGAGGGGAGCTCAGCGGAGTCAAAGACCAGCCCCAGGGAAATCACATGGTGCAGGATCCTGTTTGCAGGGTCTATATTCCACGTGCGAACGCAGTTCGGGAAGAGATTGGAGGACAGGCATACCTTTTCTGCAGTCATGATTGCGCCAAAGTATTTTTGGAGCAATTATCGAATTAACAGCCGGAGTATTTAGAATCGGAGACGATGTCGTCTTTGTCAAAGAACAGAATCATTTCGCATTCTGTAGCCTTAAAATTAAACAAAGGCGGCCCTGCCTTCCCTCCTGCAATACGGTTATATGTCCATTTCTCTCCTCCAAAGAAGCGGGAACTCCGAGCATCTGGTGTGCCGAATTCTTTTTCAATCCAGGCCTTATCCTTTCCCTGATAACGAGTCAGAGAGTTGTCTAAATAAGGGTTATGACTGCAGGCACTTCCAAGAATGCCCATTGCCAGAAGCCAAGATAATGTGCGCATGTCAAGGTTCCTCCTGAGCCAAAAAAATGGCTTGAACGTGTCATATTAGTTGAGGGCAATCTGGTATTCACCGGTTCCTCTGCCAACGAAGATACCCCGTCGAGGGTTGACTGATTGCCTTGAGGTCGGGTAACTCCTAGAATAAGCTTAATAAGGGACCTGTGAAGCTATTAGTCACGAAAGGATAATGTCATGAAACTTTATCTAGATACAGCGAATGTAAAGGAAATCCAAGAGGGGGCGAGCCTCGGCCTCATCGACGGTATTACCACCAATCCCTCTCTTGTGGCGAAAGAGGGCCGCAGCTTTAAAGAGATGCTGTTAGAAATCTGCAATATGGTCGATGGGCCCATCAGCGCAGAGGTGGTAGGAGTTGAATCCGAAGGAATGATCAAAGAAGGTCGGGAACTCGCTAAGATCCACAAAAATATCGTCGTAAAGGTCCCACTTATTCCTGAGGGGCTCCGGGCCACCAAAAAGCTTTCAGCGGAAGGCATCCGGGTCAATGTCACGTTATGCTTTTCACCTACTCAAGCTCTCCTGGCCGCCAAAGCTGGGGCATGGTGTGTCTCGCCGTTCATCGGTCGCTTAGATGACGTCAGCTCGGATGGCATGGAATTAATTCGGCAGATCGTGACCATTTATGAGAACTACGACTACAAGACTCAGGTTCTGGTGGCCAGCGTACGCCATCCCCAGCATGTCGTGGAAGCGGCTCTGGCGGGTGGCCACATTTGCACGATGCCGTATTCGGTCTTTCAGCAACTCGTGAAACATCCCTTGACCGACATCGGTCTGAAGAAGTTTTTGGCCGATTGGGACGCCATGGGCAAAAAATAGCGACTCTAGAGTTTGTTTTTGGCTTGTGAGGTTGAAAGACAGCGCTTGGCGTCAGAAAAGATCCGATGAAACATCGTTCGGGTCAGCTTGCCAGTGAACGTATTTTGCTGGCTTGGATGGTACGAGCCAATCAAGGTCACGCCCCAGGATAAATGGTACATCACTCCGTGACCAAACTTGGGGCGGGGACGAGGCCGATCAAAACCTAATTCGCAGTTGGCTTTCAAATAGTGGTTGAACGCAATTTGTCCTAACGCCACCACCACACGCATCCGCCGCAATTCCCGTAGTTCGCCGAGGACGAACGGCCGACAAGCCGTAAACTCATCCAATGTGGGCTTGTTGGCCGGCGGAGCGCAACGCACGGTCGCACCGATATAACAATCGGTGAGGATGAGTCCGTCGTCCGCATGGGTAGAGCTCGCTTGATTCGCGAACCCGAAGCGGTACAACGACTCGTACAACCAATCTCCGCTCCGATCTCCCGTAAAGATCCGTCCGGTCCGATTCCCGCCATGCGCGGCTGGGGCGAGACCCAGGACATACAGTCTGGCCCGCGGGTCTCCGAACCCGGGGATCGGTTTGCCCCAGTAGGACCATTCGCGGTATTGACGCCGCTTCTGCTCGGCCACGGCTTCGCGGTGGACGACCAGACGCGGGCACCGCGTGCAGCCGATAATCTCGGCGTTAAGATTCTCGAGAGTGATCACGGTGTCTGAGTGTATCAAACCTGCGAGTTGCTTGTCCTGTAGCGGGCTTGTTGATAGCATGGCCGTCTGTTGTGACGAAAGGACGACAAGGGCATGGGAAAAACGGATTGGAGCATAAGAACAGTCGGAGTCTGTTTTTTGATCTCGTTGGGAGTTGCACCACTGTTGATTGTCTTGCCGGCGGAGCCCAAGGCTGTAGCATCCGCGCAGGCCAAACCAAGTGATGCTCACAATCTTTCCCAGCCGGACGGGCTCGGTGACCCGCTTGTGAGCGGACCCGACGTCGCACCCGAGCTGGAAGATCGACTGGTCATCCTTCCGGAAATCAAACGGGAGGGGGAGCGGTTTTTCCTAAGCTCGTTCAAGTTGCCGGACAAGCTCACGTTCGCAGGGCAATCGGTTCCATTGGATAACTGGCAGGTGCGAGAGCGCATCGAATACGAGTTCTACCAATTTCTCGAGGACCAAGGTGAAAGCATCATCTTGGCAAAACGGACTGGCCGTTGTTTCGCGCCGGCTGAAAAACAACTGGCCGAAGCCGGGTTGCCCGATGATTTGAAGTTCATGCTGCTTGTCGAGAGTAAATGCATCGCCGCCGCCTATTCACGGGCCAAAGCGTCAGGACCGTGGCAATTCATCAATTCCACCGGGCGACGATACAAGTTGCACAATGAACGCTGGATCGATGAACGGCGTAACCTTGAAATGTCCACCGAGGCGGCCATCAAATATTTACGGTATCTTCGGGATCTACAGCAGGGGGACTGGTTCCTTGCGATGGCCGCATACAATGCCGGCGAAGACCGCGTAAGGAAATTGATGAAGGAACAAAATGTGCGCGACTACTGGCGCATGCATGGCCCGCGAGAGACCATGAGGTATGTGGCTCGCATCATTGCGGCAAAAGAAATTTATTCGCAGCCGGAAAAGTACTTGGGATTGACCAAGAAAGACCTTTACCCGCCGCTTGAAACAGAGACGGTGACGGTCACCATCAAGGAATCGCAGCGGCGTCTCGCGTCCATTGCCGAGGAGTATGGAACCTATTTCCTTGAATTGAAAATGCTCAATCCGGAGTTCACGAAGGAATACTTGCCAAAGGGAACCTACCAGGTTAAGGTGCCTCGACAGACCTGTCCGAATCGCTGTTTCAAACAAGACAAATTGCCGTAGTTCGCATGATCACAGTCGGCGTCTCGCAGCCTGGAGCACGGGCCCTCCTGACAAGGCTTTTCCAGGCGGGACTGAAGGCGGTCGATCCTTATGAGGCGGTATGCCGTCACGTCAAACTGCGGCGCGACCGGCTCACCATTGGTGTTCACCGGTACTCGCTTCACCCACACCGTCGAATCGTGGTTGTCGGGGCCGGCAAGGCCTCGGCCCGAATGGCTCAGGCGTTGGAGCGCCAGCTAGGTTCGCGGATCGATACCGGACTAGTGGTTGTCAAATACGGCCACGGTGCCCCTACCAGGAAGATTCATATCGTGGAAGCCGGGCACCCCGTTCCGGATGCGGCCGGGCTCAAGGCAAGTCGTATGATGATCGAGCTGGTCGGCGGGCTGAAGCCGGATGATCTTCTGATCGTCCTGCTGTCAGGGGGCGCGTCTAGCCTCCTCCCTGCCCCTGCGCCTGATCTCAGCCTCAGAGATAAACAGCGGACCACGAGGTTGCTCTTGCGCTCCGGGGCAACTATTCAGGAAATGAACGCCGTCCGGAAGCATCTGTCGCGCCTGAAGGGCGGGCAACTTGCCGCTGCCACATCTGCATGGGTGGCGAGCGTCATCCTCTCCGACGTCTTAGGCAATGATCTCGGAACGATCGGGTCCGGTCCAACCGCGCCCGATCCCACTACATTTCGTGAGGCCTGGACGACACTGGAACGATATGGAGTTTCCGCGGCACTTCCGGAGACCGTCCGACGACGAATGGAGGCGGGCCTCAGCAGATCCGTAGCGGAGACACCGAAGCCTGGTGCCGCACTGTTTCGACGTGTGCACAATGTGCTCGCCGGGGATAATCAGGCGGCGGTCGATGCCGTTGCCCGCTCAGCCAAAGAGCAGGGCCTCCACCCGCTGGTTCTCTCAACGACCGTCACCGGCGAGGCTCGGGAAATCGCCAAAATATTTGGTGCGATCGCGCGAGAAATCACGGCAAAGAATCGTCCCGTCCGGCGTCCCTGTTGCGTCATTGCAGGGGGAGAAACTACCGTGACGGTGCGTGGTCAGGGGCAGGGAGGCCGAGCCCAGGAGTTCGCCTTGGCTGCCGCACTCGAAATTGCGGGACTGCCCAATGTGTGGGTTGCCGGTTTTGCCACGGATGGCACGGATGGGCCCAAGCCGGTAGCGGGAGCGGTCGTAACCGGTGAAACGGCGTCTCTGGCCCAACGCGGCAAGATGAATTTGCTCCGAGCTCTTCGAGAAAACGACACATATCCTCTCCTTAAGAAATTGGGCGCCCATATCGTGACGGGTCCAACTGGGACCAATGTGAACGATCTGTATCTCCTTCTTGTGCTGTAGCAGAATAGGGGAAAGTCCTCCGGCTTCGTTCTCGCCTCGCTCAGAGGCTCAACCACCGCAAGGTACGACTCCCCTCTCGCATCGCTGCGGCCTCGTTGGACGGCCTTTTTGAGCAGCCTGAGCGAGGTTCTCCTGTGGTGCCACCTTTGCGAGCGAATGAAGGGTCGGCGCACCGTAATAATGTTTCGGCAATCGCTCAAGCAATTCCCAATCTATGTCTGATCCACAGATTCTTCTCCTGGAGAAAAGTCGCGACCCTCGTCTTGTCGGTGGCAAGGCGGCGGGGTTGGCGGCACTCATCGCCGCGGGCTTTCCGGTGCCACGAGGACTATGCATCACGACGGCTGTATATCGCCTTTGCCTGGAAACAGGCGGCATTGATGGAACAGCGGCCTGGAAACAACTTCATCAGTCGTCAGAGGAGCAGCGAGCGCTACAACAAGGAAGGGTTCGAGACGTCTTATCGACACAGCCTTGGGCGCCGGGGTTTCAGTCCGAGGTGGATCGCCACCTGGCAGCGCTGGCGTGCAATCCCTTGACCGGGTGGGCCGTGCGCTCCTCCGCCACCAACGAGGATGCGGCAGAGGGGAGTGCCGCAGGCCTGTATCGCACGACGCTTGGGGTGTCCTCGTCAGAGGTGCTGGCGGCCATCCGGGACTGCTGGATTTCGGTATGGGACGAACGGATGTTCCAATACTCGCGTCGCTCGGGCGGAGAGTCGGCCTGTCCGGAGATGGCCGTGGTCATTCAACCTATGCTGGAGGCGAAAATTGCCGGCGTCGCGTATTCCATCCACCCCGTGACAGGTCGAACTTCTCAGGTGGCGATCAATGCCGTGTTCGGCCTCGCATCGCTCCTTGTCAGCGGGAACGTGACGCCAGATCAGTATGTGGTGGAAATGGCAGGAGAACCGCTTCAGCCCTTACGTATCCATCGGCGCCTAGTTCCGAAGCGGCAACGGCTCGTCGCAACTGCGAATGGCTTGCAGGCAGAGACGATTCCGAGCGCCGATCAGGAGCAATCCTCCCTATCTGATGGACAACTCTTCGATCTGGCCCTGCTGGCTAAACAGATCGAGGCCGCGTTTCGGCATCCCATCGATCTTGAATGGGCATGGGATGCCCAGCGACTGTGGATCCTACAGTCCCGTCCAATAACAGCCGTGCGACCGTCCCATGCGCTGACGAATGACGAATGCGAATGGACGCGAGCCAACTTCAAAGAAACCATGCCGGAATTGCCAAGTCCGCTGGGCCTTTCATATCTTGAGCAATTCATGGACGCCTATATGATCGCGCCCTACCGGCGGCTTGGTTGTACGGTTCCCGAAACATTGTCGTCGGTTCGGGTGTTCCACGGGCGTCCGTACCTCAACGTGACGCTGTTTTATTCGTTGGTCGTTCAACTGTACGGAAACCCGGCATTCTTAACCGAGCAGATGGGGGGTGAGCCCTTAGCCTTCACGCCGCCTGTGCGACCGATGGGGCCGCTTGCTCTCATCCGGGCCGGATTGGTCATGATGCGGGAATGGCGCAAGGTGAGAAGGCAGGCGTCGGCCAATTTTTCCGCCATGAAAGAGCTGGACGAAAACTATCGCGCCGACCGCATTCAGCACCTGTCGCTGCCGGAAGTGACCGAGACCCTCGATTATCTGAGACGGTGGCTTCATGATCATGAACTCACGTTCTGGATCCTGGGGGGTGTGGCGCAAAGTCTCCAGGCATTAGGGACAATCCTACCGGGGTGGCTTGGCCGGGATTGGCGGGAGCTGCTCAATGCCTCGCTGCAAGGGCAGGGAACGGTGATCAGCGCGCAGCAAATTGTTCGGCTGGCGGAGCTCGTGGAGGTCGCGAAAAACGAAGCGGTGGTTCAACGGTGGTTTCTGTCGGAGTCTGAGTTGGAGAAAGATTATCGAAAAGCCCTCGCAGGAACGAGTTTTCTTACACTCTTCGAACGGTATGTGGCGGATTATGGCCATCGAGGAGTGGGCGAGTCCGACGTGATGTCACCGCGGATGGCGGATCAGCCCGAAGCGATCTTGACGGTGCTCCGAACGCAAGTTCGTTCAGGCGAGACGGCATCGGTCAAAGAGATTGTGTCGCGCCAGACACAACGGCGGGAAGCGGCGCTGGCGGAGATTACGAAACGATTCGGCAGGTGGCGCCATCGTCGGCTCATATTTGGTTGGTGGTATCGGCGTCTCTGTCGTTTTTGCGCCTTGCGAGAGGCGAATCGTCACCATTTGATGTACTACTCCACGGTCGTGCGTCGTCTCTTGCTTCGTGTCGGAGACCTGATGGTGGATCAGGGCACCTTAACCCAACGAGAAGACGTCTTTTTTCTCACCTTGGGCGAATCTTCCGTATTGGGCCAGGAATCTGCGCGCGACTGGCGAACATTGGTTCAGGATCGTCGTGAGGAACGGTCCCGCCAGGAAACTCTCCTGGTACCCGATACCATTCGGAATTGGGCGGAGATCTGCGATCAAACTAGTCGCTCGATAGGTGTCACCACAGGTGGCGAATTACGAGGGATTGTCGTCAGTGCCGGGATGGCCCGCGGCCCGGTCAGAATCGTACGCTCGACGGCAGATTGGAAGGGGGTGCGAAGGGGCGACATCGTGGTCGTTCCGGTGATCGATCCCGGTATGGTGCCGCTGTTCGGGCTGGCCGCCGGTCTCATAGCTGAGATGGGCGGCACGCTGTCGCATGGGGCCATCATTGCTCGCGAATACGGCCTTCCGGTTCTGGTCAATGTGCCCCATGCGACAAGCCTTTTGCGGGAGGATGAGCAGGTTCACATCGCCAGTGCGACAGGCACAATCCGGCGGGTGATCTCTTGACGTTTGTGTTCGTTTCTCGTACCCTCTACGCGATTTCCCTACAGCGGGCAGGAAAGAGAAATCCGGCCATTCCGTATATGAGTAGGGAAGCGTCATGATCGATCTGAGTTCCTCAACATTCTTAATCGGCATTGTAATTGGTTTGGTGGCGGGACTCTCCTTCGCCGGCTGGTGGGTATCGTCCCGCGTCCAATCGCGTTTCCATGCCCTGTTAATGGAGGCACACGAGCGCGCGCAGCATGCCGACGCCGTGGCCACCCTGCTGAAGCAGCGCCGGGAAGAGCAGGATGCGGAAACAGAGCGGTTGCGACAAGCCCTGGCCGAGTCGCGGGAGGGTCGGACGAAAGCCGAAACACGCATGGAAGAGGTCACGCGCAGCTTGGAGGATCAAAAATCCATGCTGTCACAGGCCCGACAGGAACTGCACGAATCCTTCGAAGCGTTATCGGGTCACGCCTTAAAACAAAATAACGAGGCATTTTTAGATCTCGCGCGCACGTCCTTTGCGGCGCTGCAAGCGGAGGCCAAGGGCGAGTTATCCCAGCGACAGCAAGCGATCGACGAGTTGGTTAAACCGCTGGAAGAGTCGCTGCGCCGCTACGAAGACCAATTGCGGCAAGCCGAGCAGGTGCGCCAGCGAGAGTATGGCGGGCTGGATCAGCAGCTCAAATGCATGGCCGAGTCTCACCAGCGGCTTCAGCAGGAGACCGGCAATCTGGTCAAAGCCCTGCGATCTCCGGTCGTGCGTGGACGATGGGGCGAGATGACGTTGCGTCGCGTAGCCGAACTGGCGGGCATGGTCGGCCATTGCGATTTTGTCGAGCAAGAGACAGTAGGATCCATGGACGGCCCGTTGCGTCCCGACATGATCGTGTGTCTGCCCGGTGGCCGGCAGATCGTGGTTGACGCGAAAACCGTATTGGCGGCCTACCTGGATGCCTACGAGGCGCAGGACGATCAGCAACGACACGTGCATTTGCTTCGTCATGCCGCCCAGGTGCGAACGAGAATGGATGCGCTGAGCCTGAAAGGCTATTGGACACAGTTCGCGCAGACACCGGAATTCGTCGTGCTGTTTCTGCCGGGAGAGCAGTTCCTCGGAGCGGCGCTGGAGCAGGACCCGACGCTGATCGAAGACGGCTTTGCCCAAGGAGTCGTACTGGCAACACCCACCACGCTGATGGCGCTTCTGCGTGCAGTGGCCTATGGTTGGCGGCAAGAGCAACTGACCGAGCATGCCGAGCAGGCCGGTCGGTTGGGAAAAGAACTCTATGAACGGATGGCCGTGCTGACCGAACACCTCAACGAAATCGGCCAAGCCCTCGGAAAAAGCGTGGGTGCGTATAATAAAGCGGTGGGATCGTTGGAGACCAGGGTGCTGCCGGCGACCAGAAAGTTCAAGGATCTCGGGATTTCGTCGGATAAGCACATTGCACTGCTGGAGCCCTGCGACATTGAACCCAGAGCCGGACTGTCGCTTTGAAGTTCGAAATTCATAGCCTGAGTCACTGGTTACAGAGCCATTTGCACTAGAGGTACCCGGCTTTACTTTAAAGGGACCAGCGGTCTACAGTCTCACCGCTAATGCTATGACTGGTCAATGGGTGGATAGTGTCTACCGCCACTGAAATTCTTCAGCGAACTTTTCTCCACGCTCCCGGCGTGGGTAGCAAAACCGAAAAATCACTTTGGAATGAGGGTATTACGAATTGGGGTAAATTCCTCGATTCTTCGTCCATTGCCTTCAAATCACTTCGTTCTCGCCCGCGGGTATGGAAGGTCATCGAAGAGTCGACAAGGGCTCTGGAGAAACAAGACGTAAAGTTTTTCTCCGAGTTTATGCCGCGGGAAGCCTGGTGGAGACTCTCATCTACGTTTGAATCGAAGATGGTCTTCCTGGACATTGAAACCACGGGACTCTCAAATTATTACGACGAAATCACGCTGGTTGGTTTATATGATGGCCAACGTGTCGAGACTCTCATCGCTGGCCACAACCTCAAGAAATTACCTGACTTGCTTGCTCGTTACGATATCGTGGTGACGTTTAACGGAACGCTGTTTGATTTGCCGTTTCTAAAAACAAAACTACCCTCCTTGAGGTTGCCACCGATACACATAGATCTTCGCTATCTCTTAAAACGCCTGGGTTACTCTGGAGGACTCAAAGCGATTGAGCACGAGCTTGGGATGCGGCGTAGTGAGAAGGCTCAGGCCGTGAATGGCTACTTAGCCACCGTTCTTTGGTCGCGTTACAAACGTGGCGACCTGTCAGCGTTGGAGCAACTAGTTCACTACAACGTTGCTGACGTGACCAATCTTCAAAACCTATTGAGATTTGCCCGTCAGCAATTAATGGCAAAGCTGATGGATGGAGACAAGGCTAGGGCTAAGCTAAAGATCGAGAGGCCAAAGAGGTTTGCCGTCGAGGTGAACCGAGTGAGAGGGGCCGGTGTCCAGTTGGTCGTTGGTGAAAATCGAGTTCTGCTGAAAACGCGGACGGTCGATCAACCACCTATCGCATTGGGAGACCTACTCCGTACCATTCAAAAAATGGGTGGTAATGTGCCTGTGGTGGTGGGGGTGGATCTGCGCGCATCAGAGATTCGCCCAACAGGCTTGGCGATTCTTGAAGGTGACTTAGCCTCTACATGTTTGGTCAAGACTGACCAACAGATCATTGACGAGACTATCCGATGCAATCCCGATGTCATCTCGATCGATTCTCCTCTAGGGATACCCGTTGGGCGCTGTTGCACGCGGGACATGTGCCATTGCCGTAGCAAAGGGATTCTTCGTGAGGCTGAGCGAATTTTGTGGAGGCGGGGAGTCAAGGTCTTTCCCTGCCTGCTTCCGAGCATGCAAAAATTAACAGAGCGAGGCATGCGCCTCGCTGATGAGTTCCGCAGGCGTGGTTTCAGCGTGATAGAAAGTTATCCCGGTGCGGCTCAAGACATCATGCGCATCCCCAGAAAAGGGTCGAGCCTTGCAGAATTAGCACAGGGACTCGCCAATTTTGGAATCAGAGGGCGGTTTATATTGGAACCATGTAGCCATGACGAGTTGGATGCCATTACATCGGCGGTCGTCGCCCATTTCTATCTCGCCGGTGA